>JAWOFG010000085.1:0-20682 GCA_046482365.1 Pelovirga sp. | reverse complement strand
AGACCGGCACCATCACAAGGAAGACCACTACCGGAAGTCAACATTTCTTCCCATTCAGCACGGGTTTTTGAGCCGGGCACAGGGATCGTTTCGTCACATTTCTGTGCTTGTCCGGTAAACCACGCCCACTGACCACGATCCTTATTGGCACTTTCCCAACCACTGATGTCAAAAGAAAAGGCCATGCCTGGGGCCATAAGAGCAAGACAGGCGATCAGAACAACAATTTTCTTCATTTTTACTACTCCATCTGTGTGTGATAGAATGTTCGTTCATCCAGGTTGACACTTACAACCACTGGTCGAGCATCAACCGCCTAGATCCAGGCAGCCACTTTTCAGTGCTTCTGCCAGAGCCTGTATAAACAGTATACAGATGTACGATATGTCGGGAAGTTAGGATATTTTCTTCTTTGTGTCAATTAAAAATGCCCGGTTGAAAACAACCGGGCAACGTTTTTCTACATGACATCAAGACAATTCAGCACATCAGAAAGTCCAGCCGAAACCGACGTAGCCATAATAGGCGGTGCCGTCTTCGTCACCGTAGACATAGGTTTCCTTCATGTCGAAAATGTCATAGGTGAAGGAAGTCTTGGTGAAAAAGGTCTCGGTAAAATTATAGAGACCACCGACAGTGAACTGATACTGTTCATAGGACAGGTCGGAATAGCTGTCGATGTTGTTGTTCTGCTCCCAGGTGTCGTAGTTAACGGGAGCATAGGGGCCTGGATCGGCGCCGGAAGTATTGATTGGGGTTTCATTATCTTTTCTCAAAACGGTTGCCCGCTCGGTAAAGGGGCCCCAATCCCACTGATCTTCAGCTTTGTTATAGGTTACTCCTGCATTGAGTTGCAGTTTTTCGGTAGCCTGATAATCCATATTCAGAGCGAGGGTGTGGACATCGGATTCATATTCAGCAGTATTACAGATCGAGCCAAACTGGCTCGACGCGACGTCGTTCGCTCAGCCATGGTACCAGCCGACACACATCTGATTCTCGGTTTTCTGCTTGTTGAAGGTGTAGGCCATGGTCAGGTTCATCTTGCTGGTCGGGGCATACCAGATCGATAAGCCCGGCACATAGGTGCTTTGCTCATACTTGACCCGATCATTTTCTTCCATCCGGGCACGAGCAAATACCGTAGCTGCCAGATTGCTTTTTGCTGACCAGGTGCTGCTGAATTTTAGTTCATGGACATCTTCAGCCTGGTTGGTCGATTCAAGCGTCCGGTTTGGATATACGTCCGTCCAATACCAGACACGGCCGTCGGTCTGGCCCAGGCCGGTACCTGATGTGACATAATCGGCAGAGTCAAGATACCAGAGGCCGGAGCCCAATGGATCTTCGGTGCCGATGCCTTGAGCAATACCGACATGAGAACCGGCCATCGGCTCATCAATATTCTGATACTGATAGCTGATGCGTCCCGACAGGTTTTTGTTGATCCGGGAATTAAGTGCCGCCTTGAGAGTATGGGTCTTAGTGTGTCCCAGCTCCTCTTCCTCGCGGTCAACTTCTTCGTAGTCATAACCGAGACGAGCAGTGGTACCGGTAGTCAGACGATACACCAGATCGGCGCCGAGTTCACGTACTTCACGACCGGCTGCAGAATGCCAGGCATCAGTGACCTCACCCGGCCAAACACTATCATTAGGCAGAGGTCCGTCGGGGGCTATCTCCCGTGCCGGGAAATAGAGATTATTGTGACTGGTACTGATCTCGTAGGTATTGCCGCTTACGGAAAACCTCAAGCCGTTGTTAAACCGGTGTGATAGCTTGGCACCGAATGATTCCAGTTCAGTCGACAGCGTACTACCACCATCAAAAACATATCCGTCCCGTTCCTCAACAAAGTCTTTTGTACTCTCCACATCGGATTGAACATAACTCGCTGACAAGGCGGTGTTCGCAGTAAAATCCATTCGCCCCTTCAGGGCATGGCTATCTTTCTTTGAATCAGGCGTCCGGGCATAGTCATAGCCACCATTTTCGTAAAGCAATCCATAAGCCAAAGGATTGTTGGCATCTTCATAATAACGCGACGGAGCCTCCGCACGCTCATCAAACGTGCGCTGGAGGTAATCATACTCCATGGTCACCTTGCCGAAACGGCCGGTGGCCCCGAAGGTTAATTCTTCGGTGCGCTCATTGATGTCCTTACCGGATGCCGTGACATGACAGTTGTCACACTTGGTCACACCGATGGCCTGTTCCATCCCCTGGCGGGTTTCGCTACGCCAGCCGGTATGAAAACTGACATTGGGCATGGTCGGCAGGGTCAGACTGACATCCCCTTTAAACTCGCGCCGGGTGCCGATGTAATCGTTGGACAGTTCCTGCTCGTGAGCCTCACGCGGATCATAGTTGAGAGTTCCACCACCAACACCGCCATCTGGATCATTGGCAGGGTTAAAAGTGTAAATATCGTAGCCGGCCTCATCTAATTCAGCCATGATTTTGTCAGTGGTTACACTCGGCTGTGACCGATCTGTGTCACCACGTCCGGTCGCACCCATCTGGTCGAGGGTTTCATGATCCTTCCAGTATTCAAGGACCTGGTAGTTTGTCTTAAGTCTGAACACCCGCTGGGCATCAACATCAAGCTGATATTGTTGATCACGAGGGCCCATAATGTCGACATCGAACTTCAGGGCCGAGTTGTCACCGACGCTGTCAACCGACAGTTTCGGGGCAAAGCTGAAACCCTCTTCTGAACGAGTCCCAACATATTCATTGACGCGTGCCGGGCTGTCACTGGTATCCATGCCTGCGGCACCGATTTCCACTGTACCGCTGGTCTGCATTTCCGCAGTTGCGAGAGTGGCGGTGGCGATCAGGCAGGCAAGCGACAGCGCTGCAAGCAGCCATAACTGGCGTTGCTTCATTGTTAATACCTCCTCAAGTTAACGAGTCAGACCGTGACCGCCCAAAGGCTGTGACGGATAATCACTGCCGTGAACCACTTTGTGGCAGGTGGTGCACTTGGTGCCGAATGAAGTCTGGAATCCCTCACTGCCGTGTTTGTTGACAATATTGGCAGCATCGGTGGGGGTACCAGGGGCAGGCACATAATTTGATTCACGCAGCAAATGAAAATGGCCTTCGTGGCACTGCAGGCATAAGAACGGCTCGTTCTGCACCAGCAGGTTGTTGGCGACGGTACCGTGGGGGTCATGGCAGATGGTACAATCATCTTCAACCGGTGCATGACCAAACACGAACGGACCCTGGTAACGGCTGTGGCAGTCCAGACAAAGGTCGTTAGTGCGCTCGTTGGTGGTCAATTCACCGTGGGGATTGTGGCAGTCCCCGCAGGTCATTTTCCCTTCCTTGATCGGGTGGTGTGACGGGAAGTTGTTCTTGGCCATCATTTCCTGATGGCAGCTGTAGCACAGCTCCGGATCTTCCAGCTTGAGATTGGCCTTGAGTGGTTGATCCGTGTGCATAACATGACACTCGGTACAGCTCAGATCAGCCAGAGCGTGCTCACTGTGAGTCCAGTCCATCAGGCTGCCGTCAGAGTGGCAGGTAGCACAGACGGCACCGGTCTGATCGGCACTGAGCTCGGCCAGACGCAGGATCACATCAGGGTTGCCCCCCTCATCGACGTGCAGACTGCCGGGACCGTGGCAGGATTCGCAGCCTTTTTCCGCGCCCATCATCTCGAAATCGGCCAGACGGCCATGGACATTTTGCTTGAAACTTTCTTCCATGTCGTGACATCCGAGGCAGGTCTCTTGCCCGACATAGGTGGCACCTTCAATCTGCGGCAGGTTCAGCATTTTCTGTCTGATGGTTCCGGTGGCACAAGCCGCCAGAACAGCTACCAGGATCAGCAGGCCGAACAGTCTGCCGACAGAAGTGCCGGTTGACTTGAATTGCATGTTACCTCCTTGTGTGTGTCTCCCCATGAGACGTGATCTTTCCTTTTTCAACCAATTTTGTAGATGTTACCTTCCCACTTAGGCCGGTCCACCTCCTTTCTCGGTGAAAAGTCATCTGATCAGATTGCAACTGTGGTTTAGCACAGCGCATACTACATGCAAGCGGAACCCTGTTGTAGCGAATGATTTTAATAGGTATATTAAATCAGCTAATATCCTGATCTTGGGATATTTAGAAAACCAATCGTCACTATTCACTGCCCCACTGATACTAGGAAAACTATGGACACCCGCTACTTACGCACCCTGCTCGCCGTTGTTGATTGCGGCAGTTTTTCCCGAGCGGCGGAAAAGCTTCACTTGACCCAATCTGCTATCTCGCAACGGATCAAGTTTCTTGAGGAAGCCTATGGTGCAAGCCTGTTTGACCGGAGCGGCACCACGCCGACCCTCACAACAACCGGGACTACCGTCCTTGAAAGTGCCCGCCGGATACTTGACATCGAAGAATCTCTTTTGGGTAAACTGAAAGGAAGCTCGGGACGCCAGCGCCTGTCCTTATGCTGTACCCCAACCTTTGGTACGGTTTATTTACCGAAGGTCCTCAGTCTGTTTATGGCCGAAGCCCGCAATCAGGCCGACTTGAACTTTCTTTTCTACAGTCCCCATCAAGCCCTTAACGGAGTGCTGAAAAAAGAATTCGACATTGCCGTGGTCGAGCACACCGAGACCACTGATTTGAGTATGTTCCACCATTACGACTTGCCGGACGATGAGCTGGTTTTTGTCAGTTCTCCCCTGCTCGGCCTGCCGACTCCGCAGTTAACCCTTGATATGTTACTGAATAAATGTCTCTATGCCCGCAAGGAAGGCTGCAGTTCGCGCCAGTTGATTGCCCTGGGGTTGCAGACACAAGGAATCTCTCTTGATGATTTTAACAGGGTGGTGATTTCGGATGATCTGCGACTGACTTGCCAGACAGTACTGGCCGGTGGGGGCGTTTCTTTTTTATCGCGCAGTCTGGTCAGCGAATATCTTGAATCAGGGGAGCTTGTCTGCCATTATGTTGAAGGATTTCCGCATCGCCGGCGACGCTCTGTGGTCATGGAAAAAGCGCGTATTGACGATCCGTTGCTGATCAATTTTTCCCGCTATATTTTCCAGGCCATGGAAACACAGGCGCCATTTTAACAATTCCTGATTGTTCCAAATCGGATAATTAATACTATGGGATACAAAACCTTACGCCAAGCCGTCAATGATCTCGAACAGACCGGCCAACTGATCCGCATCAATCGCCCCATCGATCCCGATCTGCTTGCCGGGGCCATCCAGCGCCGGGTCTACCAGCATCAGGGGCCGGCGTTGTTGTTCACCAACCTGAGTGGCTGTCGTTTTCCCGCGGTTGCCAACCTCTTCGGCACCTTGGAACGCACCCGCTTTCTGTTTCGCGATACCCTGCGGCGGATCGATACCCTGGTCAAGCTCAAGCTCGATCCGAAGCATCTGTTGCGCTCTCCTGCGGCGCTGTTAAATGCACCGCGCGGGGCCATCCATCTGCTACCGCGCAAGATCAGCAACGGCCCCATCCTCTCCGGGCAAACCACCTTAAGCGCCCTGCCCCAGATCAAAAGCTGGGCGGATGACGGTGGCGCCTTTATCACCCTGCCCCAGGTGTACAGTGAAAGCGCCGACAACCCCGGACTGCGCCGCTCCAATCTCGGGATGTACCGAGTACAAATTAGCGGCAATGACTATGAACCTGACCATGAAGTCGGCCTGCACTATCAGCTGCATCGCGGTATTGGTGTTCATCAGCGTGAGGCTATGGACAAGGGAGTGCCCTTTAAAGTGAACGTCTTTGTCGGTGGCCCGCCGAGTCTGACGGTTGCCGCCGTCATGCCATTACCCGAAGGGATGCCGGAACTGTCCTTCGCCGGACTGCTCGGTGGTCATCGCCTCGCCATGGTGCAACCTGAAGGTTTTTTGCCCATGCCGGCACAGGCCGATTTTGTTATCTGCGGCACGGTAAACCCCGACCAGCTCAAAGCGGAAGGACCTTTTGGCGACCATCTGGGTTATTACAGCCTGGCCCATGATTTTCCGGTGTTGAAAATCGACCGGGTTTATCACCGTCCTGATGCTATCTGGCCATTTACGACCGTCGGCCGTCCACCACAGGAAGATACCAGTTTTGGTGCCTTTATCCACGAGTTGACCGGCGCCCTGATTCCTGCTGTGCTCCCCGGCATTAAAGCGGTCCATGCGGTTGATGCGGCAGGCGTTCATCCGTTACTGCTGGCCATTGGCAGTGAACGTTACACCCCCTTTGAACAGGCCGATCGTCCCCAGGAATTATTGACCCAGGCCTGCGCCATCCTCGGGCAGGGGCAACTCTCTCTGGCCAAATATTTATTGATAACTGCCGAAAACGACAATCCAGCGCTTGATATCCACGCTATTCCAACCTTCTTTCAGCATGTACTCGAGCGCATCGACTGGCGCCGCGACCTGCATTTCCATACCTCAACCACCATCGATACCCTCGACTACAGCGGCCACGGTCTGAACCAGGGATCGAAAGTGGTGATGGCCGCCACCGGCAAGAAACGCCGCGAGCTGCCGACCCGGATTCCAGCTGAACTTGATCTGCCGGTCGGCTTCTCGGCTCCACGCCTGGCGACTGCCGGCATTCTACTGATCAATGGGCCAACCTGTGGCACCACAGACAGTGAAGGCGACGCTGATCTGCTGCGACTGTGCAGTTATTATGATAGTGACCATCCGATCAACAAATTTCCCTTGATGATCGTGGTCGACGACAGTGACTTCTGCGCGGCGACCCTTAATAACTGGCTGTGGGCGACCTTTACCCGCTCCAATCCGGCAACCGATCTATATGGTATTGCGGCCTGGAATCGCAACAAGCACTGGGGCTGTGATGGCTCTGTGGTTATCGATGCGCGCATCAAACCCCACCATGCGCCTCCCCTGATTGATGACCCTGATATCGAAAAGCAGGTCGACGAACTTGGGGCTGCGGGAGGGCCACTTCATGGCATTATTTAGCCAAGGATCCACCATGCGCAGCCCTGCACCCACTATTCATTGCATACCCAACCTGACCGCCTCGATCGGCAATACCCCCCTGGTCGACATCTCCAGCCTGACCGGTCGCTGCGATATCCGCCTGCTGGCTAAACTGGAAGGAAGCAACCCCGGTGGCTCGGTCAAGGATCGTCCGGCCCTGTACATGATTGAACAGGCGGAAAAAAGCGGTGAGCTCAATCACAACAAGATTATCCTTGAACCAACCTCGGGTAACACCGGCATTGCCATCGCCATGATCGGTGCCGCCAAAGGCTACCGGGTCAAGTTGGTCATGCCGGCCTGTGTCAGCGTCGAGCGGCGTGGGATCCTCGAAGCCTATGGTGCTGAAGTCGTTCTCTCGCCCGGCTGTGAAATGACCGATGGTGCCATCCGCCTGGCTCACCGGATTCTGGCTGAGAACCCCGGCATCTACTACATGCCCGATCAGTACAGTAATCCCAACAACCCGCTGGCCCATTATCAGACGACAGGGCCGGAAATCCTCGCACAGACCCATGGTGACCTCGATTATTTTGTAGCCGGGATGGGCACTTCCGGCACCCTGATGGGCACCAGCCGGTTTTTCCATGAGCAGACCCCTAAAGTCCAGATTGTCGGCATAGAACCAAGCCTGGGACATAAGATTCAGGGACTCAAAAATATGGAAGAAGCGATTGTGCCGGCCATCTATGATGAGCGCAGACTGGCCAAAAAAATGATGATAGGGGATGAACTGGCGTTTGAAACCACCCGGATCATGGCTCAACAGCTTGGATTGTTTGTCGGTATGTCTAGTGGGGCGGCGGTGGCCGGGGCTCTGAACCTGGCCAGGGAGATAGATCATGCCACTATTGTGGTGGTGCTGCCCGATCGTGGCGACCGTTATCTGAGCACCAATCTGTTCCGCTCTCACTGCGCCGAGTGTCCGCCATGAGCGAGCTGCCGGAATTTTTACATAAAAGTGCGCTACGTAAGCTTGATGACTTCTGCCGCAGCGCCGGCCAGCAGCCGATTAATCCGCGCCACCTGAATTACCGCATTACCGGCTTACAGGTTCATCTGTTTGAACTCAGGAAAGAAACCGGCAAGACAGCGACAACCCGCGAACTGCCTATGGCTCAACTGCGTTTCAGCCCGGAACTGAACCAGTGGAGCCTGCACCACCAGAACGGTTCACACTGGCAGCTCTATCTGAGCATCGGCCCGACCCTGGAACTGGACAAACTGCTGACCGCCATCAACCAGGACCCATTACGCTTTTTCTGGCACGACTAAGGCCACTACCTACTCCCCATTACCCATTCCCAACCTACCTCTTGCATACCAGAAAGACGCCAATCAACAGCAGCGCAACCCCGACGATGCGTTTGCCGTCAACGGGGATACCGCGCATCCCGAAGACCCCATAATGATCCATCACCATACCAGCCATCAGTTGCGAGGCTATGGTTAAGGACAGCACCGCCGTGGTACCGATACGCGGAACACCAACGATGGTCATGGTGACAAAAAAAGCACCGAATAAGCCGCCGCTCAACTGCCACCAGGGAACCTCGACAATGCGCTTGAAGCTACCCTGACCGGACAGTAGAGAAACCAGCAACAGTGCCAGGGTACCGACGGCAAAGGAGATGGTTGCCGCCTCAAGAAAGCCGGTCTTTTGGGCCAGCCTGGCGTTGATCGAGGGCTGAATCGCAACAGCAACACCGCCACAGGCAATTAACAACATGAGTACCAGGTTCGACATCTGTTAGCCTTCGCGCTCGGCCTGACATTCTAGACAGAAAGGGGTCTCCGGACGGGCCTCGAGACGTTTCAGGCTGATCGGCTCCTCACAGCTGCGGCACAGCCCAAAACGCCCACTTTTCAGGGTTCGTAGAGCCGCATCAATCAGCACCAGACGGCGCTGATGAGCTTCGCGGTTAGCCTTCGCCATGGCCTGCTGCTGCAACGCATCGACCCGAGACAGTCGTCCAATCGATAGCCCGAGATCAACCGGGCGGCTACTGTCGACCGAATCGCTTAGCAGCTGCTCGATCTCTATTTTTAACTGTTGCAGCTTTTCTGCAAAATGCTGCAATTCTGCTGTGCTTAGTTCCATCATTTGGTCCGCTGGCGAACCAGTTTGGAAATAGCCTTGAAATTGTCGCTGCCGGCCACTTTAACCAGCTGAAAGAGCGATGTTTCCGTTGTTGTGATGACCGCCCCGGCGGCGGCGGCTAATTCAAGGGCATTGCTGTAATCAGCGGCAAAACGTGAACTGACTGCATCGCGTACCAGATGAACGACATAGCCCTGATCGAGCAGATCGATCACCGTCTGCAAGACACAGACATGGGTTTCCATCCCCACCACGACGATCTGACGAGCTTTGCTTTTATCCAGGGCAGAGATAAAGCCATCGTCACCGCAGCAACTGAAAGTCAGTTTTTCAATACAGCATTCTTCGGTAGCGTCCTGCAATTCGGTAATGGTGTGGCCGAGGCCCTTGGAATACTGCTCGGTCGCCAGAATCGGCAAACCAAGGGTCTTGAAGCCCTCGATCAACAGGGGCACATTCTGCAGTAACTGCTGATACAACTGCTGATCCATTGCTGATATCAATTTGTCCTGCACATCGATGACCAGCAGGGCGGTTCGGGAAGCATCCAACCAATATTTGTTCTTTATTTCTGACATCTGCTCCTCCTCTTACAATTATTTCATTGATAGATGGCTGATCACAATAACCCGAAACCTGCGATCAGGACTACTTTTTTGCTTTGTTCAATCCAACAGGCACAAAAATGCCCGAAGGAACAGATTCCCCGGGCGATGTTGGCTTGCTATCAAGGGTTACGTTTATACCTGCTTACGCTGCACACCTTGGCGATAAAAAATCAAAGCGGCTACACCAACGGCACATAACACAACCGGAAGCCAGTACATGAAAACGGTTCCCGGTCCTGCGCCGAGGGGACCGAGAAAAGTTAATACCATTAAAATTGGAGCAACAATAAACATAAAAAACAGCACACAGAACATCCAGATACCAGATTTCATTCTATCCTCCTGCTTGTAAATTAAAGCATGGCAGAATCAAACACTGTTATAATACTAACCGTGTGCATGGTTCTTGTCAACAAAAAGGTCACAGCTTTGTCGCCTGGAATCAAGCGACTTCGAGTCAAGCGTAACCTTTTGTTTGGCGCATCTATTTGTGACCGTGACAGTTGATTACGAAGGATTGGTGATTTTAAAATTCTGTCCCTTAAGGATATTGTCTACCGAAACCAGGTTGCCTTTCATATAAAAAACATTTGGTTTCGTGTCATCTTCAGGCCTGATAACCCACACCATTTCCTCGATCTGGTGGACAAGCTTGTAGACAACATTTTCAGGATCGGTAACATTGCCGAATGTACGGGCACCGGTAGGGCACGCGTTGGCACAGGCAGTGATGGTCTCCCCTTTCGAAAGACGAGTCTCCCAGCAGAAGTCACATTTGTCGACGGCGCGGCGGGCTTCGCTGAAGTGACGGGCATCATAGGGGCAAGCCAGCATACAGGTCTTGCAGCCAATACATTTTTTACTCTCCATCTTGACGATTCCGGTTCTCTGATCTTTGTAAGTTGCTCTGGTCGGACAACTCCGATAACAGGGGGCGTTGTTACACTGATTGCAGAGTACCGGGTAGAATTCGACCTGTCGATCGAGTGTTCCGGTATATTTCTTGGTCAAAATTCTGGTGCGATACTCAGGGGGCGGGACGTTGTTTGTCTTGCTGCAGCCATGCATGCACAGTTCACAGTTGATACAGATCGAAATCCGCATGACCATACTGTAATGAGGGTTGTGCGGGTATTTATCGACGATATTTGCAGCGTGGCCGGTAGCTACCAGAGATGTCAACCCGAGGATTTTTCCCCCGGCATAGACACCTGCGATTGCAAACCCTAGCTTGAGAAATTTTCGCCGCTCTCTGGAGGTAACACTCCCTGTTCCTTCGTTGTGTACCAGATCTCCAGCAGTTATTTTCATTGATATTTCTCCCTGATAGTCCATATAGCGATCATCAATTGTTTAAAAAACCTTGTGGTGGCGCTTCATCGCTTCTTCTTGTGTTTCACCCTCTCGCACATAGTGAATCCCACCGCAACCCGGACAGACATAGCCGCCTTCGGGAACAATCTCATGTTTTTCGAGTTGATGACCGTTGAGCATTTTTTCGCCGACCAGATAGGCCATAATGACAAAGGTGAGCCCACCAATGGAAATAAGGATTTCATGGAAAGAAGGCATATACTTGATTCTTGTCAGAGCTTCTTCAACACCGAGACCGTGGTAGACTGAATACATCTGACCAGGAATGACAATATTGTAGCGCATGAAGAAGATACCCACCAACATCATGCCGGTAGCGGCAAGAATCAGATTGAAGTTATTGCCACGGGAACGAATCAGCAGGATCATGGGAATAAGCAAACCGAGCAGAATTTCAAAAAACCAGAAACTGAAAGCGTAATCACCGACCAGCAGGTCTGTAATCACCATGACCTTGCCATGGGAGACCATGCCGGTGATAATTTTCCAGGCGGTGAAGAAAAAAGTGATAGCAATAAAATAAACCGCCAGCTGGGTAATGGCCTTCATGGCTCGTTCCATGCGCTGGTTCATGATTTCAGGGTTGATTTTCCATGCAAGTGCGGTGAAGAAAAGGATCGCACAGGCACCCGACAGAATGGCGGAAATGATAAAATAGATAGGCAAATAAGGACCGTACCAGAAAGGTCTACCATGGAGCATACCGAAAATGGCTCCGAGGTTACTGTGGGCAGCGATACCTACGACCAGTGCGAAAAAACCCATGATCCGCGAAATGGTATGGTTCTGCTCCAGCAGACAGTAATATTCAATGATCATGAAAACCAGATAAGCTCCGTACAGGGTTCCCATCCACCAGAGGTTGGAGGTCAGGTTGGGTGAAATAACCTGATAGAGAAACATCCGGAAGGGGTTTTCAATCTCAAAAAAGATGATGATAAATCCGGCCAGCATGAACATGATGGAAAGGAATACAGCCCGTTTGGCAATGGGCATGAACGCTTCTCCTCCGAACACGTGACCGAAGGAGGAGACGATACACAAACCGGTTGAGGTGACAACACAGAAGATATAGGCGGCAATGAGCATGCCCCAGATGATGTCACGGTTAACATTGTAAACATGGTGGTAGCCGGAAAAAAAAGCATGGATTCCGGTGATAATACCGATGATCGTCAGCATGGCAAAAAAAGCCATCACCATTTTGTAACCAGTACTCGAATTCTTCAGGGCGTCTACTCCGTGGAATCCCCATTTTTTCGCGATTTCAACCTTTATTCCAATCATCTGTTCACCTGTTTTCTGGTATGAAATTATCCGCCAGTTCACAATGCTGAGTCCCCTTGATGGAGAGGGGCACAACAATTATCTCAAATTGAGGAAGGATCAGTACCATTTTTCAGCTGGTCTGCCTTCAAGTTCACGGTAGGCCTTCCCTCCGATGTGACAAACGGTACATCTGGTCAAATAGCCGAAAGCCTGGCCGCCGTCATGACAGCTGCCGCAGTAACGGGTATGAATCTGCTCCAGATATTCGCGTTTCCCCTGCTCAGTGATCATCTGTTTACGCTCAGCCTCCTCAACGGATCCTTTTTTCATGGTGAAAACTTCCGTGTGACAGCTTTCGCAGGAAATCCCACCCCGCTCAACATGGACATTATGATCGAAAAGGACCGCCTTCACTGGGTAAGTGAACAGTGTCGACTCCGTCGGGGCACTATGACATTCACCACAGCTGGAGGTTGTACCAAAAGCCATGCCATCGTCATGGCATGCGCCACAGTATTTACCTTCGGAAAATGCGGTATGGTTGAAATCACCGGCCTCTTTTGCGGCACCCGTCACCATGTCGAAAATCTCAAAATGGCAGTCATCGCAGGAAAAACCCAGACTGGTGTGGCTGTAATGATCAAATTTGGCCTCTCCCGCAGAGGCCCAGACGATGGTTTCTTCAGGTCCGTACAAACTTTCGTCATAGGGCGTATCGGTACCAGAGGTTTGCTGGGTAAAGCCATACACCACAAGCAACAAGCTGAAGACTACAGCTAGCGAGCAGATGAGTACTGTTTTGGGTTTGTTCATCTCTAGGACACCCCGTCAGGAAGATTATTTGTCTTGTTTAAAATGCGCCCGGGTCTTAAATCTAAAATACCAATTATCGATAAATCCCCGCGCCGACAAACAAATTCGTATCCGGTACACGATAGATATAGGTTTCTTTTACTGAAGGAGTGGTGCTTCCGGGCTTCGGCCACATATATTCAACCCATCCTTCCCCTTTGGTGCTGGCGACAACAACGAATTCAACAAAGAGCATTTTTGGGTTTTCAACATTTTTGTCCGGCGTCAACAGCAGGTTATCCATCCGCATAAGGCCGGGCATAAAAGGGTGTGCCAGCATCTTGCCCTCGAGGTTCATAGCAAACACATAGGAATCTTTCCACACGAACTTGCCATCCCGCTTGGAAATTTCAGCCAGGGCAGCTTCCGGGTCTTCAGTCATCATCGCAGCGGCCTTTTCAGCCATGGAAATAACCTCTGAAACCGTTGCGGTGTTTTCACCAGCACTGACAGTGCTGGTCATCAAGAACACAAACAGCAACACCAAGAACCCAGATATGATATTTTTCATCGTTTTTGCTCCTTTCGCGGAGGGAACCACTTAGATCGATTGTGGATAAAATATGTTTACTGATTGTCCGGCAGGATTCTACAATTTTACGACTCCGTCAATAGAACAATGTTTTTGACGGTGAAAAACTAGCACCATAGCAAGTACGTGTCAACAAAAGACATGAGATACTCAAGTTATTTAATCGGGTTCATTTGTGGCTGCTCGAGAGACTCAGTCCACAAGCCGGCGCACATATTAGAGACGATTCCGCAGAATCCTCATCACCAGAACTCCCAGAATTGTTAATACCAGGCCGACACAAATCATCAGGTACCCAATCCCGTAGGCATCTCCCCAGCCCCAAAGGTCCTTCCCTTTCATCAACATGACGACCCCCACCCCGACAAAGGTCAGCAATCCGCCAATGATGTAAATTCCCAGGGAGAAGATCGACAGAATCAGATCTTTTTGCATATTATTCATATATGATGACCCTGTATACGATTCGGGGCCGCCAGCTGGCAGCCCCGAATGTTCAGTTATAGGTTACTGACACTAGTGTGAGTGCCCACCTATCAGGAAGGCATAAATCATCAGGAACAGGAGGCCAAGACCGGTAAACAGGGCCAGGAAACCAAAGGCCTTGATAAAGAAGTCATAAGCGATACCGCTGGGTTTTTCCTTGACGTACTGATCAAGGACACCTTCTTCTTCATAGCGTTTCCACTGATCGGCGCGCTCTTCAATAAACTCTTCCTTGCTCATCTCGCCATTAAAGATAACGAAGTCCATGGGGAATTTTTCCGGCCGTCCGTGGGTATTAAAGAAGTGGACAGTGAAGATAAAGCCGGTTGCCAGCAACGCCTCATCCGAGTGGACGATGGTTGCCACATTGAGCGCCCAACCAGGCAGGAACGCGGCAAAGAATTCCGGAAACCACAGCATCAGACCGGAACCACCAATGGCAAACATACCCCAGAAGACGGCGATAAAGTCAAACTTCTCCCAATAGGTCCAGCGCTCAAAGGTCGGTTTGGGCCCGAGGAAGAGGAACCAGCGCACCATGGCGGTGACGTCACGAATGTCCCGCAGGTTCGGGCACAGGGACTCCGGACCAAACAGGCGCTGGAAAAATTCAGCTGGATACTGCAGTTTATAGAACAGGAACTTGGCACTCATAAACAAGGCAGCACCGAAGTAAACAAAGGTAATCACTGCACCGAGTCGATGCAAATCGGCCGCCATCGGGGCACCACCAAGCATCCCCATCAATACGATCGCCCATTCCTGGTCAGCAAATTTCAGCGGAATCCCGGTCAAAGACAACAGAAGGAAGCTGATGATGACCAACAGATGGAGAAAAATATGAGTACGGGTAAAGCGGCGATAAACTTTGTGAGCATCAGGGATGACATGATAGTGACCGGCCATCATGGCACGGTGCTTCTGACGATTCTCAACAAAACCACGGAACAACCAGAACAGGGAGTGGACCCAGAACACGCCGAAGGTAGATACCAGCAGCGTGGTCATAGCAATAAATGTCCAGTAAAGGACCGGGTAGTTCTCCCGGTCGGTCATATCGCCATGAGAATAAAACTTAACAAACTGGGAGGAAGAATTGGGATGGCAGGCGGCACAGGTCGTCACCAGATTGTCTTCATGAACGCTGGAGCGCGAGTCCTCCTGACCAAAAACGGCATGGGCACTATGGCAATCAACACATCCCGCAACATCTTCGGGATAGCCAAGGCGATAGTTTTTACCATGATAGCTATTTAAAAAAGTCCTGGCCGCAACGGTAAACACGCCATTACGCGCCATCATCTCTTCATCGCCATGGCACGTCATACAGCTATCTGTATGAAAATCCCAATAGCCTGGATCTCCGGGTTCACCGACGGACTTGACAGCATGCAGACCATGACAGTCCATACAACCGGCCGAGTCACTGTTTCCGGCAAGAACTGCCTGACCGTGGCTGGACTCCTGCCAGGCATCATGGGAGTCGAAATGACATTCGGCACACTTGGCTGAGGCAACGCCCTTGTCTTCCTGCCAGGCGGTGTGATCATGAATATCCCAGTGGCAGGTGGAACACTCGATCCCGGAAAGCATGTGAACGCTGGCGTAGTGTTCTTCGGTTTCAGCTTTATGGCAGCGAACACAGGATGGCGACTGCGGCATCAGCTCGCCACTCATATGTGCCTCAACATCAACCAGATCAACGTGACAAGCAACACAGCCGTTGGTTCCGTGAACGGATGCCGCAAAGCTTTCCTCGGACACAACATCACTGTGGCACATCAGGCAGGTTTCAGGAGAAGCTACCAGAGCACTTGCAGTAACCGGTGAAATCCATAAAAAACCCAGCAACAGAATAAAACAGAACAGAAGCCTACGCATTGACATTCTCCTTGAAAAAATACCTCGTTCGAACTCCAGCACAACAGACATAAATCGAATAAAAGGCAAGAGGAGAAGAATCGGTCGACTCAACACCTCAGTGGCAGAATTGAACCCAGGGCAGCAACCCTTGAATGTACATTTAAAACATACAGCGCGCACCCTACTCCGAACGCCATTTGATTGCAACAAAAAATCCCTCAATATCGGCGACAATCCTCATTAAAACACCGAAACAAGGGCATAAATCTACATAGTCTGATTTTCATATCTGTATACAATATACAAAAAAAGGGGCGCATCCTGATGAGGAGCGCCCCTTAAATCGTGGTACAGATAAAAATTATTTTTTATGCGCCCATGCCGGCACGAATCAGTTCAACCACGGTGTCGGTGAAAGGGTTGGCATAAAGAGCAATAATACAGATAACGAAGACGTAAATGGCCAGAGACTCGATCAGGGCCAGACCGACCATCATGTTGGTCAGGATTTTTCCCGATGCGCCGGGATTGCGGGCAACGCCCTCACAGGCTTTGCTGATAGCGATACCCATACCGATACCGGTACCGATAGAACCGATACCCATGCCGAATGCTGCTGCGATGATACTCCAGGTGAAAAAATCCATGATACTACTCCTTTGTTGTGCGATTGTGAACGTTGATTGTTCCTAAAGTATAGGACTTATGTCCTCACCCCTGTGAAGACATGAATAAACTGTATGTTAGTGGGCCTCCTGAAGGGAGCCCGCGATATAAATCATTGACAGAAGAACAAAAACAAAGGCCTGGATCATGCTGATCAGCACCCCGAGGAACATAATCGGAATCGGCATGAACAGCGGCACCAGAGCAAAAAAGATCATCAACACGATTTCCTTGCCGTACATGTTACCGAACAGACGCAATGACAGGGAGATGGGACGAACCAGGTGACTGAGGATTTCGATGATTATCATCAAGGGCGCGAGCCAGATGATCGGCCCCATAAAGTGCTGAATGTAATGGAAGCCGTGCTTTTTAATGCCGATATAGTGGGTCATAAAAAAGACCGTCAACGCCAGTGCGGCGTTGGTATTGAGGCTGGCGGTGGGCGGAAAACAGGAAGGCACCAGACCGAGCAGATTACCGACCAGGACAAACATGCCGATGGTGGCAATCAACGGGAAGTAGGGCTTGCCGTCCTTGCCCATGACATTCTCGATCAGGCTGTCAAAGCCGGTCATCACCGCTTCCATAAAGTTCTGCATTTTGCCCGGTACCATACTGATGGAACGGCTTGCCAGCCAGGCTCCTGACAATAGAATAGCCATTGCCAGCCAGGTATAGAGAACGTGGGGGCCGACATGCAGACTGATCAGATCGGCGAACCATTCGAGAAACATAAAAGGATGAATCATAAGCTCTCTCTCCTGTTTTTTTACATCTATTACAACTAAATTACTGACTAGTAAATTCGTCTGATCGTACTGTACATCAGATTAACAACGTACAGTGACAAACCGACAGCCAGGCCAATCGGATGAACCTTGACCTGAACCAGCAGCAGGTAAATCACCAGACCCATCACCACCAGACGCAACAGATAGTTGATCCCGGTGAAGATTTTACGCCGTGGCGCCCGTTGTGGGTCAGCCAGCAGTTTGGTCAGTGAGCGTCCCATCCAGTGGTAATTAAGGGCGATGACCAGCCCGCCGCCAAGGACGCCGAGGGTTACCGGAGCGGAGCGCCACCACAGACTGACAACAACCATCAGGGCCAGGATCACCCAGTTACGCCGTGCCAGGGCTTTCGCCAGACCGGCATCCTGATCAGTCATTGGGGATTCTCATCCTGATCTTTCTGTTGCCGGCGCAGTTCCCATGAGGTCAGGACATAAACATTACGGAAACCGGCTGCAATGCCGAACATCAGCATGATAATGGTAAAAATCGGACGCGTATCGAGCCACTGATCAAGGTAATACCCTATCGCCAGACCCAGCAGCGTCGCCGCCACCATCGAAATCCCGATGGACGACAAAAACCCGAGACTGCGGTATAACCTGCGCTTCTGTTCGCGTTCCTGTTCGTTCATGTCAGGTTTTTCCAGCCGCATAGTGGCCTTTAAAGCGACCCTTAACTAGCATAGTGCCCCTTTCAAGTCAACCGCTTTTCTACGCTAGATCAGGCCGTCTCAGCCTTTCAGGGAGGTAAAGGACTTATCCGCCGCAGCGATAGTTTTATCCAGATCGTCACGCGAATGAGCAACGCTCATGAAGCCTGCCTCAAACTGCGAAGGAGCCAGGTTGATTCCCTCATCAAGCATGGTGCGGAAAAAACGTCCGAAGGTTTCGGTGTCGCTGGTCGCCGCATCGGCAAAAGAGAAAACCTCCCTGTCGGTAAAATAGGTACAGAACATGCCACCGACCCGTTGCCAGCGGGTTGCTACCGGCTGAGCCGCGCACACCTGCTGCAATCCCTTTTCAAGATAAGCACTCTTCTCCTCAATCTGCTCATAGAAACCTTCTTCTCTCAGCAGTTTGAGGGTGGCAATACCGGCGCTCATAGCCAGGGGATTTCCCGACAGGGTCCCGGCCTGGTACACCCCGCCCAGCGGCGAAAGAGCATCCATAATGTCACGCCGACCACCGAAAGCGCCGACCGGCAGACCGCCACCGATGATTTTGCCGAGACAGACCAGGTCACCGCGCACGCCGTAACGCTCCTGCGCGCCACCGAAAGCGACCCGGAAACCGGTCATGACTTCATCGATGATCAGCAAAATTCCTTCAGCATCACACAACTTACGCAGCCCCTCAAGAAAGCCGGGACGGGGCGGAACACATCCCATATTACCGGCAATCGGCTCAAGGATAATGCAGGCGATCTCCCCCTTGTTGACCGCTGCCATCTGCTGGACTTCTGCCAGATCATTATAGGTAGCGGTCAGGGTATACTTGGCAAAATCAGCCGGCACCCCGGGAGAGGTCGGCACACCAAAGGTCGCTGCACCGCTCCCGGCCTTGACCAGCAGGGAATCGGCATGACCATGATAACAACCGTCAAACTTGAGAATCTTGTCACGGCCGGTAAAACCGCGGGCCAGGCGGATAGCACTCATGGTCGCTTCGGTACCGGAAGAAACCATCCGCACTTTTTCGATGTTAGGGTAGGCTTGGCTCACCAGCTCTGCCAGTTCGGTTTCAAGCGCCGTCGGCGCACCGAAGGAGGCTCCTTTAGTCGCGGCCTGCTGGATCGCTTCAACCACCTTGGGGTGACAATGACCAAGGATCATCGGACCCCAGGAACCGACATAGTCGATGTATTCGTTGCCGTCGACATCATGGATTTTACTGCCGGATGCCCGCTCGATAAAAATCGGCTGGGTTCCCACCGACTTAAATGCCCGCACCGGGCTGTTGACGCCACCGGGAATGATTTTCTGAGCCTGGGCAAAAAGTTCTTGAGATTTTTGATAGCGCATGAACGACCAGCTCCTTCGATAAAGACAGGGGAAAAGTTTACTATTATCATCAGTCAGTTCGGAATTATAGGGGCTTGTTTCCTGAGTGCCAAGGGAAATATACCAAAGATAAAAAACAACAATGTTTTATTATATCATAACCTTAACGTAAAAAGCAGCATCCTTTTTCTCTGGTCAACTCTTAATTATTGGTATTCCGTCTGATCGTTTTTGAGTATTATCCTGCTGTTATTAAGGTGTGAGATCCAACACCAATCAGTCTAAACGGTTTTTTATAGTTGCATAGCCAGCAAACCGGGGGCTAGTATTCCGCATTGTTTTGATGCCCAAAGATACATTTGCCTGGCACCTGCCACCCCGTTTTTACCTTCGGCATTTTATCTGACCGGTTTATCTATGGCATCCCATCGTTTCAAGGAGGAACCGAATGAATCATCGTCCTGCAAAGAAGCATCCCCTGATTTGGGGTATCAGTCTCCTGCTGGTCTGTGCCCTGCTGGCGCTACCAGTCCCTTCCGTCGAAGCTTTCCAGTTCAGCCTGGGCAATGAAGTCAGCGGCAACCTCGACACCACCCTGTCCTACGGCGCCGCCTGGCGCATGAAGGATCAGGACTCCGAGCTGATCGGCACCGCGAACGATGGCGATGCCTATTCCGTCAACTACGATGATGGCAACCTCAACTACGACAAAGGCGACCTGATCAACCATACCGCCAAAATCACCAGTGAGTTGGCCCTGAACTGGCGTAATTTCGGTCTGTTTGTGCGCGGCACGGCCTTTTACGATTTTGAAAACAACGACGGCAGCCGCCGGCGCACGGAATTAAGCGGCGATGCCAAGGACATGGTCGGCAAGGACGCCACCCTGCTCGACGCCTACCTTTACTGGAACTTCGATATCGCCTCCGCTCCGGCCCAGCTGCGCGTCGGTCAGCAGGTCTTAAGCTGGGGGGAGAGCACCTTCATCCAGAACGGCATCAACATCATCAACCCCGTCGATGTCAGCAAACTGCGGGTCGCCGGAGCTGAACTGCGTGAAGGACTGGTTCCGGTCGGCATGGTTTCCGGCTCCATCAGTCCAACGGAAAATATCAGTTTTGAAGCCTTCTATCAGTACGAATGGGAAGAAACCAAGAT
>JAWOFG010000065.1:0-9813 GCA_046482365.1 Pelovirga sp. | reverse complement strand
CCACCATCGACAGTGGCGTTGACCGTATAGCGTGCAGAAACAAAGCTGAAACTGACCTGGCAATCACTTTGAACATCTCCGGTAGTGTATCTGTTACCACTCCAGGAACCAACCGGGCAGGTACCGCCTACGGAACGGTCAGCACTGTAGCCACTCTGGGAATTAACGTTAAATTCCGCGCGGTTGCCTCGATTGACAACTTGTACTGCCTGATTAACACCTCCCCCGGCACCAGCGACGGCGCTAACCGCGACATTGCTGACCAGCGGAGAAAAAGCAAAGTCGATGGTACAATGAGTCGTTATAATTCCGGTGGTGTATGTGTTTCCACTCCAGCTTCCCCCCGGACAACTACCACTGACTTGTTCAAGAGAAGTATAGCCTGCATCGGGCTGCAGATTAAAATTGGCGCGCGAACCGCTGGCAACCTGACGGTTAGCCGGGGTGACCTGCCCGCCCTTACCGGCACTGGCGGTGACAGAGCGTTGCATAGAGAAGCTTAGGGCAACGGTGCAATCGCGGTTAATCGAACCGGTGGTATACTGATTACCGTTCCAGCTGCCTTGCGGGCAAGTGCCACCGACCGTACGACTCGGAACGTAACCGGAATGGGGAGTAACAGTAAAACTAGTACCGGACCCGCTGACAACCGACTGTCCGGCAGGTGTCAGGGTGCCTCCGCTACTTGCCGTGGCAGTTACCCTATGGAGTCTGGGAAAGTCAAAACCCACAGAACAGTTGCCACTGATCATCCCGGTGGTATAGGTGTTACCCTTCCAGGAGCCGGGCGGGCAGTTGCCGCTGACTGCTGTGCTGATGATGTGATCCGGATTGGAGGCTAGGTTAAAACTGCCTGTTGATCCACTGGTGACAACACGGGTCGGCGGATCGACCTGTCCCCCCGGTGAAGCTTCTGCCGTGACAACATGAGATGACGAATAAAAACGAAAACTGAGTGAACAGTCCGAGTTGATTGCACCGGTAGTATAAGTAGTGTCTTTCCAGGTTCCTCGCGGGCAATTGCCACCAACCAGGGAGTCGAGAACCCGGTAGCCGGCTTCCGGCTGGACGGTGAAGCTCACCTTGGCACCAGCGCGAGCAGTTTGCTGTGTCGGTGCAACCTGACCACCGCGGGCCGCAGTCGCAGAAACCTGGTAGTCCGAGGCAAAGACAGTGGCACTTCCCCAGGAACCACCCCAAAAAGGGGCTGTCAATAGCAAAGCCACACCGGTTATTGTTGTGAATAGCAGCTTCTGCAGGCTGTTTTTAAGCAGAATTACGTTAATCATACAATCTCCTCAAAGATAACCATTCACTGCCACACAAGGACGCGGTAAAAGAGTCTGCAAAAGCAACCCATTATGACAGAATGAATCCTCATTTCGGGATATGAAAATATATCAATTTTATGGTTTACTCAAAGAAAAATCGATGGAAATTGTATTTTTTCATAATCTGCCGGACCCATCGTCTCCACCCGGAAATTTCTTCTAATCCAGACCAACAAAAATGCCCGGACAAGGGCCGGGCATAACAATCATGTACTGATATTTTTTTTGGGGTCTTAACGATCAATCAATCTGCTGCAGTTGCTTCATCATCATCTCTGCCAGACCAATCCCGCCCTGGCGGGCAGTAGCTTTGGCAACTTCGAGGTCCTGCATCTGGATAAAAGTATCTTCGGCATTGGTGCGCGGAATCAAGCCATCATCAGGGATCGTGCTGCGCATCTCCTTGTACATCTGCTGAATAAAGATCGCCTCAAACTCCTGCGCCAGCTCTTTCAGGCGTACCGGGTCCTGCTGCCCCCCCCCTTTGGCCGTGCGGGGTGCACTGGTAACCTGACCAACAATGTGGGCCGTATCAAAACCGTGATTAATGTCCATAAAGCCGTCCTTTATCTGCCGCTGCGCGGCGGATAATAAATCAGTAAACAGTTAACGGTAAACGGTGAACAGTTAAACCCTTAGGGGTTTACAGCTCACTGCTCACTGCTCACTGCTCACTGCTCACCTATTAAAGAACTACCAGATCCGCATACAGGGCCCCCGATGCCTTAATCGCCTGGAAGATGGCGATCAGATCCCGTGGCGTCGCACCGATGGCGTTGAGGGCGGAGGCAACATCACCAATACTGACGCCCTGTTCCATGACGACCAGATTCCCCATCTCTTCAATCACTTCGATTTCGGTTTCCGGGACTACCACCGTCTGTCCTTCTGACAGGGGGAGAGGTTGGGAAACCCTGGCCGATTCACTGATCACCAGGTTGAGATTGCCGTGGGAGACGGCCACTGTCGAAATCCTGACACCTTCACCCATAACGATAGTACCGGTGCGCTCATTGACGACAATTCGTGCGATGGTATCGGGGGTAATCTGTAATTGCTCAACCTCGGCTACAAACGCGACAACATTATCGCGAAATTTTGATGGAATCTGGATTTCCAATTGTCCGGCATCACGTGAGCGGGCCAACGAACTGCCAAAATGCTGATTAACCGCATCGCGCATACGTGAAACAGTCGTGAAATCAGAATTTTTCAAGCGGTAGTTAAGGGTGTCGGTTTCACCAAAGACATAAGGCACTTCGCGCTCAACAAAGGCACCGCCCGGAATCCGCCCGGAGGTCGGATGATTTTTCTGTACCGTTGCCGCTTTGCCGCCAAAGGCCAGCGAACCTACCACCAGCGGTCCTTGAGCCACGGCATAAACATTACCATCAGCGGCATTTAACGGGGTCATCAGCAGGGTCCCCCCGGCCAGGTTATCTGCATCACCAATGGACGATACACTGACATCAATGGTACTGCCGGCGCGGGCAAAGGAAGGTAGTTCGGCCGTAACGATCACGGCAGCAACATTATCCACCTTGACCAGTGCCGGATTTACCGCCACCCCCAGGCGCTCCATCATGTTAACCATTGATTGCACGGTAAAGCGGGTACTGGCACTATCGCCGGTACCGTCAAGACCGACGACCAGACCATAACCCACCAGCTGGTTTGCCCGTACCCCTTCAAGTTGAGCCAGTTCTTTGATGCGCGAGGCGTCAGCATTCGCTGACAGGAACATGCCTGAAACCAGCACCAGCGCGATGAGGAACTTGGTTGTTATGCTTGTCATGGTGATACTCCTGTCTGTCCGTAACGTCGCTAAAAAGGCCAGACCTGATCCAGAACCTGAACCAGCCAGCCCTGTTGCTGCTTGTCACTGATCACCCCTTTACCAACGTAGGAGATACGGGCATTGAGAACATTCTGTGAGTCGACCAGATTGTGGGCGGACACATCGGATGGCCGGACAATGCCGGATAACTGCACAATCTGCATCTCGCGGTTGACCGTGACGGTTTTGTTACCTTCGATCCGCAGGTTGCCGTTGGGCAGGATCTCCACCACCTGGGTCGTCAGGGTCGCAGTGAGGGCTTCTTTTCGCTCGGTTTTACCACTGCCGTCAAACTCGCTACCGGCGCTGGCATTAACAATAGAAGAAGGATTGCCGCCAATAAAATCGCCGATATCACTTTCCAGACCAAATAGGTTGGTAATCCCGGCCGACATGGTGCTGTTGCGCCCGGTCTGGGTTTTGGCTTCCTTGCTGGCACTGGCGATTTCGGAAATCACCACAGTAATAATGTCACCAACGGTGGTGCCCTTCATGTCGGCAAAAATCCCGCCACGGCTGGTCGTCCACAATGAGCCTGCGGTCTGCGGCGGCGCCGGTTCAGAAATCACCGGCGCAATCGGTTGTACCTCGGCCAAGTCGACTGATCGGCCCGGCATGGCACAGCCGCTGACAAGGAATAATACGGCAATCAACAAGAAATTTTTTAACATGACTATATCTCCACTCTGACCAGCCCGGGGGCAACGACCTGACTGATCACTTCGCGGGAAGAACCGGTATTGACCACCTTGATCGATTCTCCTTCACGCCCGTCCTGGCGCGCTTCACCGACCGCCGACAGGGTCATGCCGGCATGTTGGATTTCGATAACAACCCGCTCTCCACGCTTGATCAGCGGCGGATATTCCATCTGCTGAGCCTGGAGGGGCGTCCCTAAGCGTACGGTCCGTTTAACGACTTTACCGACAGCATCGGCACTAGCGAAAATCGGCTCAGACAACCGCGAAATATCCTGATAGCGCATCTCGATCAGGTCCTCGGTTAACATAGTGCCGCGGCGCAGCCCTTCTTTAGCAACAGCAATCTCAGCCATGGCTTCGATCTCAATCCGGATCGACTGATTGCTGACAATCTGATCATCAACCCGGGTCATGATTGAAATACGACGACTACCAAGAACCCCGGGACGCGACGGAATCAACTGATGCTCGATACGCCCCATCGGCACCTTGTAGGGCGCTGGGAACTGTACTTCGGTAAGCCGCAATTCAACCTGAGGCAACAGAGCGGACTGTTCGGCCAGAAAATCATCGAGAATCTGCTGCATTTCCTGGTGATCGATAACCACATGGGTAGTCTCGCCGGCACTGACCGGGTTCACAGCGAGCAGCAGGACAATCGTCAGCAGGGTGAGCATTTGATGTTTCATGTTACATCCTTATCAGCGAACCAGCTGGCTGGTAATTGACAGCATCTCGTCTGCGGTTTTGATGGTTTTGGAATTGACTTCATAAGCACGCTGGCCGGCGATCATGTTGACCATCTCTTCCATGATGTTAACGTTAGAACCTTCGAGAAACCCCTGTGACAAGCTCCCGAAACCAGCCTCACCCGGGGTTCCGGCAATAGGTGCGCCGGTCGTCGGAGTTTCGGAGTAGAGGTTTCGACCCAGGCTTTTCAACCCTGACGGATTGCCGAAGCGGATCAATTCAATGACGCCGACCTCGGTGGGAGTACTTTCACCATCAAGCAGCACATCAACCGTACCGCCACTGCCGATGGAAATGCTGGTCGAACCTTCGGGGATGACGATTTCGGGAATCAGCGGAAAACCGTCAGAAGTTACCAGTCGACCGGTACTATCCTTTTTTAACGCTCCTGAACGGGTATAGGCGTCAGTCCCATCCGGCAGAATGACCTGAAAAAAACCTGGTCCTTCAATCGCCACATCGAGTTCACTTTCGGTCTGAACAAAGTCTCCCGAGGTAAAGATTTTCTGCACAGCAGCAACCCGTGATCCCAGACCGATCTGAATGCCGGTGGGAACCTCACCTCCATCGACGCCGGCACCGGCAGCGCGGGTGGTCTGATAGAGAATATCCTGGAAATCTGCCCGGCTTTTTTTGAAACCGGAACTGTTGACGTTGGCCAGGTTGTTGGCGATGACATCCATGTTGGTCTGCTGTGACTGCATGCCGGTCGCTGCGGTCCAAAGTGCTCTGATCATCATTTGACTCCTTTACTCCAGACGCTCTATCAAGCGTCGGTGATATCTTTATTATTTACTTTACTGATTTTTTTTACTGAAGCAGTCCCATCTCGGTCGCTTTGGCATTCATATCACTGTAGATTTTAAGTGCTTTCTGGGTGGCTTCAAAAGCACGCAGATTCGCGGTCATGAGCGCCATTTCTTCCATCAGATTGACATTCGAGCTTTCGAGGTTGTTCTGCACCAGTTGTGGTTGCGGATGGATCTCAGGCACAGCATCCTCCACCGGAACAAACAAATCTTGACCGGCACGCTGCAACAGGCCGGTGTCTTCAAACAGAAACAGGCCAATCCGGGCAACCTGTTGATCTTCGATCCAGATCGTACCGTCACCAAGGATATCGATATCCGAGCGCTCAAGGATAATTTCTTCACCATTAGGACCGGTTACCGCGTAGCCGTTGCTGTCGATGAGTAACCCCTCACCATTGAGCTGGAAACTCCCCTTGCGGGTATAAGCCAGTTCACCATCAGATCGTTGGATCTGAAAAAAACCCTCACCGTTGATGGCGACATCTAGGGGCTTACCGCTGTGCTCAAGGTGGCCGGGTGAAAAATCGATCTGATGACCGGTCAGCCCGGTAAAGTTGGTAGCATTACTAGCCATCCCGGAGGTCGCTTCGCCCAACCGGGCAGCAAATGAAACGGTCCCTTTTTTGTAACCGGGGGTGCGGGCGGAGGCCAGATGTTCACTGATGTTGTCGAGCTTCTGCATCCGTGCGACGGCTCCCGATAGTGCTGCATATTTTCCGTCTGCCATGGTACCTCTCCATCTATTATCAGGCATGAGCCTTGTCGACTGTTACGAGCCGAAACTTTATCTTTGTATCTATGTCCCCGCCTAAAACCACCGGGCCGGCTGGTCAGGTTGGGCGCTTTACCCGTGACAGTTGCATCACCTGTTCCACCTCGGCTGGAGCCATGTTCAATGCCTGAGCAATACTGTCAACGTTTTGACCCTGAGCGGCCAGGGCCACTGCGTAACGGTACTTGTCTGCCTGTCCCTGTGGTTTAGCTGCGTTATTTTCCTGAAGCTTTTCCTTCAGCTGTTGATGGCTCTGGTCCAGATTTTTTTCTACATCGTTCAAACGGGCTGAAAATCCGCTGGTTGCCGACGCCAAAGGCCGATCTTTGAGCAATTCCGCTATTTCCCGCACTTTTGTTTCCGTGCCTTTTAGCTGTAGCCGCAATGCCCTTAAGGTCCTGCGATGCAACAATGTCATCAGTACCGCGATGACGGCGCCGACCAGTGCCGCTGCGCTTATCATTGCCGCTACCGTCACCCTAGAGACCTTTTCCCAGCGCATTGATACTGCGCTTCATCTTAACCTTCAGTTTTGCCAGCCCCTGACTGTGTAACTGGGAAATACGACCCTCGGTCAGTTCCAGCACATCGGCAATCTCTTTCTGCGACAGCTCTTCGTAATAGAGCAGGGCAATCACCAACCGCTCTTTTTCTGACAGTTCATCCAGATAGCCTGCCAGTTCGCGGGTCAGCTCGTCGGCCTCCATCCGCTCTTGGACATTGACCTGTAAGGTGTCTTCAAGATTGTCGATAAAAGATTTGCCGTTACTGTCGCCCTGATCAATCTGGTCATCGAGGCTGACATAACCCAATTGACTGACCTGAAACTGTAGTTCACGAAAATCGTCCAGCGACATCTCCATGGCGACAGCCACTTCTTCATCCTGCGGAAGGCGGCCAAGACGCTGCCCCAATGTTTCGGTGGCGCGATTCAAGCGGGTCTGTTTTTCCCGCAAGGTGCGCGAAAACCAGTCCATACGGCGTACTTCATCAAATACCGCGCCTCTGATCCGGCGCTCAGCAAAGGTTTTAAACAATACCCCGCGGCGCGGATCAAAACGATTGGCGGCATCCATCAAGCCCATCAATGCAGCGCTGCGGATATCATCACGGTTAACAAAGGAAGGAACCTGGGTCATCATCCGATCGACGAGAAAATCGACGAGGACAAGATGAGCCTCAATCATTTTTTCACGTTCTACCGGTCCCGGTGGACCGTATCCGCTCTGACTGTAGGTCATCAGCTTGCCTCCGCACCGACACCGAGAAACTGCTTCCAGAAAAACTGCAAGGTGCCCTGGGCCTGATTGTTCTGTGGTATTTCCATCAGGGTTTCCGCCAGTTCCACAAAGGATTTAGCAACCTTGCTGTCAGGATACAACTCAATCATTACCTGCTGCTGACGAACCGAATCATGCATTTTACGATCAAAGGGAATGGCGCCTAAATAGTCGATAAAAATATCAAGATAGCGACCCGATACCATCGTCAGCTTTTCAAAGACGTCGAGCCCTTCGTCGGCACTGCGCACTGAATTGACTGCAAGTAAAAACCGTTTCTGGTGATACTGGGTTGACATCAACTTCATCAATGCATAGGCATCGGTAATGGCAGTCGGCTCAGGGGTGGTAACGACAAGGATATCCTGCGCAGCGACATTGAAATAGGTGACGTTGTCAGAAATCCCGGCCTCGGTATCGATCAGCACCACATCAAAGTGCTCGTCAAGAACATCCAGAGCATCGATCAACTGCATTTTCAGTTGGCCGTCAAGCCGGGTAAACTGTTGGACTCCGGAACCGGCAGGTAAGATTTTCAGGCCATGAGGACCTTCGACCATGATCTCTTCCAGGCTCCGCTCACCACTGAAAAAATGATTCAAGTTGTAGGGAGGGGAAATGCCCAGAACCACATCCACATTGGCCAACCCCAGGTCGGCATCAATGATCAGAACTTTTTTGCCCAGGCGTGCCAGGGTCACTGCCACATTGGATACAACTGCGGTCTTGCCGACGCCACCCTTGCCGCTGGTGATGGAGATAACCCGGGTCGCGGGCATCTGTATCTCGCTGGTTTCCTTGTTCTGCCGACTGCTCATCTGCCGCAGGGTTCCGGCCTGATCGGGGGTGCTGCTCATCATACGGCTATCCTCCGCGCATCATCAAAAGAACCCATGACCAGTTCGGCTACCAACTGCGGATCGGCAGGCAGTAGATCTTCCGGCACTTTCTGACCATTGGTCAGGCAGCTGATGGGCAGATTGGTCTTCAAGGGGAGATTAATCAGGCTGCCACACTGGTCCGCTTCGTCCAGTTTGGTGAAGATCAGACGGCTGATCGGTAAGGTACTGAAAGCTTCAAAACTCTTGTGCTGCAGGCTGTCCGCTGTCGGCGCAGCGAGCACCAGGCAGTTTTCGACGCCACTGTGGGCACCGAGAAAACTATTTAGCTCATCGATACGCGCTGCGTCTTTGGGGCTGCGCCCGGCAGTATCGATCAGAATCAGATCCTTGTCGCGGTGACGACGGAAGGTTTCCTGCAGTTGCTCGGGGGAAAACACCACGTCAACGGGAATTCCCATAATTTCGCCGTATACCTTGAGCTGTTCAACAGCAGCAATGCGATAGGTATCAATGGTCACCAGGGCAACGCGGGCACCACTCTCGGTGATGGCCCGGGCGGCAAGCTTGGCAATCGTGGTGGTCTTACCAACACCGGTAGCACCAATCAGCGAAATCTTTTTTTGTGGCTGGCCGGGTTGCCACAGGGCCGCCCTGGATTGCACCAGGCCAGCCAGGGTGGTACACAAAAAGTCGTGCTGCTGCTGAGGGTCCAGACGCTGTTGCGCCGTCATACGTGCTGCAGCATAGGAGGCAATGGTGGTTGCCGAATCAGCGTCGATACCGCGCCCCTGCAACAGCGCCAACAAGGGATCGCTACTCGGCACTGGTGCGACTGTTCTGAACGCTGTTGACGCCGGACGTTGCACCGCCTTGCGGGACTCAGGAACCGGTGCTGGGGGTTCTGCCACGGCAGGAACCGGCGGCCCCTGAGCCTGCGCTTGCGCCTGGCTTAACTGGGTCATTAATTCTTTGAGTTGCTCTATTTCGGCCTTGAGTTGACTGATACTCTGGGACTCAACCTGGGCGCGCAACTGCCGCAGTTCCTCATCAAGACGCGGATCAACCGCCGGCTCTGTCTTGACAGCCGGCTCCGGCGGGGCCGAATCACGGTTGGAAAGACTGACAATCTCGTCCTCCAGGGTTTCAACCCGGTTCGAGGGTGTAACCAGTTGCGAGGCCGTCGCACTACCCTGAACCCCATAGCCACCGTGTGCCGATGCTGAAGGACGTCGCATTGAAGGGGACTCGACCGCAGCCGTCACCTCGATGGTCTGCCGACCGAGCATACCGAGACCTTTTTTCCTCAGAGTTCGGGTTGACAGGATCAACGCTTCAGAACCAAGAGTGTCTTTGACCTGCTTGAGAGCTGCGGCCATGGTTTCTGCTTCAAATTTTTTAACCAGCATTGACAGTCACCGTTCCTACCGACCGCACCTTAAGATGGGGCGCGATCTCATTGTGTGAGATAATGGCCAGACCGGGCAGATA
>JAWOFG010000016.1:0-2971 GCA_046482365.1 Pelovirga sp. | reverse complement strand
AAAAGGAATGCTTTCCATGTTCACACTCGATGAGCGATTGCAGCGCGACACCTTTCCGGTAGCAAACCTGCCCTTGTGCGAGCTGTTGTTATTGAACAACGCCCATTATCCCTGGCTGATTCTGGTACCAAGACGTGAAGGTATCATCGAGATTCATCAGCTTGAGCAAGCCGATCGGGACCAGTTGTGGTGCGAGAGTCATCAGTTGTCCGTATGGATGGCCGGCTACTTTCAGTTTGACAAGCTCAATATCGGTGCGCTGGGGAATGTGGTCAGCCAGTTGCATCTGCATCATGTCGGTCGACGTAAAGATGATCCGGCCTGGCCGGGGCCGGTCTGGGGGCACGGCGCGTCAATCGGTTACAGCTCGGAGCAGGTTGAAAAAATAAAGCTGGCTTTTGGGTCCACGGAAAACACGGAAGAACAGGGAATATAGACAATATAAAAACCAGGCTCAGAAACAGATGGAATGTCATTAGATCATTTTTTGATCAAACGTGTTTTGCTCTAATGGTTTTTTCCGTGTCTTTCCGTGTCTTCCGTGGATAAATGCTTTTCTATTGCCGGGTCAAGCTACGATACCTGATCCGGTGGGGCTGATCCGCTTCTTTGCCTAAACGGCGCTTGCGGTCGGCTTCGTAATCGGAATAGTTCCCCTCAAACCATATCACCTGTGAATCCCCTTCAAACGCGAGCATATGGGTGGCGATGCGGTCTAAAAACCAGCGGTCGTGGCTGATGATGACCGCGCAGCCGGCAAAATTCTCCAGTCCTTCTTCCAGCGCCCGCAAGGTGTTGACATCGAGATCGTTGGTTGGTTCGTCCAGCAGCAGAACGTTGGCTTCTTCGCGCAACACCTTGGCCAGATGGACACGGTTGCGCTCGCCACCGGAGAGTACGCCGACCTTTTTCTGCTGGTCGGAACCGGAGAAATTGAAACGGGCGACATAGGCGCGGGAGTTGATGGAGACGCCCCCCATTTGGATAAAATCCTGACCATCGCAGACCTCTTCCCAGATGGTTTTGTCAGGGCTGAGTTCCCGGCTCTGATCAACATAGCCTAACCGCACTGATTCGCCGACTTTGAAGCTGCCGCTGTCGGGCTTTTCCTTGCCGATAATCATCTTGAACAGGGTTGTCTTGCCGGCACCGTTGGGGCCGATGACCCCGACGATGCCGCCGGGAGGGAGTCGGAAACTTAAATTGTCGATGAGCAGGTGGTCGCCGTAGCCCTTGCTGATCTGGTCTGCTTCAACCACCAGATCACCAAGGCGTGGCCCTGGCGGGATATAAAGTTCCAGCTGTTTCTCCTTCTCCTGGGCGGCATTGCCTAGAAGTTTTTCGTAAGAGGTTATGCGCGCCTTGGCCTTGGCCTGACGCCCTTTGGGGGACATGCGGATCCACTCAAGTTCGCGTTGCAGGGTCTGCTGACGCTTACTTTCAGATTTTTCCTCGCGCCGCAGGCGTTCCTGCTTCTGCTCCAGCCAGCTCGAGTAGTTTCCTTTCCACGGAATGCCGTGGCCACGGTCAAGCTCGAGGATCCAGCCGGCGACATTGTCAAGAAAATAACGGTCGTGGGTGACAGCGATCACCGTGCCCTGATAGCGTTGCAGGTGCTGCTCCAGCCAGTTGACGGTTTCGGCATCAAGATGGTTGGTCGGTTCGTCCAGCAGCAAAATGTCAGGTTTTTGCAACAGCAGGCGGCATAGGGCGACGCGGCGCTTTTCGCCACCGGAAAGCACCTTGATCGGAGTCTCCGGGGGTGGGCAGCGCAGGGCTTCTTCTGCCAGCTCCAGACGTGAGTCGAGTTCCCAGGCGTCGGCGGCATCGAGTTGATCCTGCACCTTGGCCTGGCGCTCCAGCAGTTTGTCCATGTCGCAGTCGGGATCAGCAAAAGCGTTGTTGATCGCTTCAAATTCCGCCAGCAGATCAACAATCTCCTGTACTCCTTCCTGAACAATTTCACGCACGGTCTTGCTCTCGTCCAGTTGCGGTTCCTGCTCCAGATAGCCAACGGAGTAACCGGGGGAAAGGGCCACTTCACCATTGAATTCCTTGTCAACGCCGGCCATGATGCGCAGCAGGGTCGATTTGCCCGAGCCGTTCAGGCCCAGAACCCCGATTTTGGCACCGTAGTAGTAGGAGAGGGAGATGTCCTTGATGATCGGTTGCTTGTTGTAATTTTTACTGACTCGCATCATCGAATAGATGATCTTTTTTGTGTCTTCACTCATGTCCTGATCCTTTTGATCTATTTAGAATGATGAAATTGATGGGCCCCGGACACCAATCAGATGTCGGGGCGGAAGGAATGTATAACACCCCGGCACTCCAGGTCGCAAGCGGATCCATGCGAATTGTCTCAGGAAATATTATCAATCACGGCTGTTGTTGCTCGAGTTGAGACAGGGCGATCAGAAATGAGTGCGTCAATTCAGGATGAAGTGCCTTGCCGGCACTGCCACTCATGATCGTTTTAATCTGATCGAAAGACAAAGGCTCTTTGTAGGCTCGTCGGGTTCGCAAGGCATCGTAAATATCGGATATGGATGTTATGTAACTGCAGGGATTCAGTTTGCGAAAACTCACAGGATAGCCGGTTCCATCATAGCCGATGTGGTGCTCGTACGCCGTTACCACGGCCAGTCGCGGAATACCGGGACAGTTCAGCAGGTATTGCGCACCAAGACGCGGATGGTCGCGCATCAGTTCCCATTCCCGGTCATCCAGTTTCCCCTGTTTATTGAGCACCTCGGAAGGGATAAACATCTTGCCGGCATCGTGCAGCATGGCGGCGATGCCGATATCGTTAAGCATTTGTCCTTCAATACCGAGTAGCCGGGCCTGGGCGAGATTGAGCAGACAGATATTGGTGGAATGGGTGTAAAGATATTCATCCATTGAACGAATCGGCGCCAGGGCCAGCATCACATCCTGCTGATCGTGGAAAACCGAGATAAAGCGCTGAACA
>JAWOFG010000009.1:0-5229 GCA_046482365.1 Pelovirga sp. | reverse complement strand
GCAGAAAATCCATGTCAGCGCGGCCCGCATCCTCAGCGCCGACACACACGTAAAGTTGGTTCTGTTTGGCAAAGCCCAGGGCAGTTTTGAGTTGTTCCTTGACCTGGTCGCGGCTACTGCGCAGCTTATGACGGATGTGGATATCGGAGACGGAAATTGAGAGATCGACGGCCTTGATGCCGCAGTCGATGGAGGCTTGAATATCAGGGATCAGGGCGCGGTTCCAGGTCAGCAGGCGCGCCTTCAGATTCAAGTCGACCAGTTTCTTGATGGTGCGCTGTTCGTCTTTGCCCATGGCGGGAATGCCGCATTCGAGCTCGCTGACGCCGATCCGGTCGAGCAGGGTGGCGATGGCGATTTTTTCGGTGTCACTGAAGACGACCCCGGCGGTCTGTTCGCCGTCGCGCAGGGTGGTGTCGGAGATATGGATTTTTTTGCTGGACATAGATGTACCCCCAGTGTGGGTTAAGGGACATCCTTGTCACCGGATTGATTGTCAAGCGTTACAGCAAATTGTATGCCTTGTTTGAGGATAGTGGAGATCTGCGGGTTGATGTCAAGGAGTAGTTGATGTTCTGCTGATTCTTGAGGCAGGGTGGTGAAATTTTGGGCAGGCAAAGTTGACAGCTGTTGGTTGCCTTGAATATTTACATGGTGCTTCTTTCGTGTAGAACGAATATAATGAATACGTCATTTTCTGAGTTTTTTGCAGGGGGCACCATTGACACAGGCGAATAAAGAACAACTTATTGAATTTTTACAGTGCAACAAGGATGAGTTGCACCGTCGCTTTGGGGTCACCAGTCTCGGATTGGCGGGCAGTTATGCGCGTGGTGAAGCTACTGCCGATAGCGATATTGATATCGTTGTCCGGCTTCAAAGTGAGAATACCTTTCGTAGCTTTTTCGGGTTGCTGCATTATCTGCAGGATTCACTGAACGCCCCTATTGACCTGGTGACGGAGTCCAGTTTAAAGCCCTTGGTGAAAGAGTCTATTCTGAAAGATATTCACTATGTCTAGGCGCGATGTGCGACTGTATTTTGCTGATATTGAAGAATCGTGTGCCGACCATTGAATGGCGCTCGATCAAGGATTTTCGGAACTTTATTGTTCATGAGTACTTTGGTATCGATTCGAGGATTGTCTGGGACGCTGTTCAGTTGGAATTGCCCCTTCTGAAAAAGGGTATCGCTTCTTTACGCGAAAGTATCGATTAGCTGGCGGTACGCGAAACGACGATTTTGAAGGTTACTGAAACTGTCCTTGCCGATACGGATCACAAATCAACATCAAGATTAAGGTCGCGGGGTCGCGGCCCCGCCCGCCGCCATACTTTTGGCAAACGATCCAAAAGTATGCAAAAAATCTTTCCACTGGCGTGGGGCGACTTGTGGTGCGCATGGTTCGGTGCATTAATCACCGGCAGATGAATGGCAGATGGTCTCTACCTCTTTTCACGAAAGGCAACAGGCGCCCCCTCTCACTTCGTTCGCCAGGGGATGCATCGCGATCACGCGGTGATAACGGCCCGAACTGGAGCAACTTTGCGATTATTTTTACATCACCGTCATTCCCGCGCAGGCTGGTATCCATGAGGTTTTAACGGAAGGTTCGTTATCCACCATCAAATAAATCGACGCAACGGCCATCCTCCATAGGCCCCTCAGCGCTTGCGCGCAGGGCGACCAGGTTGAAACATGGATTTGCAGACTCTTTCCGCTACGCAGCAACCAACCAAATACACGCGCTATAACCGTCTATCTCAAGTTGCTCCACGCCAGTGGGGCGTTTTTTGCTTCCTTTTTGACGCCTATCAAAAAGGAAGGCGCTCGGCGGTGCGCGAACCGCCGGTTCTGGCAGGTATCTTGCAAATAACATGTTCCATATCGGCATTGCCGCCGAACAACACACAATACAATTTCTCCCCTCTCAACGGTGCGGCGGGGCGACTTGAACCCTCATTCAAGGAGCTGACGTGGCCACCAAACCCAATATCAGAGAACTACTGGTCGAAAGTTCCTGTGAGCACAATCTGACTAAAAAACAGGCATGTAACGCCCCAACCCCAGGGGCGACCACCGGTGGCTGTGCTTTTGAAGGCGCGCAGATAGCCCTTTTTCCCTTTGCCGACGCCGCCCACCTGGTGCACGGCCCCATCACCTGCCTCGGTGCCAGTTGGGAGACTCGCGCCACTCCGACCAGTTGGCCGGGAACCGATCTGACCCAGGTCGGACTGACCACCGATACTTGTCTGAACGATGTGGTGTTCGGGGGCGAAGAAAAGCTTGCCGCCGCCATCGATGAAACCATTGCCCGTTACCGCCCCCAGGCCCTGTTTGTCTATGCCACCTGCGTCACCGCCCTGATCGGTGATGATATCGACAAGGCCTGTCGGGAGGCGGCTGATCGCTATAATATCCCTTGTGTGCCGGTGCATGCGCCCGGTTTTGTCGGCAGCAAGAACCTCGGCAGTCGCTTAGGCGGCGAAGCGGTGCTCGCCCATCTGATCGGCACCCTGGAGCCGGAAGTCAGCACCCCCTTTGATATCAATCTGATCGGCGAGTACAACGTCACCGGCGATATGTGGCAGTACGCCCATCTGCTCGAAGAACTCGGCATCCGGGTACTGTCGACCTTGAGTGGTGATGGCCGCATTGCGGCCATCCGTAGCGCCCATCGGGCCAAACTCAATGTCATCGTCTGCGCCAAGTCCCTGGTTTCCATTACCCGCAAGATGCAGGAAAAGTACGGAATCCCCTGGATCTCCCTGTCCTTTTACGGTAAACGCGATACCTCCGCCGGATTGCTGGCCATCGCTAAGGCTCTAGGTAATGAAGAGCTGCTGGAGCGCACCCGTAAGCTGGTGGCACGGGAGGAAGCGGCGTTGGAGGAAAAACTTGCTCCTTATCGCGCCTTGTTTGCCGGTAAAAAAGCGGTGCTCAATACCGGCGGCAACAAAACCTGGTCGATTGCCGCTGCATTGCAGGATCTGGGCATCGAGGTCGTGGCGACAGCGGTGCGCAAGGCCACTGAGGATGATCGGGCTAAAGCGCGGGAGTATCTGGGAGCGGATGGCGTGCTGATGATGAATCCCGGAGTCGAGCAAGCGAAGCTGATCGATGAAAAGGGCGCACATATCCTGCTCGCTGGAGGACGCTCTCTTTATACCGCCATCAAAAAGGGGATCGCTTTTATCGATGTCAATCAGGAGAAAAAAATCAGCTACGGTGCTTATGCCGGACTGCTCAATCTGGCCGAGGATCTCAAACATGCGCTGGCAAGCCCGGTGTTTGAACTGGCCGGCCGGAGGGCGCCATGGCACGAGTAAGACATAAATCCAGCAAATCGCTGCAAATTAATCCCTTCAAGCTGTCGGCCCCGATGGGCGCGACCCTGGCGTTTCTGGGGGTTCACCAGTGCATGCCGCTGATGCATGGCGGGCAGGGGTGCGCCAGCTTCACCAAGGTGTTTTATACCCGCCATTTTGCCGAACCCATTGCCTTGCAAACCACCGCTGTCACCGATGTTACGGCAATCCTTGATGGCGGCGATTACAGCATCAGCGAATCGGTGAAAAATATTGGTAACAAAGTCACTCCAGAGCTGATCGGGCTTTATACGACCGGTCTGACCGAAACCAAGGGGGATGATGTCAGCGGCATTGCTGCCCGCATGGAGGTGCCGCTGGTCTATGTCAACACCCCCGATTACGAAGGAGGGCTCGAGCAGGGGTGGGCGGCAGCCTGCAGTGCCATGATCCGGCAATTGACGCAAGCCCGTGCTGAGCTTGACGACAACCGGTTGGTACTGCTCCCCCATGTCAGCATGACCCCGCTTGAGGTGGAAAAGATCGCTGATCTGGTCGCAGCCTTTGGCTTCAATGTGGTGACCCTGCCCGATCTGTCAAGCTCCCTCGATGGCCATCTCGGGGAGAAACAGGCAGCACTTTCCAGTGGCGGCATCCGCGTCGAACAAATTCGTGATCTGGCGCAGGCTGGGCTGGTCATCAGTGTCGGCGCGTCGATGATTCCCTGCGCACAAGAACTGCTGAAGAAAAATCCGCAGATCCGTCACCATCATTTTCCCCATTTGGCGGGCCTGATCGCCACCGATGAGCTGATCAAGATCCTGCTTGATGAAACCGGCTTTCATGCCCCGCCACTGCAGGTCGGGCGCTGGCGCGACCGTTTGCGTGACGCTTTGCTCGACTGTCATTTCGCTCTGGGTAAAACCTGTTTTGCCCTGACTGGAGAGCCGGATATGCTTGCCGCCCTTGGTGCCATCATTCATGAGGCGGGGGGAAAGATCGCTGTTGCTATTGCTGCTACCGATTCACCGGCACTGGATGTTATTCAGGCTGACAGAGTCATGGTCGGGGATCTGGGGGATGTCGAGGATCTGGCCGCAGACTATGATCTGATCATCGGCGGCACCCACGTGGAAGCCCTGGCTGATCGTCTCGGCAAGGGGATGGTGCTGCGTGGCTTTCCCAATTGGGAACAATTAGGTAATCAACTGGTTCATGATTGCCTGTATGAGGGGGGAGCCTATTTTCTTTGCGAAGTTGCCAACGCCGTCATTCGCCATCAGCATCACGGGGGGGAGTGATGAGTGGCTATACGGAGAAGATTCTGTGTTATGCCAACAATCCCGATTATGTCGGGCAACTCGACACCGCCGATGGTATCGGAGAAATCGGCCTGGGGGAGGGGGAACGGGGTTCACGCATTGCTGCCCGCTTTTTTCTCAAGACAGCTCGGCAGAGGATTGAATTCGTCAGGTTTCAGGCTTTTGGCTGTGGCTACACGATTGCTGCCTGCGCCGCCGCGGCGGAACTTGCGGAAAATACCGCTATTAACGAGATCCTCCGGATCAGCCGCGAAGACATTGACGCACGGCTGGGCGGACTGCCTGCCGATCGCCTTTATTGCGCTGATCTGGCCGCCGAGGCGCTACAGGCAGCGGTTGTCAGTATCGGACGTCAAGGAGAGCTGGTCGGCGGTAGTTTCACTCCACATCAGGATCACGCCGGGGTCAGGGTCAGTAGCACTCATCCGCGCTATCGTCAGCTGATGAAGAGTTCCTGTGCTGCAGACATCGTTGCTGCAGATCGGCATCTGTTCGCCTGCCTGCTGGTGATCATGGAGCAGGAGAAAAGCTCTCCTGCAATTGCCCTCGGACTGTCATCACAACAGTTTACCGGCCTGTGCCGTCACTATTTCCCGGCA
>JAWOFG010000001.1:0-30009 GCA_046482365.1 Pelovirga sp. | reverse complement strand
TGCAGCTTGGTTCCGGCGAGGTTCAGCATGATAGCGGTTATCTGTTCAAGATCCATGGGGGCATCGTAGGTCCGGTGGGTTCTCATGGCATCGTAGGCATCGGAAATTGCGGTCATGTGGGAACAGAGATGCTGGTTCCAGGGTTGGTGACAGCGTGGATAGCCGTTGCCGTCAAAACGCATGTGGTGCTCGTAGGCGGTAACCACAGCAAGACGCGGAACGCCGGGGGTTTTAAGGAGATAGTCGGCACCGAGAATCGGATGTTGTTGCATGATATGCCACTCGTCTTCACTCAGTTGTCCCGCTTTGGCGAGGATGTCATGGGGAATAAACATCTTCCCGACATCGTGAAGCATGGCCGCCAGTCCAATATCGGTCAGCATTTTGTCTTCAATGCCGAGGCTTTGAGCCTGGGCGATGTTAAGGATGCAGATATTGGTGGAATGGGTGTAGGTGTATTCGTCCATGGCGCGCAGTGGAGCAAGGGCCATAAAAGCGTCCTTCTGATGATGAAAAGACGCAATAAAACCATCGACAATATGATGAATCATGGACAGATCAAGGGGTTCATCGGCACGCACAGCATCATATATCTCCAGCAGGTGATCGGCTTCCCGGGTAGCAATTTCCGGTAATCCCCATTCGCGCGATGGTGCTCGCCGGCGCACCTCCAATTGGCCGAAATGCAGGTGTTCACTGCTGTTGACCGCTGCCGGACGGTCCGGGCTTTTACTGAGAATATTGATCAGTCCGAGCAACTCTTCATTGTAGATTCCCGGGGTGATGCGCAAAAAGTTGATACGGTGTCTTTTGAGTGCATCAATAAAGCGTCTGATCGGTGGCGTCTCAGGTAGTGGATAATTGTTGTAAACCAGTAGATCGTCAATGACCTTGAGACTGATTTCGTCCGTCATGGCAAAAAGTGCCTGCACCTGTGTCATCGCCTGTTTGTTGAGGCGCAGGACCTGCAAGTGTTGCAGGTTGTAGAGGGCCGCGTTGGCCGCAGCGGTGGAGAGCAGGTGCAGCAGCTTGTGAAGTTGTTCTTTGCTGTTAAGACTCATGACTGCTCCAGGCGTCTTGCCATGGCTGTCATGGCGTCATGGCTGAATTTCCCGATTGTCAACTCTTCCAGCAGTTTATCGGCAGCAGGATGCCTGAAGTCGGCCAGTGCCGCTATGATGTCGCGTTGCAGGTGCCGGGTGCGACGATGAAGCAGTAGGCCTCCGCGGTAAAGTAGTCGGCGCAGGATGACAAGACTCTCCTTTTCTCCGCGCAGACACAGACTGACAACAATGGCCCTTGAAAGCGCCAGTTGGCCGTCGCTGTCCAGCTCTTGATCGAGGAGACGGTGCAGGACTGACAACACCTCTTGATCATGGCTTAAATGAGCTATATTGACCGCCGCCAGACAGGCATCCTGATCGTCACTGTGAAGTTCCGCCAGTAACAGGCGGTTGGCGGTGGCCTGATTGCAGGAAAAAAGGACCCGAATGGTTTCTGCCCGAACCTGCGGGTGTGGATGCTGATGCAAGGGTTGAATAGCTTTAATGATCGCGGGAGTCGGCTCGCTGCCAAGGATCATCACCAGGTTGCGCACCAGGTACCAGCGCTCATCACTGAGGAAGGGGATGATTGTCTGCTGGGCATTGCCACTGATGCGGATTAGCAGGTCAATCCAGCGCTTGCGTTCAGAGTAGTGGTTTGCCAGCCCCAGGCGCTCAACGATCGGTTCGCAATAGGGGGTGCCGACCAGGACAATGTAATCGATAATTTCCTGGTGTTTGTCGATTTCAAAGAGATCAAATCCGTCAAGCACCTCGGTTATGAAAGATGCCTGACTGTGGTAGGCCACCAGTTTTTCAGACAGCAGTTCGATGGAACTTCCGCTCTGATTAACAAATCGGGACCAGTGCTGATAGATGGAGTGCAGACCGGTATAGTTTCCTGCTTCTAGAAACATACGCGAGAAATCCACCAGATGGTTCTGATATGTTTTTGCCAGCCGGACGTCAGGTTGTGCATCCAGTCGTTCAAAGATGATCCGTGCCGTCTGTTCTTCGACGGATTGATGACTGATCAGTTCGTTCAGGGCCTGCTGGTCTTCCGTCGACAGGGTCCCGGTGTTGTTGGTCGTGATGGCGGTATGAAGAGCCTGCTGGTAGCCGGTCGGCATGTAGAGATCTTCCTGTTCTTCTTTAAACAGGGTCTCCACTCGACTCCGGGTTTCTGTAGCGGAAAACCCCCTGGAGGTGGTGGATGATTCAGGGGCGATCTCGACAGCAAGCGAGTTGATCAGATTGAGCAGCCGTGGGGAAAGGGCACTGCCGGATCGGCTTGAGTGTGCCACCATGGCTTCAAGAAAGCCCGGAGAAATTCGCTTCAAGGCCGGTTGGAGGGTTGAACGTTGATGATTCTCAAGATGTTTCAGCCCTTTTTTAAGAAAATCATTTCTTGTTTCAGGTGTGAGACGTTCCAGCAGCAGGTTGAGGTTTTTATCGTAATAGTCCAGGGACTCACGCGATTGTTGACTGGAATGACCAAACGATAAAAGCCGCCCGATACCTTCTGCCGCCTGCTCCTGCTCGGTCGCGGTGCCGGATAGCTTATGGCTGAAGGCTTCAGCTACCTCACCCTGATAATCGGCTTCAAGGTAGTTGGTTACTTCCAGATCCCCTTCTTTTAGTCGTTGGAGAAAGTCTTCCCAGAGCTTGTCGCCCTTGTCCAGCCCGCTGGTGGAATCCGCTTTTTCATGGAAGGCGGAATAATCAATCAGCTCGACGCTGATATTGGAAATGTTCTCTTTTTCCAGCAGTGCGGTAAAGGTTGCGTCCTGAATGACGGGTCCATCTTTGTCCTGAAACAGTCGCTGGAAGCGAATCAGCTCCTCGGCCTCGAGTCCCTTGTGGAAGCTGATGGACGCAACGCCGGCATGAAAAAAAAAACGGGCAAACTCCAGGCAAACCGGATCCCGCTGATCAGTGCGACGGTTGTTGACGAAGATAGTTGACGGTGTAATTCCCAGAACCAACAGGCGGTTTTCATCCCAGAAATGATGAAGGATGGTCAGGGTTCGGCTGATACTGGTGCGAATCTGTGGGTGATCAGACGGATAAAGTCCAACCATGCGGCGGGTCACATTCAGTTGTTTCAGCAGTCCTTCAATAGTAAAAGAACTGCTTTTATGGTTTTTGTTAGTGGAAGAATCGGACCCCACGCTTTATCCTTGATAGCTGTTTATAGAAGAGAGGTCATTATACCATGATGCCGGTCACAGTTGGAATGATGGCAGTGCATGCCACGCCTCTTGCATTGTGGATTGGTTTGGTGCTAAATTCTCGGCGTGATTACTCTATATTTTGATTTAACAACATACCACATATGACACCCCATCAGTCCTTTGATGTCGGCAATGCTGCTCTGGCTGCCCAGCTGTTTGGTCAGCAGAATCAAAATCTCAAGCTGATAGAAAAGAAACTCGGGATTCGCCTCGGAAGCCAGGGGACGGTATTGCATCTGTCCGGCAACCCGGCACAGGTTCAGGTTGGCTACCGCCTGCTCGAAGAACTCTGTGCGTTGTTGCGCGATGATATGCCCCTGTATCCCACCGATATCGACTACGCTATTCGCATCCTGTCGACCGACTCTTCAACCAATCTGCGTGATATTTTTTATGATACGGTTTTTGTTTCGGCGCGCAACAAGCTGATTACCCCGAAAAGTCTGGCCCAAAAAAGCTATATTGACCAGATCCGCAGCAAGACTGTTGTTTTCGGCATCGGACCGGCCGGCACCGGCAAAACCTATCTGGCTATGGCCATGGGAGTGGCAGCTCTCATGCGCAAAGAGGTTAGTCGTATTATGCTGGTGCGCCCGGCGGTTGAGGCGGGGGAAAAGCTGGGCTTTCTGCCCGGGGATCTGGCTGAGAAGGTCAATCCTTATCTGCGACCGCTCTATGATGCCCTGTATGACATGCTGGAGCTTGAAAAGGCACGTGGACTGGTTGATGCCGGCGTGGTCGAGGTGGCACCGCTGGCCTTTATGCGCGGGCGCACCCTCAATGATGCCTTTGTTATTCTTGATGAGGCACAAAATACCACAGCGGAGCAGATGAAAATGTTTTTGACACGCATCGGTTTCGGCAGTCGTGCGGTGATTACCGGCGATATCACCCAGATCGATCTGCCGCGTGGAACCGGCTCGGGGCTGTTGCATGCCACCGACGTGTTACACAACGTTCCCGATATTGCTTTTACCTACTTCAGTGATCTTGATGTTGTTCGTCATCCTATTGTTCAGGCGATCGTGCAGGCTTATCAGCGCGCTGAGCAAAAACCCTCTGCAAAAACCGAGGAGTTACCGCCTCGTCCTGCCAGAATCAACGCGCCTGACTGATCCGAGGACTCATGACTAAAGAGAAAAAAACCAAAACCGTAGGGCGTAGTCGTTCCCGCTCCTGGCAGGAATGGCGGTTCTGGAGCAGTCCGGTACAGTTGCGCAAGTGGGTACTGCTCGCAGTAGCCCTGTTGCTGGCGGTCATTATTGTTCCCAAGGGTGGTTTGATCCCTGCGTCTTTTTCACCAGGGGATATCGCCCCGCGGGATATCAAATCGCCACGGGATATGCTGGTCGAAGATGTTGAATTGACCCGTGCCAAACGTGACGCTGCGGCGCGCGCTGTGCCCCTGGTTTATCGTTACGATCCGAGTGCCGGTGGCCAGGCGACTGAGCGACTGGAACGCGGATTGGTTTTTTTGTCCCAGCGCCAGGAAGATACCGACCTGTATCCTGACCAGGACCTTTTGCCGCGTCTTGAGGCTGATTTTGGTGTTCCCCTCACCAGTGATGATTATGGGCCGTTGCTTGATTTCCCCCTCGACCGGGAGCTGGTCGGACAGATCATTACTCTGCTGAAACCTCTGTTCGAACGTCCGATCAGCGCCAGTCTGCAGAGCTTTCAGGATGATTGGCAGACAGGGATTGTCCTGCTTGAGCGCGATCAGGAGCGTTTGCCGTCCCGCCAATGGTCTGAGCGGGTGGTTGGACTCAACAATGTCTTTCAGGAAGCTGAAGGCCGTCTCGCCGATCTTGATACCCTCAGCCCCGCCCAACAGCAGGTGCTGCTCAAGCTGGTGCAGCAGCAGTTGCGGCCTAATCTGGTGCTGGACCAGCAGGAAACCCGGCAGCGTCGCCTGCTCGCATCCAGCCAGGTGACGCCGGTACTCTTCCAGATCAAAAAAGGGGAGATGGTGGTGCGCGAAGGGGAGCGCATCAGTGCTGACCAGATTCTCAAGCTGCAATCGTTGCGTGATTCAGGACGCAGCAGCCATACTCTCCAGAGCGCCGCCGGTTTGCTGATCTCTATCATGCTGCTGCTTTTTGTCGGTTTTGTTTTTGCGCAAGGGAATATCAGCAAATTTAACCCGGACCGCCGTGACCTGCTGTTTTTGGGGGCGGTGCTGATAGCCCACTTTGTTCTTATCAAGGTGTCGATTTTTGTTTCTGCCGGCATGGGAACGGTATTGTCTTCGATTGATGCTGCAACCTACTACTACGCGATTCCTTTTGCTCTGGCGGCCATGCTGGTGCGGATTGTGCTGAACTCGGAAACGGCTTTTATCATGGCCATCTGTTCTGCTGTACTGGCCGGAGTGCTGTTCGGTAATAGCCTGCTGGTAGCCTTTTATGCGCTGGTCAGTAGCATTGTCGGTGCACATGGGGTGCGTTATTGCCAGCAACGAACCACCCTCTATCGCGCCGGGTTGTGGATTGGTCTGACCAATATGGCCATGTTGATCGGTCTGCACCTGCTGACCGGGCGGGCGGCGGATCTGCAATTGCTGTACCGGATCGGATTCGGTTTTGCCGGTGGGATAATCAGTGCGGTCATTGTCAACGGCACCATCCCGCTGGTCGAATCGCTGTTTAAATACACGACAGATATCAAGTTGCTTGAGCTGGCTAATATGAACGCGCCGGTTCTTCGCCAGTTGATGATTCAGGCGCCGGGGACCTATCACCATTCGATCCTGGTGGGTAACCTCGCTGAATCCGCGGCCGAATCGATTCGTGCCAATCCACTGCTGGCGCGTGTGGCGGCCTACTACCACGACATCGGCAAGATCCGTAAGCCCCTTTATTTTATCGAAAATACCGGCGGTCAACGCAATAAGCACGACAAGCTGGCGCCCTCCATGAGCGCCCTGATCCTGACTTCCCACGTCAAAGACGGCGTCGACCTGGCGCGGGAGAACAAACTGGGTTCCGAGCTGATCGATATTATCAAACAGCATCATGGCACGGCGCTGATCAAATTTTTCTACGACCGTGCCAAGTCCCTTGCCGATCCCGGGGTTCAGCAAGTCGACGAGCGCGATTATCGCTATCATGGCCCCAAGCCCCAGACCCGTGAAGCCGCACTGATTATGCTCGCCGATGCAGTGGAAGCCGCCAGCCGTACCCTCGCAGATCCGACTCCGGCACGGATCCAGGGCATGGTGAAGAAGTTGATCAACAACATATTCATTGATGGTCAGCTCAACGAGTGCGATCTGACCCTGCGCGACCTCAACGAAATAGCCAAGAGTTTTACCCGAGTCCTGTCGAGTTCCTTCCATCATCGGGTTGATTATCCGGAGCCGGTTCACATTGTCAAAGCCAAAATGGATGGCAATGACAGTACTGTCTCACGGGAAAAGAGCAATAAGGTCAATAATGCGAATCCAGATCGAAAATCGCCAGCGCCGGTACCGGATTTTGAAGCGGTCGCTGCGCAAGGTAGCACAGCAGATCTTAAATATCTGCGCGAAGCCTGATGCTGAGCTGTCGATTCTGATCGTCGACAACGCCGGCATCCAACAGATTAACCGCGAGTTTCTGCAGCGTGATCGTCCGACCAACGTCATCTCCTTTGCCATGCAGGAAGGGTTGGGGGCCGGCGTGCAGCCGCAATTACTCGGTGATGTGGTTATTTCTGCCGAACGAGCCGCCGCTGACGCTGCAGCAGCCAGGATTCCTTTTGAGCATGAACTGTGGTTTCTGCTGGTGCATGGAATCTTGCATCTGCTGGGTTATGACCATGAACGCGGCAGCGCTGCGCAGGCACAGGAAATGGAACAACGGGAACGGGAAATCTTTACTCAACTGATTGAAGAATTTCCGCTGACACTTGACAGGTAAATTGAACATCTATCCAACACAAAGGAGACTGAATACAAGGTGGACACGGGCGATGAAAAAGGACGACAAGGGCTGCTGCAACGCCTTTTGGGCCGTTTGAGCCGGCGCGCTTCGGCAGGGAGCGAAGAGGAGTTGCAGCAACTGATTGATGAATCAGAGCAACGCGGCATTATTGATGAGGAAGAGGGGGATATGCTTCAGTCGATCCTGGAGCTTGATGAAACCTATCTGCGCGAAATTATGGTGCCACGCACCGACATGGTCTGCGTTGATGCTGCCGCATCCCTGACCCAGGTGCTTGAGGCTATTCTGCAGTCCGGACACTCACGTATTCCTGTCTACAAAGGAAACATTGATAACATCATCGGTCTGGTTTATGCCAAGGATCTTCTCAACTATTGGGGACAATCTCTCGACACCATCCCCTTGGAACAGGTTCTGCGTCAGCCATTTCTGGTTCCTGAGTCAAAACAGGTCAGTGTGTTGCTGCGGGAGTTTCGTGAAACGCGGGTGCATATTGCTATTGTTATCGATGAATACGGCGGCACTGCCGGCTTGATTACGATTGAGGATCTGATCGAAGAGATCGTCGGAGATATCCAGGATGAATACGATCTGGAAGAAGAATGGTTGATCGAGGATCCCGACGGTACCGTGGTTGTCAATGGTCGCCTCAATATTGAAGAGTTCGAAGAATACTTTGATGTTGAGGTGGAGCGAGAAAAATTCGACACGATCAGCGGCTACGTCATTGAGCAGTTTGGCCAGGTGCCGGCGATGGGCGAAAAAGTTCGTGTTGGCCAGTTTGATATGCTGATCGAAAAAGGGGATCAGCGCTCGATTCAGCAGATCCGAATTTTTCCGTTGCGGGCAGATATGGGTGATGATGCGGATTGATAAAAGCCTGCCGGTAGCGGCCCTGTCCGGCGGATTACTGGCTCTTTCATTCCCCCGTCCCGATTTTTATCCACTGGCCTGGGTGGCTCTGGTGCCACTGTTGCTGGTTATGGAAAAACGACCCTTTGTCAGCGGCTTTGTGACCGGGGCAACATTTTTTGCCATCGTTCTTTACTGGTTGAACATCGTTATGACCACCTTTGGTGGTCTGGATCCCTTCTCCTCGTTGGTTGCCTATCTGTTGCTGATCGCCTACCTGGCTCTGTTTTTCGGTTGTGCAATCTGGCTTGCCTGGCGCATTAAGCAGCGCCTGGGTCTTCCTGTTCTGCTCAGCCTGCCGATCATCTGGGTGGCTCTTGAGTTTTTACGAGGCTGGCTGTTGACCGGCTTTCCCTGGGCCTTGATCGGCTATTCCCAGCAGAATTTCAGCCTGGCGATCCAAAGTGCCGATGTGACCGGCGTGTATGGAGTGGGGCTGATATTGATTGCCGTTAATGCCCTGATCGCCCAACTTATTATGCAACCTAAACAGGTGTTTACCCGCTGGGCGACGGCCGGAGTGGCGTTGTTGCTGATCAGTCATTTCGGCTATGGAGTCTGGCGTTCGGGTCAGTTGTCTGATGAACGCCCGGAGACGTTGGCGGTTGCGCTGATTCAGGGGAACTTTGAGCAGTCACAAAAATGGGATCCGGCATTGCGGCAGGAGACGATTGCTCGCTACCTGTCGCTGTCGAGACAGGCGCTGGCGGATCAGCCTGATCTGTTGATCTGGCCGGAAGCAGCCACCCCTTTTTATCTCCAGGACCCTTCGCCTTTGGCAGCCCGGGTGCATGATCTACCCAAGCGTAGTGGCGTTCCGCTGCTGGTGGGCACTCCGGCTTATCAAGTGGGAGCAGCCGGAGAGTACCAATATTTAAACAGCGCTTTTTTGATTGGCAGTGATGGGCTGCGGCAGGGGCGCTCTGACAAGGTTCATCTGGTCCCCTTTGGTGAATATGTGCCTTTTGGTCGTTTGCTTTCCTTTATCGACAAACTGGTGGTGGGAGTTGGCGACTTTGTCCCCGGTACAATTGTTTCTTTGCCGCTAGGGGAACATCGTCTTGGAGTGCTGGTGTGCTACGAAGTCATTTTCCCCTATCTGGCGCGTCAACACGTTGATCAGGGCGCCGATTTGTTGGTCAATATCACCAATGATGCCTGGTTCGGACGCTCGTCCGCCCCTTATCAGCACCTCGCCATGGCGCGCTTTCGCGCGATAGAGAACCGCGTCTGGCTGGCCCGCTCCGCCAACACCGGGATCTCCGCCTTGATTGCCCCCAGTGGTGAGGTGGTTCTGTCCGGGCCGATTTTCGAAACCTTACAGCTCTCCGGTCAGGTTGGACTTGGAGCTGTGCCGACCTTTTACACGCGTTTTGGCGATTTGTTCGCCCTTGCCTGCCTGTTGTTGACCGCTCTGCTGGTTGTCGCCCAGGGTGTTGCTCCTTGCCTGCGCAACAAATCAGCTTGAGTGATTCACAATCATTTATCGTTTCATCCCGCTTCTCTGTTACTATTCGGGCATTCATCGAACACCATCAACCCCCTCAAGTCCAGTAAGCGATGATGATGGCCCGAGCCCTCTCAATGATCTATCATGACTAACCCTCTCATGTTAAGGATGGCCTCCTGATGACCGATGTCACCGCAATTATTCCCGCTCGTTTTGCTTCTACTCGTTTTCCCGGCAAACCGCTGGCCTTGCTGCAGGGATTGCCGATGATTCAGCATGTTTATCGGCAGGTTGCGGCAGCTGAACTGGTTGATCGGGTTGTTGTCGCTACTGACGATCAGCGTATTCTGGATTGCGTGCAAGGGTTCGGTGGCGAGGCGATGTTGACCCGTGAGGATCACCCGACCGGTACTGATCGCCTGGCAGAGGTCGCTGCTGCCCTGCACAGTCACCTGATCATCAATGTGCAGGGGGACGAACCCCTGATTCAGCCGCAGATGATCGATCAGGCGATACGACCGCTCCTTGATCATCAAGATATCGAGATGGGAACCTTGGCAGCGCGCCTGACCTGCCCGGAAGATTTTCTCAGTCCCAACGTGGTCAAGGTGGTCAGGGATCTGGCCGGCTATGCCCTCTATTTTTCCCGTGCACCGATCCCCTGGCCACGGGATCTGAAAAAAGAAGAGTTGGCTGAACAGTTGCCCCAGCTTGCGGTGTGGCGTCATATCGGTCTTTATGTGTATCGGCGCACCCTGCTGCTTGATTATCCGCGCTGGCCCGAAACCCCGCTGGAACAATTGGAGCGACTGGAGCAGTTGCGAGCTCTGGAACGGGGGGTACGCCTGTATGTTGCCGAGACCGAGTGGGATAGCCACGGAGTGGATACGCCGGCTGATCTGGAGCGCGTAGAAAAGTTGATGACTAATAAAAAAAACGTATCTGTTCAGCACCGGATCGGGGATCCTATGTCAAGGGACGCTGTTCGTCATCCATGACCGCTTGTTGTCGCCATCCATGGCGACAAACACCCTTGCCACAGGACCCCCGACCCTGCGCAAGGCCATAGCTGAATAGTTACAAAAAAACAATTAAAACAGCTGGTTACTTTTTATAGCAGGGCTGATTCATTTTTACAGTTCAGGGTTTCTTTCGGTTCTGTTTGTGTGTAGAATCACGCCTTTGGTGTGAAGCAGGAAATTACTAGTTATCGGGGATAAAAGATTCCACATGAAGACAAAATTTATATTTGTGACCGGCGGCGTTGTTTCTTCTCTTGGTAAGGGTCTGTCAGCCGCTTCGATAGGTGCGTTGATGGAAGCGCGAGGCTTGAAGGTTTCGATGCAGAAGATGGATCCGTACATCAATGTTGACCCCGGTACTATGAGCCCGTTTCAACACGGTGAGGTGTTTGTTACCGACGATGGTGCCGAAACCGACCTTGATCTCGGGCACTATGAGCGTTATACGACGGCCACCTTGTCACGCAAGTCCAACTTTACTACCGGCCAGGTCTACGATTCTGTCATCCGCAAGGAACGCCGGGGCGATTATCTGGGTGGAACGGTGCAGGTTATTCCGCACATCACCAATGAGATCAAACAGAAGATTCTCGACAATGCCAAAGGGGTTGACCTGGCTATTGTTGAGGTCGGGGGCACGGTTGGTGATATCGAATCCCTGCCTTTTCTTGAGGCCATTCGCCAGTTCCGCGTGGATCGCGGGCGCGACAATGTTCTCTATATCCATTTGACCCTGGTGCCCTACATTGCTACCGCCGGTGAACTGAAAACCAAGCCGACCCAGCACAGTGTCAAGGATCTGCGTGAGATCGGTATTCAGCCTGATATTCTGCTGTGTCGCTGTGACCGTGAAATTCCCCGCGACATGAAGGCCAAGATCGCCCTGTTCTGTAATGTCCCTGAAGAGGCGGTGATTACTGCCCGTGATGTGGAAACCATCTACGAGGTGCCGACCGCATTTCATGATCAAGGGCTTGACGAGCGGATTATCAATTATCTGAATATCTGGACCAAGTCGCCCGATCTGTCCGACTGGGAACGGATTGTTGAGCGGGTCAAACACCCCTCCGAGAGTATTACCATTGCCATCGTCGGCAAGTACGTTGATCTGACCGAAAGCTATAAATCGCTGGCCGAAGCCCTGATTCATGGCGGCATTGCCAATGACTGCCGCGTCAATCTGAAATATGTTGATTCCGAGGCCCTGGAACGCCACGGCATTGACGGCATGTTCAGCGATGTCGACGGCATTCTGGTGCCCGGAGGCTTTGGTGAACGTGGCAGTGAAGGTAAGATTTCGGCCATTCACTATGCGCGGACTAATAAAGTGCCTTTTTTCGGGATCTGTCTGGGGATGCAGATGGCCGTTGTCGAGTTCTCACGCCATGTTTGCGTGATCGACGATGCCCACTCCTCCGAATTTCATGAACAGGCGGCCAACCCGGTTATCCATATCATGGAAGAGCAGAAAAAGGTCAAGGGTAAAGGGGGTACCATGCGTCTTGGGGCCTATCCCTGTGCCCTCGAAAAAGATACTCTGGCGCGGCGGATCTATGGTCTTGAGCAGATTTCTGAACGCCATCGTCACCGTTTTGAATTTAATAATAACTATTTGGAAAAACTTAAAGGGTGCGGGCTGGTCTGTTCCGGAATCAATCCGGAATCCAACCTGGTTGAGATTGTCGAACTTAAGGATCACCCCTGGTTTCTGGGGTGTCAGTTTCACCCTGAGTTCAAGTCGCGACCCATGGCGCCGCACCCCTTGTTTGAATCTTTTATCGGTGCCTGTTTAAAAGTGCGTCAGGAGTAGCAAAATGAAGCAAGTTGAAGTAGGTAGCGCACGCTTTGGCGGTAATAAACCTTTTGTTTTGATTGCCGGCCCCTGCGCCATTGAAGACGAAGATCTGACTTTACGTATTGCCTCAGGCTTAAAAGAAATTACCACCCGGCTTGGTTGCGAACTGGTATTCAAGGCCTCTTACGACAAGGCCAACCGTACCTCGGTGACCTCCTTTCGTGGTCTGGGTATGGATCATGGATTGCGGATCCTGGCGCGGGTCAAACAGGAATTTGAGCTGCCGATCCTGTCAGATATCCATGATATCAGCCAGATTGATGCGGCGGCAGAAGTGCTCGATGTCTTACAGATCCCGGCCTTTTTATGCCGTCAGACCGACCTGCTGGTGGCTGCCGGGCAGACCGGTAAACCGGTCAATATCAAAAAAGGGCAGTTCCTTGCGCCCTGGGATATGGAACATGGTGTGAACAAGGTTGTCTCGACCGGGAATCGGCAGATTCTGCTGACCGAGCGGGGTGCGACCTTCGGCTACAATAATCTGGTCACCGATATGCGCGCCCTGGTGATCATGCGCCAGTTGGGTTACCCGGTGATTTTTGATGCGACCCACTCGGTGCAACTGCCCGGTGGTGCCGGTGGTTCCTCCGGTGGCCAGCGTCAGTTTGTTGGAGCTTTGTCGCGAGCAGCGGTAGCTACCGGCATTGACGGACTGTTCTGGGAGGTTCATGAAAATCCTGACCAGGCCCTGTGCGACGGTGCCAATTCGCTGCCGTTGGCGCAAGTGGAAACGATGTTAACGCAGATGTTGGCCATTGATGAAGTGGTCAAGGACTCTCTAGATCAAGGTGATATATAAATGCTGGAAATAGCCCGTCAGGTATTGCAGATTGAGGCCGATGCCGTCCACGCCTTAAAAGAGCGGTTGAACGACGATTTCGTCAAGGCGATCAAGATTCTTCTGGCCTGTGAGGGTAAGGTCGTCGTTACCGGTATGGGGAAGTCCGGTCTGATCTGTCACAAGATCGCTGCCACCATGGCCTCAACCGGTACACCGACCTTTTTCCTTCATCCAGCCGAGGGTATCCACGGTGATCTGGGGATGTTGTCGCGCGGCGATGTGGTGATTGCTGTCTCTTATTCCGGCGAAACCGAGGAAATCTGTCGCATTCTGCCGGTGATCAAGCGCATGGGTTTGCCTTTGATTGCCATGTCGGGCCGGCCGGCCAGCACCTTGGGAATCGCCGGTGATGTCCATCTTGATGTCAGTGTTGCCGAAGAGGCCTGCCCCCTGGGGCTGGCTCCGACCGCAAGCACTACCGCGACCCTGGCCATGGGGGATGCTCTGGCCGTCGCACTGCTGAATGAGCGCGGATTCAGGGCGGAAGATTTTGCCATGTTCCACCCCGGGGGCGCCCTGGGCAAAAAACTGCTGTTGCGGGTTGAGGATCTGATGCACAAAGGCGGCGACATCCCCCTGGTGTCACCGGATACCTTGTTGCGTGATGCCCTGTTTGAGATTACCAGCAAAAAACTCGGAGTGACCGGGGTTGTTGATGCGGCCGGATTATTGCTCGGGGTATTTACCGACGGCGATCTGCGGCGGATAATGGAGCGCGGACTGGAAACCCTGCAGTTACCTATTGCCGATGCCATGTCGACCGCCCCCAAACGGATTCTACGACGCAATCTGGCCGCCAAGGCGTTGCAGGTGATGGAACAGTATGCGATTACCTCCCTCTTTGTTTTTGAGGATGAGCAGAATCAGGTGCCGATCGGTATTATCCATCTGCACGATCTGCTGCGTGCCGGAGTGGTGTGATGGGGATGGAGATGAATGAAAAGCTCGCCGCCATCAAACTGTTGTTGCTGGATGTCGATGGCGTCATGACGGATGGGCGCATCATTTATGATCAGCAGGGGAATGAGCTCAAAGCCTTCGATGTCAAGGATGGTCACGGCTTGAAGATGTTGCAACGGGCCGGTTTCCAGGTTGGAATTATCACCGGGCGTTCATCGGCCATTGTCAATCGGCGCGCTCAGGAACTGGGGATTAGTATTCTCTACCAGGGAGCGAAGATCAAGCTCGAACCCTATCTGGATGTTCTCAAACAGACCGGCTTGGCGGATCATCAGGTTGCCTATGTCGGCGATGATCTGGTGGACCTGCCGATTCTTAGTCGTGTCGGTTTCAGCGCTACCGTTGCTGATGCCGTGCCGCAAATAGCCGAGCGGGTTGATTATGTCACCCGGCGCTGCGGAGGTCGCGGCGCGGTCAGGGAAATCTGTGATCTGCTGCTGCAGAGCAGTGGCCATTGGCCCGAGCAGACGTCGCGTTATTTTTCCCCGTGAATCAGTCAGTGTGCCATAATCAGCAGGCGGCGCAGCCATGATGAATATGCGCCGGATTCTGGCATGGTTTATTCTGCTGGCGGTTATCCTGCTGGGCCTCGTGCTGTGGCGCCATGTCCAGCAGGCGCCGGTGCAGGAAGTCCTGGAGGCCCTGTCTCCTGAGATTGACCTGGCGTTGGATCATCTCAACTACACAGAAACCCAGGATGGTCGTAAACGTTGGACCCTGACAGCTGATCGTGCTGAATATCTGCGCGGTAATCATCTGGTGCGGTTGACACCGGTACAATTGACTTTTTATGACGCAGGCACTTTTGGAGATCTGAACCTGACCGCTGATCATGGCGAGTTGCAGGAAGATACGCGTCAGGTTGATGTCTGGGGTGACGTTGTCATTGTTGGCGAAGGTGGCGAACGGCTGCAGACCGAATCGCTGCGCTATCAAGACCAGCAGCGACTATTGACAACCGCTGCGCCGATCCATTATCAGGCCCCACGGATGGAAGTTACCGGCGTGGGTTTGCTGGTTGATCTCGAAAAAAGCACCATGCTGGTAGAAAAGGATGTCAGAATGCTGCTGTTGCCGGAACCAAAGGAGAGCCCGGGTGAGAATTGATCTGATCCTTAAATATTTACTGCTGCTGGTCTTTACCTGGACACTGAACGCCGGCGCGGTTGATTTTTTTGCGGCGGCGGACTCTGACCAGCCGCTGGAAATCACCTCAAGCCAGCTTGAAGTTTTTCAGCAAGAGCAGAAATCGGTCTTCAGCGGCGAAGTTGTTGCCCAGCAGGGGGAAATGACCCTCTTCACCGATCAGCTGACGGTGATCTTTGACGACCAGAATGACGTCAGTCGCGTTGAAGCCGCAGGTAACGTGCGCATTGAAGAACCATTGCGTACCGCACGGGGCGACCATGCGGTTTTTGATCGGCAGGCGGATACCTTGATTCTGTCCGGCAATGCCGAGGTGGTTCAGGGTGAGAATCGCATTAGCGGCGATGAAATTACCCTGTTTATCGGTCAAAATCGCAGCGTTGTCAGAAGTAAGGATACCGGGCGGGTGCGGGCGGTGATCCTGCCGGAAGAAAAACCGGAGTCACCGTGAAACGGACACTGCGCGCCACCGGCCTGCACAAATCCTACGCTGGTCGTGAAGTCGTTGGCGGGGTCGACCTGGAAGTGAGCTCTGGTGAAGTGATCGGTCTGCTCGGGCCCAATGGCGCCGGAAAAACAACCAGCTTTTATATGGTGGTCGGACTGGCGACGCCGGACCAGGGACAGGTTTTTCTCGATCAGACTGAGTTGACGACGATGCCCATGTATCAACGGGCTCGATCGGGGATTTCTTATCTGCCTCAGGAACCTTCGGTTTTTCGCAAACTGACTGTAGCTGATAACCTGCTGGCGATTATTGAAACCCTGCAGCTGAACAAGTCTGAGCAGCAGCAGCGTTTAGAGCAGTTGCTGGCCGATCTGAACATTGCCCATATTCGGGATTCAAAAGGATATGCCTTGTCCGGTGGTGAGCGCCGGCGGGTGGAAATTGCCCGGTCTCTGGTGCTGAAGCCGGCCTTTTTGCTTCTTGATGAGCCTTTTGCCGGTATTGACCCGATCGCGGTTATCGACATTCAAAATATTATTTCGGATCTTAAAAGTCGCGACATCGGTATCCTTATTTCGGATCATAACGTGCGAGAAACCCTCGGTGTTTGCGATCGCGGTTATATTCTGAACCAGGGCCGGGTACTGGAATACGGAACACCCGAGCAGATTGCGGCGAGTCCGGTGGCTCGTGAGATATATCTGGGAGACAAGTTCACCTTATGATCTGTTCCGGTGTTGCCGGATCGAATTTGCAAAACCATCAGCTTTAGACTACAAAGGAACCATGGCACTCGATCTTCGACTACAGGTAAAACTCAGTCAGCAATTGGTGATGACCCCCCAGCTGCAACAGGCAATCAAGCTGTTGCAGCTGTCACGACTGGAATTAGTGGAAGCAATTTCTGAGGAACTTGCAGAAAATCCGGTTCTTGAAGAAGGGATTGATCACCAGGAGGAGAAGGAAGAGGCCCTCCGTACCGTGGTCGAGGATGAGGTCACGCCAACTCCGGAGTCGTCGCCGGAGCAGGAACTTTCCGGGGAAATGGATGGAGTCGGAGATATTGACTGGCAGACCTATCTGGAGGGTTACAGCCTCAACAGTAGCAGCAACGATGCGCGTGACAACTACGAAGAACAGGAGGATCGTCCTTCGTTTGAAAGCCTCATGACCCAGCCACGGCGTCTTAGTGACCATCTGCTGTGGCAGCTCGGCCTCTCAACGGTCTCCGCACCGCAACATCATGCAGCTGTTGATATTATCGGTAACCTCGATGATGCCGGGTACCTGCATACCCCGCTTGAAGAGCTTGCTGAGCAGGCCGGGATTGACCTTGATGTATATCAAACGGCACTGCAACAGGTACAGGCCTATGACCCGCCGGGAGTCGCCTGCCGTAATCTGCAGGAGTGCCTGTTGCTGCAACTTGATCGTCTGGAGTTGTCTGACACACTGGCAGCAGTGCTGCTACGTGATTTTATCGATGAGCTTGAAACACGTAAGTATCCCCAGATTGCCAGGGCGTTAAAGCTTCCGGTTGAGGAAATTTTTGCTGCAACCAAGCTGATATCTGAGCTTGACCCGCGTCCCGGCAGTCCTTATAACGACGAAGAAGCACACTATATTGTGCCCGACATCTATATTCACAAGCTTGGTGATGATTATGTCGTGACCCAGAACGATGAGGGACTGCCGAATCTGCGTATCAGTGCCTTTTATCGCAATGCCTTGATGGAATCGAAAGGGATTGATAAACAGACCGGCGATTACATTCAGGATAAAATGCGCAGCGCCGTGTGGCTGATCAAAAGTATTCATCAGCGTCAGCGCACTATCTATAAGGTGACCCAGAGTATCGTCAAGTTCCAGCGAGATTTTTTCGATAGAGGCATAGAGTACCTCAAGCCCATGGTATTGCGCGATGTGGCCGAAGATATCCAGATGCACGAGTCCACCGTTAGTCGAGTGACGACCAATAAATACGTCCAGACCCCACAGGGGTTGTTCGAATTGAAATTCTTTTTTAACAGCGGCATCAACACCAGCGATGGTGATGCGGTTGCCTCGGAAAGTGTCAAAAGCAAGATCAAGGAAATCGTCGCTGGTGAAAATCCGAAAAAACCCCTGTCTGATCAGAAGATCGTCGATCTGCTCAAGGGGCAGGAAATTGATATTGCCCGACGGACAGTGACCAAGTATCGTGAAATGCTTGGTATCGGCTCGTCAACTGAACGCAAACGTCTGTTTTAACGCATCATCGGATGTCGATTGGCAGACAATTTCAGCGCAATTGCGCTATAATCTAGTAAAAACGAGGCTCTATGGAAGAGCCCTCGGCAATGAGGAGGTTCTTTATGCAGATTGCGGTGACTTTTAGACACATGGAGAGCAGTGATCCCCTGCGTGACTATGTCGAAGAAAAACTGGCGCGGGTAAAAAAGTACATCGATGAGCCGATTGATGCCCAGGTGGTACTTTCGGTTCAGAAAAAGATTAATCATCGCGCTGAGGTGACAATGGTTGCCAAAGGGCTGACGATGAAGAGTGCAGAAGAAAAAGACGATATGTATGCAGCCATCGATCTGATGGTTGACAAGATTGAGCGTCAGCTCAAACGCTACAAGGAAAAGCTTAAAAACCATAAGGGCAGTGAAGGAGTGCAACGGCGTATTGAAAAAACCGTTTATTCCGCACCCAGTTTTGATGAAGGGCGCAATGAGCCCGAAATTATCCGCAGCAATTCATTTTTTATCAAGCCGATGTCGGTTGAAGAGGCGGTGATGCAGATGGACTTGCTCGACAAAGAGTTTCTGGTCTTCACCGATGATCGTTCCGAAGAAATGAATGTTGTTTATCGGCGTAAAGATGGTAATTATGGTCTGATTGTTCCACACGGAAAATAGCATGATCGCGGGGTTGGCGCACGGCTGTGCGGTGACCCCGACGGTTGATCTTCTTTTTGAGCGATAAAGATAAGAATTATGAAAATTTCGGAACTGTTGAACTCACAGGCCATCATCAGCGAACTTAGCGCTACCGATAAGAAGGAGGTTCTTGAGGAGTTGACCGAAACCCTGGTGACCCTGGTTCCGGAATTGGACCGCAGAAGGGTGCTTGAGGTTCTGCATGAGCGCGAAAAGCTCGGTAGCACCGGTATTGGAGATGGTGTCGCTATTCCCCACGGAAAAATTGCCAACCTTGGGTCGCTTCAGTTGGTTTTTGCCCGGAGCAGCAAAGGGGTTGATTTTGAGTCGATGGATGGTCAGCTGGCGCAACTGTTTTTTTTGCTGATAGCCCCTGAAGGGGCCGTTGGCGTTCATCTTAAAACGCTGGCGCGCATTTCCAAGCTGTTAAAAGATGTCAATGTCCGCAAGCAGTTGCTTGCCGCCAAAGACGCTGCAGCGATTTATCAGATTATTCTTGCCAACGAAACTACCCCGTAGCCCCTGGGATCGGTAGCCCCTTTAGTGCCGGATTCCATGATGGCGGCTGCCCCAAGACGGCTGATCAGGTGTTGATTCCATGCAAACATTAAGCATCAGGGATATTCTCGAAGAAAAAGAAGCCGGTCTTGACCTGGAGTTGCTGGCCGGTGCGTCAGGTCTGCAGAACCTGATCTCTTTGCCGCGAATCCAGAAACCGGGCCTGGCGCTGGCTGGTTTTGACAAGAGTCTGCATCCTGACCGCATCCAGGTGCTGGGCTCGACGGAACTGAGCTTTCTGGCCAACATGCCTGCAGAAGAATCCGAAAAGCGCATGCGTGAACTCTGTCAGCGGCGCGTCTGTTGTCTGATTGTCACGAAAAATCAGCAGGTCCCCGAATTTCTTGTTGAGCAAGCTGAAAGCTATGGCACGCCCCTGTTAAGAACCCGGCTGCTCAGTTCCGATTTTATCTCTTTGTTGACACGATTCCTGGAAGAACGCCTGCTGCCCACCTCAACCCTGCACGGCGTTCTGGTCGATGTCCTTGGTATTGGTGTGTTGATTCAGGGCAAGAGTGGCATCGGCAAAAGTGAGTGTGCGCTGGAACTGGTGCTGCGCGGTTATCGGCTGGTGGCTGATGATGTTATTCGCGTACGCTTCAAACTGCCGTCGGTCATTTTTGGCGAAGGGATGGATCTGCTTCATTATCACATGGAGATCCGCGGCCTGGGAATCCTGAATATCAAACATCTGTTTGGTGTGTCTTCGGTGCGTGAACGGAAAAAGATTGATCTGGTGGTGGAGCTGGTTAAATGGGGGGACGATAAAGATTACGATCGTCACGGACTTGACGAGACCACCTACCAGCTCCATGGGGTCGAATTGCCATACGTAAAGATACCCGTTGCCCCCGGCCGCAATGTCGGTACTATCGTTGAGGTGGCAGCGCGCAACCAGTTGCTTAAAGAGATGGGTTATCACAGTGCGCGTGAGTTTCAGGGGCTGTTGGAAAAGCGGATGGCAGAAGCTGCCCATCTCCATGCTCACACGATCATCGGCGAGAACCTCGAATGAATAATCGCCTGGTACTTATCACCGGTCTCTCCGGATCGGGCAAGTCTACCGCAGCGCGGGCGTTAGAAGATCAGGGTTTCTTTGTGGTCGACAACCTGCCGCTGGTGATGCTTCCTGATTTTATGGAACGGGCGCGCCAGGAATTGTTTCAGCAAACAGATATCGCCGTTGTTATTGATGTCCGCAATCGCACCTTTCTGGTCGATCATGCCGGCACCTTCGAACAGTTGCGTGCTGCCGGTCATCAGGTTGAGATCCTTTTCTTTGAAGCGAGCGATGATGAGCTGTTACGACGTTATTCTGAAACCCGCCGCACGCACCCCCTGGCCCAGACTGGTACGGTGCAGGAAGGGATCGAAAAAGAACGTCACCAATTGAAACTGCTGCGCGATGCCGCCACCAGGGTGGTCGACAGCAGTAACCTCAATGTTCGTCAGTTGCGTGATCTGGTCCTGGAGTATATCGACACGGATCAGCCGGCGCGCTTGATAGTCAACCTTGAGTCCTTCGGCTATCGCTATGGGCTGCCCCTGGCGGCCGATCTGGTCTTTGATGTGCGGTTTTTGCCTAACCCGCACTATATCCCAGAGTTACAACCGTTAACCGGACTGGATACCCAGGTGCGTGATTATGTTCTGTCCCAACCGGAAGCCCGTAATTTTCGCTATCACCTTGATCGGATGCTGATGTTTTTGCTGCCGCACTATCGCAAGGAAGGAAAAAGCTATCTGACTATCGGTATCGGCTGCACCGGGGGGCGTCACCGCAGTGTGTCGATTGTTGAAGATTTGTATCGCCATTTTCCCGTTGCCGATGTGTCGGTTCAGCACAGCCATCGCGATGTCGCCAAGGGGGTATAAATGATCGGTATCCTGGTCGTCACTCATTCGCGTATGGCCGCCGAACTATGTCGGGCAACTGAAATGATTTTAGGGCCACAGGATGCCATGGCCACGGTGAACATTGAGCCTGATACTGCTGTCGACAGCGCCCGGGATCAGGTCCTTGAAGCTTTCAGGCTGGTAGGACGTGATGGTGATGGGGTATTAATATTGACGGATCTTTTTGGCGGCACGCCGACAAATATCAGCGTTGAACTGCTCCAGGAAAACAAAGTTGAAATCCTCACCGGGGTCAACCTGCCGATGCTGATCAAAGGAGCAGGCCTGCGCTCAACCTGCAACATCAATGATCTTGCTGCCGAGCTCGCAGAATACGCCCGTACAGCGATCATTCGTCCCAGTGAGCTATTGCGTTAGCCTTCGGGGCTAACGGGTGGATAGAATATGACTCTGGTATTGACCCGCATTGATAATCGCCTCATTCACGGCCAGGTTCTTGAATCCTGGGTTCCCCATGTGCAGGCAAACTGCATTGTTGTCGCTAATGATCTGCTTGCTGCCAATCCCTTAAAAAAACTGATGATGAAAGCCTCGGTTCCCAGCCGTATGCGGGTTGAAATCGCCACGGTTGCGGGCGCCGTTGAACTGCTTTTGGCCGGCACCCTTGATGAGTACCGTGTACTGCTGCTGTTTGGTAACCCGGCTGATGCATTGCGGGCCTATCGTCTGGGCTTGAACTACCAGCAGCTGAACCTCGGTAACCTTCATGCCGATGCCGGCAAGGCGCGTTTCAGTTGTACGGTTTTTCTTGCGCTGGAAGATCTTGACGATCTGAGATCGCTGGAAGAAGCAGGGGTCAGTATCACCGCCCGCTGTATTCCAGCTGACACTGAGCGTTCCTGGCGCCAGCTCATTCCGGGTCAGCGGGAGGCGGACTGATGGCGCTTGAGCTGTTCATCGGCGGGGTGGTTGCGCTGATCTGTGGTCTTGATCGGGTGGCGATTCTGCAGATTCTCATATCGCGGCCGATCGTCGCAGCACCCCTGGCTGGATTGTTGTTAGGTGAACCCTTGATTGGCCTGCAGATCGGGGTGATGGTGGAATTGTTATGGCTGGCCCGTTTACCGGTCGGCGCCTCAGTGCCTCCCGATGACACCCAGGTAGCTGTTGCCGCCACGGTCTTAAGCATTGTTCTGGGCCGCCATCTGGATGCCCTGACGGTTGAGTTGATGCTCCTGTGTCTGTTGATCGCCCTGCCGATCGGCAAGATAGGGCAGTATTTCGAACACCGCGCCCGCAACTATAACAGTATTCTCCTCGTCCAGACTGATCAGGCCCTGCAAAACGGACTTTTTGGTCAGGTGCAGCAGCTGCACCTGCGCGGCCTGCTGAGTTTTGCCACCTCATCGTTGCTGACCTATCTCACTATTGTTCTTTGCGGTCTGCTGCTGATTCCGCCGGTCTGGCCCTGGCTGCAGATTTCCATGTCGTATTCTGCCGGGTTGTTGCAACTGGCACTGCCGTTAATCGGGGTGGCGGTCATTCTTGGTACCATTAATGTCAGCCGTTCTATCACCTTGTTTTGTGCCTCCTTCGGGATGGCTTTTTTGCTGATGTGGCTGGTGCAACCATGAGACTTGGTTGGCGAACACGCTTACATGTCTGGTGTCGTTTACTGTTTCTTCAGGCGAGCTGGAGTTATCAGCGGATGCAGGGGCTGGGCTTTCTGTTTGCGCTGATCCCCGGATTACGCAAAATCTACCCCGAAGAAAAAATGCGCGACGTAGCAATGCGCCACGCCGGTTATTTTAATACCCATCCTTATCTGGCGCCATTGGTCGCAGGAGCGGTGTTAAAACTTGAAGAAGAACGAGCTATCAACGGTGAAGACCGCAGTATCGATATCGATGATTTCAAGGAGATTGTCGCGGCCCCTTATGCGGCCATCGGTGATGCCTTGTTCTGGGGGGGACTCAGACCTCTGGCTGCCGGGATTGCTCTGTTTTTTGCCGTGAAGGGGATCATCTGGGCGCCATTGATATTTCTGGCAGTGTTCAACCTTCTGCCCTTCTGGTTCAGGGTTGTTTTTTTTGAATACGGCTACCGGCATGGCATCGGGTCGGTAGATTTTATCCAGCAACATAATCTGCCCGACTGGGCAATCCGCACCAAGGAGGCCGCTGTCGTTATCCTGGGTGGTCTCTGTGCCTTTCTGGTTTTCTCCCACCTGGTTGATCATCAGCTGCCCAGCTGGCCGGGACTGTTGACCCTGGTTCCGATGATCCTGCTGGGTTGGGGCGCGCGCCGCGGAATGTCGACCCTGCTGCTCATCTTCATCACCTGTACCACGATTTTTGTCGCTGGAATTTTCTGGGCCGATGTGGCCATCTTTTTAAAATTGTAGGGATGTTCTGATTATGCTGACACGCAACTTCACAATTGTTAACCGCCTCGGCCTGCACGCCCGGGCCGCCGCACTTCTGGTCAAGACGGCCAGCCGCTTTTCCTCTGAAATTACCATTAAAAAAGAGGATATGGAGGTTAACGGCAAAAGTATTATGGGAATTCTACTGCTGGCCGCTCCCAAGGGGAGTGACATCCTGCTGATGATTGATGGATCGGACGAAGAACTGGCGATGCAGCAACTTGCCGAACTGATTGAGGATGGTTTTGGAGAAGAATAGATCAACAGAAGACATCTATCTTGTTGGTATTGGGGTTTCCCCCGGCATTGCTATCGGCCAGGTGAATCTGCTCGATCATCGTTATCCGGTTTACGAGTTTTTTATTGAACCTGATGAGATAGATGGAGAAATTGAGCGTTTTCGTCAGGCCGTAGCGCAAGCTATGGCCCAATTCCAGCGTATCAAGGAGCGGGTGTCGGGGCAGGTTCATCTACGCGAACATCTCTATATTCTTGATACCCATATGTTGATTCTTGAGGATGAGATGTTGGTGGGCGCGACCGAGGCCGCCATTCGTGCTCAGCGCAATGCCGAAAGTGCCCTGCGCCAGGTATTAAAAGATCTGCGTAGTCTTTTTGATAACATTGAGGATGAATATTTACGAGAACGGCGCAGCGATGTGGATGCCGTTGGTGAGCGCTTGTTGCGAATTCTCTGTGGTGCCGAGGAGCAACTGACCAGTCGGCTGGAAAAGGAATCGATCATAGTTGCTCACGATCTGTCGCCGGCTGAGACCATGCAGGTCGATCGTTCGCGGGTGCTCGGTTTTCTCACTGACAAAGGCGGACGCACCTCCCATACCGCGATTCTTGCACGCTCCCTCGATATTCCGGCGGTTGTTGGTTTGGAGAACATTACCTCCCAGGTTGAAGACCGCCAGACCCTTATTGTCGATGGTGAGAGCGGGATAGTTATCCTTAACCCTTCCAGCGCAACGATCAATGAATACCTGGATCGTAAAAAGCATGTTGAACAACTCGCTCAGGAACTCGAAGATTATCGTGACCTGGAGTCAGTCACCACCGATGGTGTGCGCATTTCATTGTGCGGCAACCTTGAAATGGAAAGTGAGTTCAAGCTGGCGCACAAGCACGGGGTTGAAGGTATTGGTCTTTATCGTACTGAGTTTCTTTACCTGGGGCGCCGGCAACCACCGACAGAAGAGGAACAGCTTGCAGCCTATTGCAGTGCTCTGGAAGAGATGGGCGGCCAGCCGATTACCATTCGCACGCTTGACATCGGGGGGGACAAGTTTGTTGCCGGGTTAAATCTGGACGATGAGGCAAATCCTGCCATGGGGCTGCGAGCTATCCGCTTTTCGTTGCAGGAGGAAACCCTGTTCCGGATTCAGTTGCGAGCGATTTTGCGGGCATCCGGCCGGGGACCGGTGCGGATCATGTTTCCGATGATCAGCGGCGTTGCTGAAATTCGTGCCTGTAGAAGGATTTTGCGTGAAGTCACAACGGAATTAGAAAATGAGGGGCTTGCTTGTAATCCTGACATTCCCGTCGGCATCATGATTGAAACCCCATCGGCGGTGATGATTGCCCCTTTTCTGGCCCAGGAAGTTGATTTCTTCTCCATCGGCACCAATGACCTCATTCAGTATTTTCTTGCTGTTGATCGTGGCAATCAGCATGTCGCCTATCTCTACGACCCCTTCCACCCGACCATTTTGCGCGCGCTGAAAATGACCTGCGATGCCGCTCATGCCGCCGGCATCAGCGTGTGTATCTGTGGTGAGATGGCCGGCGAACCGATGTACACCTTGGTGCTGATCGGTCTTGGCCTTGATGGACTGTCAATGAACCCTTCCTGTGTTCCGCGCGTCAAGCGGGTCCTGCGTCATGTATCAAAAAAACAGGGGGAAGCGCTGGTGGAGAAACTGCTGCCGTTAGCAACCAGCAAAGAGGTGTCGGCCACCATTGATCAACAGATGCGAGCTCTGTTGCCTGATGTGTTTGCCCGTCCATTGCTGTGATAACCGGAAAAATGCAATAATTGTAGTTGACGCGCACAATCGACTATCCTAATTTGCCTAGTTCACAAAAGGTATCTGTTCAGCACCGGCTCTTAGGATCCTATGTCAAGGGATGCGATTGTTTCCCGTTGGGTCATCCCTGACCGCTTGTTGTCGCCGTCCATGGCGACAAACACCCTTGCCACAGGAACCCCGACCCTGCTCAAGGACAGTGCTAATAGTTACAAAAGTTAATTATTTTAAGGAGGAATAAAGCCGATGGCCATGACCGATTTTCTGTTTACTTCAGAATCTGTGAGTGAGGGGCACCCGGACAAGGTTGCTGATCAGATTTCCGATGCTGTTCTCGATGCGATCCTTACTCAGGATCCCAAAGCCCGGGTTGCCTGTGAAACCCTGGTGACCACCGGCATGGCGATGATCGCCGGTGAGATTACCACCACTGCCTATGCCGACCTGCCGACCATTGTGCGTCAGACCATCAAGGAAATCGGTTACAGTGATTCCGCCATGGGATTTGACTATGAAACCTGCGCGGTATTGACCTCCATCGACCAGCAGTCGCCGGATATCGCCCAGGGGGTAAGCGAAGGGGAAGGATTGTTCAAGGAGCAGGGTGCCGGTGACCAGGGCCTGATGTTCGGCTTTGCCTGTGATGAAACCCCCGAGTTGATGCCGATGCCGATCATGTTTGCCCACCGCCTGACCAGCAAACTAGCCGATGCACGCAAAAGCGGCAAGTTACCCTTTTTGCGCCCCGACAGTAAATCCCAGGTATCAATCCAGTATGTTGATGATCGACCCACGCGCATCGATACGGTGGTGCTCTCCTCACAACATATGCCTGATGTGACCTATGATCACCTGAAAGAGGCGATTCTGGAAGAGGTGGTAAAGCCCAATCTGCCGGCAGAGTTGATCGACAGTAAAACCCGTTACCTGATCAACCCCACCGGGCGCTTTGTCATCGGCGGTCCGATGGGCGATTGTGGTCTGACCGGTCGCAAGATCATTGTTGACACCTATGGCGGCCATGGTTCCCATGGCGGTGGGGCCTTCAGCGGTAAGGACCCGAGCAAGGTCGATCGCAGTGCCTCTTACATGGCCCGTTATGTAGCAAAAAACCTGGTTGCTGCGGGGTTGGCGCGCAAGTGTGAAGTCCAGTTGGCCTACGCTATCGGGGTGGCCGATCCGGTCTCGGTCATGATCAATACCTTCGGCACCGGCAAGATCCCCTCCAACCGGATCGCCGAAATTGTCCGGGCCGAGTTCGACATGCGCCCGGCAGCCATCATCAAACAACTCGATCTGTTGCGGCCGATCTATCGCCAGACAGCCGCCTACGGTCACTTCGGACGCGAATTGCCGGACTTTACCTGGGAGCGGACGGATCGAGTTGAATCGTAAAAATCCAGAGCCGGCCTGTAAAAACTTTTAGCCACCAAGACACCAAGATCTCCAAGAAGATCAAAAAAACAAAACTTTTCTCTGCAGAGAAAAAGCCTTTGGGCTTTTGTCTTTACCCCAGGCCCAGGCTTTTCTTGGTGTCCTTGGTGTCTTGGTGGCTAATTTATTTTCCCCTATTCACGCCGAATAAAAATTTCAACGGCAAGTGTACACGGTTGCGCCAGGCACTCTCCGAGTGGTCAGCAGCAGGATCAAGATAGTAGCGAAACATCTCCTCGTCATTTTCTTTGAGCTGCGCAATATCTGCGGCCATCTTCTCAACCTCATCACCATAGCGTCCTTCCCGTCCCCCGATATCGAACCAGATTTTTAACCCGGCCAAGGCGTGGTGATACTGTCGCAGGTCGGCTTTTAATCTGTCCGGGTTCCACCAGCACGAGGGGGAGAGGGCGGCGACGGCGCCAAACTGGTTGCTGCGGCGTAAGCCGATATTCAGGCTGACCAGTCCACCCATGGAAGATCCCATCAGGGCGTTGGCACCTGGCTCGGGGCGGGTGAGAAAGAGGCGGTCGATCCGGGGTTTGAGCTCCGCCGCGAGAAATTCTTCGTAACGGCTGCCCCGCGCGCGGATGATCTGACCATCGTGGATGCGATCCTGATGGGCAAATTCAGCCAGGCGACTGCTGTCGGCGTGATCGATGGCCACCAGAATCAGCGGTTCAATCTGTCCGCTGCTGATCAGATCACCGAGGACGCGATCAAGCTGCCAGGCCTGCCCCGAAAAAGACTCACTGTCCGCAAACAGATTCTGGCCATCGTGGACATAGAGAACCGGGTAGCGCCGGGGTGCCGTTGCCTGATAGCCCTGCGGCAGCAGGATGCGAACCCTCCGGCTGCATTGCAGTGCGCGTGAGGCGAAGGCCTCAATGGTCAGCAGGTTGCCGTTCATCAATGGTCCAGACGGTGAATGTCAGCAACTACCGCCTGTCCCTCTTCTATGGTCGGTGTACAGATGATAAAGCCGTAGTTGCCGATAGCGGCACTGAAAATAGAATCGATCGCCTGGTGGTGAGCGATTGATGTGCCATGGCGTGAGAGGATTTCATCGACGCTGTTGGTGTAAGGCTTGCCGTATTTACGACCGGCGTAATGGCAGACGTGTCTGCGTGAAATGTCGGCGCTGAAAGGGCGACCCAGAACGATGTTGCTGTATTCGGTAAAAATATCGATGTCGTTGGCATAGTTGAACATATCAACGGTCAGTCCGCCGGGAGGGCGGATATTGATTTCCAGGCCGATCAGCTGGTTTTGGGGGGTGCGGAAATATTCGACATGGAAAAAACGTTCACGAATGCCGAAGGCTTTAACCGTTGCCAGCCCGGCTTTCACCACGTCTTTAGGCAGGACCCGGGGGATATGATAGTGGAGGTCCACCTCATTGTTGACACTTTCCATGACACCGCTGCCATAGACCAATGACGAATAAAAAACCACCTGTCCGGTGGCATCTACCAGTCCATCAAAGGTTTCAATACCCCCGGTGACAAAGGGTTCCATGAAATAATCGACCAAGGGTTTGCGGGCAAAAAAATGTTCCAGCTCGTCATCGTTATTAAGGCGCCAGGTGTCGGCAGCCCCAACGCCGTTATCCGGTTTGACGATCACCGGATAGCCGTGGTCGGCGATAAAGGCATGAGCTTCTGCCATGTTGTTGACGATAACACCGTCGACCACCGTGACGCGGGCCTTTTTAAAGGCTTTTTTCATGCGCGATTTGAGTTTCATATCCATGATCTCATGACGATTAATGCCGGGGATATTGAAATCGCTACGCAAGGCGGCTTCGAGTTCAAGCCAGTGTTCGTTGTGGGATTCAATCCGGTCGATCTTGCCGTAACGATGGGTAAAATAGCCGCAGGCACGGATCACCTCACCATAGTCACTTAAGTTTTCGACCCGATAATATTCGGTCATCGCCTGCTGCAGTTCACGCGGGAGCAGGTGATAGGGTTCCTCAGCAATCCCCAGAACCCGGATGCCGGCTGCAGCCAGACGGGTCCAGAAGCTGACAAAGTTCGGCGGGAAGTGGGGGGAAATACAGACAAAGTTCATGTTCATCTCCAAAACTGGGGCGGCTGGTTGTTGCTCGTATTTAAACTTAAAATCGGCTTTTTGGTCCACGGAAAAGACGGAATAACACGGAAAATTAAACCACTACAGCAAATCAATCATTGATCAAACAGGTTATCAAATGAAGTTGCATGCCTTTCTGATTCTGTCAGTGTATTCTGTGCATTCCGTGGACAACTGCCTTTTTTGGTTTTAAAGATATCTGCTAACGGATGAATCTTTTGCTCAGATCGGCGTATGCGTCGATGCGTCGATCGCGCAAGAAAGGCCAGATGCGCCGTACCTGCTCGGTGCGCTTAAGCTCCAGTGAAACAGACAGAACGTCGTCCTTCTCGGCGGACGCCTGGGCCAGGATTTCCCCCTGGCAGCCGGCAACGAAACTGCTTCCCCAGAACTGCGCGCCCGCGGTAGCACCGGATGGATCAGCCTCAAAACCGCTGCGATTGACCGCTACCACCGGCAGGCCATTGGCAATCGCGTGGCTGCGCTGGATGGTGACCCAGGCGTCGCGCTGGCGTTGTTGTTCCTCCGCCGTATCCTCAGGGTCGAAACCGATGGCGGTGGGATAAATCAGCAGATCCGCTCCAGCCAGAGCCATCAGTCGTGCAGCTTCCGGGTACCACTGATCCCAGCAGACCAGCAGCCCGAGGGTGCCAACCGAAGTTGCTATCGGGGTAAAGCCGAGGTCGCCGGGGGTGAAGTAGAATTTTTCATAGTAGCCGGGATCGTCAGGGATGTGCATTTTGCGATAGCAACCGGCAATACTGCCATCCCTCTCCAGCACCACCGCGGTGTTGTGGTAGAGCCCCGCCGCGCGTTTTTCAAACAGGGAAAGGACCACAACAATCCCCAG
>JAWOFG010000219.1:0-8901 GCA_046482365.1 Pelovirga sp. | reverse complement strand
CCCATCTATCGTTCACTTGGCTTGCAGGGGGTCCTTTTTTACGACACGGGAAATGTCTGGCGTGATGACGAAGAATATTTTTCCGATATGCGTCATAGCGCCGGCGCTGGAATTCGCTGGCGTAGCCCTTTAGGGCCGTTGCGTTTTGAGTGGGGCTATAACCTTGATCCGCGTGATGATGAGAAACAAAGTGTTTTTGAATTTACCATTGGACGACCCTTTTAAACCGATTATAAGGAGACATCATGAAGAAAATCAGTGTAATTGTCCTCGCCTTAATGTTTTTTGCTTTACCTGCTTTTGCCCAGAAAATCGGCTATGTTGATCTTCAACGTGCCCTGAATCTTTCCAAGGCCGGTGTGGCGGCCAAGCAGCAGATGACCGAAGAGGTAAAAAAATACGAGGGCGAATTCAAGGCAAAGCAGGATGAAGTATTGAAAATGAAGGCCGATCTTGAAAAACAGGCAGCCCTGTTGTCTGATAATGCTCGTGCCGAGCGTGAGCGTGAGTATGAGCGTCGGGTGACTGATCTGCAGCGTTTCCAGCAGGATATCCAGGAAGATCTGCAGCGCAAGGATGCTGAATTTACCGGCCGGATCATCAATGAGTTGTTTGACGTTATGCAGACGGTGGGTTCCGAGAGTGGCTATACCATGATCATCGAAAAAAACGAGGGCGCCATTGTTTATGCTGATCCTGAATACGATCTGACCGATGCGCTGATCAAAGCCTACGATGCAAAAAACTAACTGCGCTTAAATGGCAGGGGAACAAATGATGGCGACTTTGGCTGAATTGGCGAAACTGGTTCAAGGGGAGGTACGGGGCGATCCGAGTACTCAGGTTGCACGGGTTGCCCCGATCGACCGGGCTACCGAGGGTGATATCACCTTTGTGGCAAACCCCAAGTATCTTGCGCGCTTAAAGCAATCCCGTGCTTCAGCCGTGATCGTTGCTCCGGGGGTAGCTGTCGGCGACCGTGATGTTATCGTTGCGGCCAACCCATATTTAGCCTTTGCCAAGGTTTTGGCCTTTATGCATGGCAGCAGCGAGCAGAATCCAGGTGTCAGGCCGGGAGCGCAGGTTGCTGTCAGCGCCTCCATTGATTCAACTGCAACAATTTATCCTGGTTGTGTCATCGGTGAGCGAACTGTAGTGGGGGCCGGAACCGTTGTCCATCCCGGTGTTTGTCTCTATGCGGATGTTGTTATCGGTTCTGATTGTCTTCTCCATGCTCAGGCGGTTGTGCGCGAAGGTTGTCAGCTGGGTGATCGGGTTATTCTTCAACCGGGTGCAGTCATTGGTTCCGATGGCTTTGGTTTCGCTCCCGACGGCACCACTTATTTCAAAATTCCTCAGGTCGGGATTGTCGTCCTTGAAGACGATGTCGAAATCGGGGCTCATTCCTGTGTTGATCGAGCGACCCTGGGGGAAACCCGCGTACGGCGCGGCACAAAAGTTGATAATCTGGTACAGATTGGCCACAATGTCGATCTGGGTGAAGATTGTATTATTGTTGCCCAGACAGGTTTTGCCGGTAGTACCCGCATTGGTAACCATTGTACCTTCGGGGGTCAATCGGCGGCCGCAGGGCACTTGAAAGTTGGCGACAATATTACTATTGGTGCTCGCGGTGGTATCAGTGGTGATATTGAAGCACCATACCAGGTATTGTCAGGAGTTCCCTTGATGCCCCACAAAGAGTGGCTGCGATCGACCATGACGTTGCCGAAATTGCCGGAAATACGTAAAGATGTACAACAGCTAAAGAAACGATTGGCAGAGTTGGAAGCATTATTGAAGGAGGATGGGTGTGCTTGAATTGAATATACAGCAGATTATGAAGATTCTTCCCCATCGCTATCCGTTTCTGCTGGTAGATCGAATTGAAGAAGTCGAACCCGGAAAGCGGGTGAATGGTTACAAGAATGTCACCATCAATGAGCCCTTTTTTCAGGGACATTTCCCCGGCCATCCGATCATGCCCGGGGTATTGATTGTGGAAGCCATGGCCCAGGTCGGCGGTGCCTATGTGACGGTGGTCGACAAGATCGAAAACGACCGCGTTACCTACTTTGTCGGTATCGACAAGGCCCGTTTCCGTAAACCGGTCATGCCTGGCGACGTGCTGCGAATGGAACTGGATCTTTTGTCACGTCGACGCGGTATTTACCAGTTTCAGGGCAATGCCTATGTCGGAGATACCCTGGTCGCAGAAGCGGAACTGAAGGCAACCTTCGCCAAAAAATAATTTTGCAATGGAGTTATCCATGATCCATCCCACAGCCATTATCGCCCCGGGAGCTAAACTCCATCCGAGCGTTGCCGTCGGCCCCTATTCAATCATTGGTGAGCACGTTTGCATCGGTGAAGGAACAACCGTCGCCTCCCATGTCGTGATTGAAGGACGAACCGAGATCGGTTGTCTTAACCAGATTTTTCAGTTTGCATCGATTGGTGCTGTCCCTCAGGATCTGAAATTTAAAGGAGAAGAATCCACCCTGAAAATTGGTGATCGCAATCGTATCCGGGAGTTCACTACCATCCATCTGGGCACAGAGGATGGTGGCGGGGTGACGACTCTAGGTAACGACTGCCTGTTGATGGCCTATTCCCATGTAGCGCATGATTGCATTGTTGGCAATCATGTGATTCTGGCCAACGCTGCAACCCTGGCCGGGCATGTCCAGGTCGATGATTACGCCATTCTCGGGGGCCTCTCTGCCGTTCATCAGTTTACCCGGGTGGGCTGCCACGTTATGGCCAGTGGTGGCTCGATGATAGCCCAGGATGTTGCGCCATTCTCCATTGTTCAGGGGGATCGGGCTAAGACCGTAGGACTTAATACGACCGGTCTCAAACGTCGTGGTTACAGTGATGAGGCCCTGGCGACCATTAAAAAGCTTTATAAGCTGGTTTTTCGCTCCAACCTGAAATTAGAAGAAGCAATTAGAATCATCGAAACTGAATACGACCTGAATGCTTCTGAGGTTGCTATTTATCTGGAATTTCTGAAATCAAGTGAGCGCGGCCTGGCCCGTTAAACCATCAATATTTTAAAACAGCAGAAGTCGCGAAGCCTTGTTTCAGGTTCTTGCCTTCTGTTTTTTTATCGGATGTAAATCTTGAGCGTCTATTCAGCTAAATCTCGCGTTATGATTGTTGCAGGAGAATCGTCAGGCGACCTCCATGGCAGCAACTTGCTCAAAGCTGCAGCGGCTAAATACCCCGACATCTATTTTTTTGGGGTTGGGGGTCGTCGCATGAAAGAAAAAGGTTGTGACATCCTGATTCCCTCAGATGAGCTTTCGGTGATGGGGGTGAGCGAGGTGTTGGGCCGCTTGCCGGGCATCATCGTGCGCTTTCGTCGTTTAGTGGCGATTCTGAAATCAAGTCAGCCGCCTGATCTGTTGGTGCTGATCGACTTCCCCGACTTTAATCTGCGTCTGGCCAAGGTGGCAAAACAAGTCGGGGTGCCGGTTCTTTACTACATCAGCCCCAAGGTCTGGGCCTGGCGTTCTGGCCGCGCGCGCGTCATTGCCGAGCGGGTGGATCGTCTGGCGTTGATTTTTCCTTTTGAGGCAGAGATTTATGCGCCATTTAAGGTGCCGGCCGAGTATGTCGGGAGTCCGCTACTGGATGAGTTTGCCGCACGCCCCCAAGGGGTAAATGTCAGACACCAACTGCAATTAGCTGACGATGTGAAGGTTGCAGGACTCTTCCCCGGTAGCCGTCAGAGTGAATTGAAGTATATTTTTTCTACCCTGGTTGAGACAGCAAAAAAACTCCATGAAGAAGATCCACGCATTGTATTTATCATGCCGGTGGCTCCTTCATTGCAGCGAAGTGAGTTGGAAAGCCGCATTAGCGATGTGGACGCTCAGTTGCCGATTTATCTGGTTGAAGAGGATATTTATGCGGTTGCTGCTTCCTGCCAGGCGGTATTGACCGTGTCTGGTACGGTGACCTTGCAACTGGCCCTGACTGGTACACCCATGGCAATTATTTATAAGGTTGCGCCTTTAAGTTATGCTATTGGCCGCCGGTTAATCAAAATACCCTATGCCGGCCTGCCTAATATTATTGCCGGGCGTGAAATTGTTCGTGAATTTATTCAGGATGATGCGCAACCTGAAGCACTGAAAACAGAATTGTTACGGTTGCTGACCGATGCTGCCTATATTAAAGAGGTTCAAGAGGATCTGACCCTTGTACAGAAACAACTCGGTCGGCCGGGCTGTTCACAGCGGGTAGCCGACATGGTTGCCGATATGGTTGGCAGGAAGCAGAGAGAGGGTGCGTGACGGGATGGATAAAGTAAGAAACATCTATTTGAGGATTGTTTCCTATGCGGCCCCCTACAAATGGATTATCGCCCTGTCGATGCTGGCTTCACTGGGTGTGGCCGGCACCAATGCGCTCATTGCCTACATCGTCAAACCGTTTGTTGATGATCTCCTGATCGCCGGTGACATGGGTATGGCGCAGATCCTCCCATTTCTGGTGGTGGGAATTACTGTCCTTAAGGGACTGTCGGAATATATCCAGGAGTATTGTATCCGTATTGCAGGTCAGCGGGCCATTCAGGATATCCGTAATCAGGTTTTCGACCACACCATGCAACTCTCTATGCGTTATTATGTGACCAGATCTTCAGGCAATCTGATGTCGCGTATTCTTAATGATATCAGTCTTATGCAGTCGGTGCTTGGTGAAGTTCTGGTAACCTTGCTGCGTGAATCAGTAACCTTTGTGGTGCTGATAGGCTATGCTCTTTATCTTGATTGGAAAATGACCATTGTTGCTTTTTTTGTTATTCCGGCGGTCGCCCTGCCGGCGGCAGCGATCGGCAGGCAAATCAAGAAATATTCTCGTCGCGGTCAGGCGGCCATGGGGGATCTGACCTCAGCGCTGGAACAGAGTTTTTCCGGTATCAAGGTAGTAAAGGCATTTGGCTGCGAAAATCTCGAAACCAGTAAATTTACCCGGGTAAATGCCGGTTATTTTTCCTTTATCCGCAAAACCATCCGCTATTCAGCAGCAACCTCACCCCTGCTCGAAATTCTGTCCTCGGTCGGTGTGGCATTTATCCTCTGGTATGGCTTGAATCGGGTCATGCTGGGTGAAATCACCCAGGGCGAAATGGTCTCCCTGTTAACGGCTATTGTCCTGCTGTATAAACCCCTGAAAAAGCTTGCCAAGGTGAATAACGAAGTACAAAAGGCGACTGGCGCGGCGGAGCGGGTGTTTGAAGTGCTTGACAGTATCCCGGAGGTTGTTGATATGCCGGATGCGGTTGATTTGGTGGAATGTAAAGGGCACGTGACTTTTGACAAGGTAACCTTTGCCTACGAAGATGAAGCGGTCCTTGTTGATTTTTCTGTGACAGCGGCGCCAGGTGAGGTTATTGCCCTGGTCGGGCCCAGTGGTGCCGGTAAAAGTACCTTTATCGGTCTGCTCAACCGATACTACGACCCGCAACAGGGAAGTGTGCTGATTGATGGCATGGATCTGCGTACCCTGACCCAGAAAAGCCTGCATCAACATCTGGCTCTGGTCGATCAGGAAACCTTTCTGTTTAACGATACCTTGGCCAATAATATCCGTTACGGCTCTCCTGATGCGGATATGGCTGCAGTTAAAGAGGCGGCCAGGCAGGCCTATGCCACCGACTTTATCGATGAACTGCCTGATGGTTATGACACCATGATCGGCGACCGTGGCGTACGTCTTTCCGGTGGTCAGCGTCAGCGGATCTGCATAGCGCGGGCCATTCTGCGATCAGCTCCGATTCTGCTTCTTGATGAGGCAACCAGTGCCCTAGATACGGAAAGCGAGGCAATGGTTCAGCAGGCCCTTGGCAACCTGATGAAGAATCGGACAACCTTTGTTATCGCCCATCGGCTGTCGACAATCATGTATGCTGATCGGATCCTGGTTCTTGATCATGGCACCATAGTTGAGTCAGGTACACATCATGAGCTTTTGCAACAAGGAGGTCTCTACAGTCGGCTGTATGAAGCTCAATTCAGGAGTAACGGCTGATGCGTATTGCAGAGCGGGTTCTGTTAATCGCAGCCCCCTGGTTGGGGGCAAGGTTGCTCCGTCTGATCGCCTTGACGCAACGGGCTGAGGTCTGCGGTGAAGGAGCGGTTCAGGAGTGTTGGCAACGGGGGGAACATGTTATTCTGTCGACCTGGCATGATCAGTTGTTGATGATGGTTACTGCCTACCGTGGGCCTGGCGCTAAACTATTGATTAGTAAATCTCGGGACGGAGAATTGATCGCCCGGACTGTTGCTTATTTTGGTCAGGGGTGTGTGCGTGGTTCTTCCTCACGTGGCGGACGCGAAGCCTATCGTGAAATGCTGAAACTGACCGCTGAAGATGTTGATCTGGCGGTGACACCAGATGGACCCAAAGGACCGCGTCACCAGCTCAAGGATGGTGTTTTGCAACTTGCGCGTCACAGTGGCCGACCTGTTGTTCCCCTGGCCTATGTCAGCAGTCGTGGTCATCGTTTTCGCTCCTGGGACCGCTTTTTGCTCCCTTATCCATTTGCACGGGGGGTCTATTGTTACGGCTCTCCGCAGTTTTTCTCACGCGACCAACCGTTGGAACAATGCCGTCAGCGCCTGCAGCAAGCGATGGAAGAAAACCAGCAACGGGCCGAGGCCCAATTGGAGACTTACGGTGTATCTGCTGTATAACCTGGTTCTTTTTATCTCAGGGCTGGTGCTCGTGCCTTATTACTTGCTCCGTGGCTTTCGCTATGGAAAAAGTCGCCGTGGCATTCGAGAGCGTCTGGGTTACTATACGGATGAACAGTTAAAATTGTTGCAGGACAATCAGGTCATCTGGATTCATGCTGTCTCTGTGGGTGAAACCCGTGCAGCTATGCCACTGATCAGTGCCCTGCGGCAACGCTTCCCGGAGCATCTGATTCTGATAACCAACGTCACTGAAACCGGTCATGCTGTCGCCCTGGAAAATTCCCAGGTTGATCTGTGTCTGTTTTTCCCCTTTGATTTCAGCTGGGCTGTGCGTAAGTCGTTAGCGTTGATTCGCCCTCAGATTATTCTGATTGTTGAAACGGAAATCTGGCCCAATTTTGTCCGCCAATCCAATGCCCTCGCGATCCCTTTGATGCTGGTCAATGGCCGTTTGTCCGACCGGTCATTTCCGCGTTATCGTATGATTCGGGTTTTGCTGCGTCCGATTTTACAGTGTTTTAAATTCTTCTGCATGCAGTCACAGGTTGATGCCGAACGGATTGTCGCTCTGGGTGCAGCGTCAGAACAGGTGGAAAATTGTGGCAACCTCAAATTTGATCACCAGGTTCTGAATCTGTCTGAAGCGGATGTTTCAGCCTTGAAAACTCGCTACCGCATCTCTGAGCAGCCCCTTGTGCTGGTTGCCGGCAGCACCCACGAGGGGGAAGAACGGCAATTGCTCGAGGCCTTCCAGACCGTAGGCGCGACAATTCAAAAACCGTTGCTACTGGTGCTGGTGCCACGGCATCCGGAGCGAAGTCGCGAAATTCAATCACTGCTCAAGGAGATGGGCATTCAAGGTCGTTTTCGCAGTGAGCTGAATAGCGAGGATAAGTTGTTGTCTGCAGGAGAGGTCCTTATTGGTGATACCCTCGGTGAGGTTCTGCCCTTGTACTGTATCGCTGATCTGGTTTTTGTCGGCGGTAGTCTGGTTCCGGTAGGCGGCCATAATCTCCTGGAAGCAGCGCTGGCATCAAAACCGGTGGTGTTTGGTCCTCATGTTCATAATTTCAAGGAAATTTCTGCCAAACTGATTCATGCCGGAGCCGGGATCAAGGTCGATGATAAAGAACAACTGGTTCAGGTGCTAATCACCGTGCTGGATGATCCTGCGCGCTGCCTTGCCATGGGTGAAGCTGGGCGTGCCCTGATTGCAGAGAATGTCGGTGCAACAGAGCGCACCGTGCGGCATCTTGAACGGATCATCAACCAGTGAACGGATTGCTTGCCCGCTGGCATCGAAAGATCAGCAGTAATCAAAAAAACACTTGGTGGTTACAATTGTTGCAATTGTTGCTTGTGCCGCCAAGCTGGTGTTATGCCGTGATAGTACAACTGCGCAATTGGGGTTTTGATCGACAGATATTTCATAGCTACCGGCCCACATTGCCGGTTGTGTCGGTTGGTAACCTTGCTGCTGGTGGTACCGGTAAAACTCCGACTGTTGATTGGCTGGTTAAGGGTTTATGTGCTATGGGAAAAAAACCGGCGATTGTCAGCCGGGGCTATGGTGGCTGTTATCAGCAGCGGGTCGCTCTTGTCTCTGATGGACAGCAACTGTTGATGGCAGCCGATCAATGCGGCGATGAGCCCTTGTTGCTTGCTCGCAGAAACCCGACTTGTCCCCTGGTCGTCGCGCGTCGGCGTGTTGATGGTGTGCGTTATATTGAAGCCAATATTGCTGCCGATGTGATTGTTCTCGATGATGGATTTCAACATCGACAGTTGGCCCGCGATGTAGACCTGGTGCTTTTAGACGCAAAGGATCCCTTCGGAAATGGTTGGACTCTTCCGGCAGGAAAGTTGCGAGAAAGAAAATCGGCGTTAAAGCGTGCTGATGCCTTATTGTTTACCCGGGCAAGCGAACCTCCCACCTTGCCAAGCGGCGGGTTACCATCTTATTATGGTCATCATCGATTATCTGAAAATGCAACCCATTTGGATGGTAGCTGTTGTGATGTCAGTCTCTTGAGAAACATGAAGATTTTTGCTTTTTCCGGTCTCGCCGACAATCAACAGTTTTTTCAAGCCCTCGGCACCTTTGGTTTGTTCCCGACAGCAACCATGTCATTGCCGGATCATGTTGACTATACTGCCGAACTCCAACAATCTATTGCGAGAGGTGCAG
>JAWOFG010000205.1:0-3900 GCA_046482365.1 Pelovirga sp. | reverse complement strand
CAGGTCGCTGTGGCCCTGGCCAACGCCTTCGAGTGCGAGGTCAATGAGCTACCGCTCTCGATGGTGCTCTCCTGGTATGAGCAGAAAGCCGTAGCGATTCTGCTGACCCTGCTCTACCTGGGCATCAAGGATATCAAGATCGGCCCGAGTCTGCCGGCGTTCATCACGCCGAACGTGCTCAACTTACTGGTCGAAAACTATAACCTCGGTCCGATCGACACGGCCGAAGTGGACCTTCAGGCGATTCTCGCCTGAGGCCTGTTGTTTTCCGATTAAGACAAGCTGCAGGAGGCTGGTCGATTGAAGACCGGTCTCCTGCGGTCTATTTGAATATAGTTGCGCATTCCCTTTTTGGCGTTAAACTTTTAACCTGATTTGCTTCCCTTGAATTTATGCAAAGAACGTTGCGGAGAACTTTTAATGATTATTTTGGCTCCAGCATAGAAAGGAGTTAGCACATGACAATGAAAATGCCGGAAGTTTTGGAGTGTACGGTCGATAATTGTGTCTACAATACGAACAAAGGGTGCCATGCCATGGCAATCACCGTGGGAGACCCCGGCGGCGAACCCTCCTGTGACACCTTTTTCACGGCAGACAAGCGTGGCGGTGTCATGGATACAACAGCAGGAGTAGGTGCCTGCAAGCTCGGCGACTGTAAGTTCAACCAGGATTTTGAATGTTCAGCCGACAGTATCACCGTTGGGAGACTAGGCGGTCAGGCAGATTGTATGACCTACGAAGCAAGTTAGCTTCACCCTCAATTTGACAGGAGCCATTTTGCTGGTCACAGGGATTACTCCTTGTGACCATTTCTTATTTTTTGAACAGCCCCGGCCGTGTCGGAAGCTCCAAATCACCCCCTGTTCAGCGCGGCCAGTTGTGTCCGGTTGCCAACCTTCAGCAGTTTGTAAATACGACTGAGGTGTGCTTTTACCGTATGCTCGCTGAGATAGATCTGGGCGCCGATTTCCCTGTTTGTGAACCCCTGACCGGCCAAGGTCATGATTTTTCTTTGCTGGGGACTAAGGGACCTGATAGTGCTCTTTTCTTCTGAGGGCCTCCCCGCCGACAATAAAAGTTCCTGGTCCTGGTGACCGAGCCATAGATCTCCTCTATGAACAACCCTGATTGCCTTATGCAGTAAGTTGAGCGTTGTCTGGGGCCTGATGACTCCCCGGATTTGATAGCTGGTCAAAAGCAGGGTGATTTCCTGATCCTTGAGGCCGGTATCAATCAGCAAGGGTTTTGCCGTCGGGAATCGAACCTGCAATGATTTTAGTTCCTGCTGAGCATCAAAAAGAAGAATATCTACCTTGGGATCAGCCGTCAGGCTAGCCAAGCAGACACAATAGTTGTCCTTTTCGTCCGCAACAACACGGGCCAGTCCTTCAGCCAGGACTCTGCTGGCAACTGCGATCAGAATAGTTATTTTCCCCATCGACAAATTCCTTCCCCCGAATCTTTACCTGATTAAGCCTGCGGGATGTGAACGGCTGCCAGCGTCAAGAGCTACTAAAGGATTTTTGTTGAACGATCAGACCTTAAGCATAACAGGTTTTTTTTGCCGCACAGATAGGCCGTTGTCCTGCGGTAAAAATCTTCATCTTTGCGGCATCTCGCGGGAATATCATTAGAGAAACATGTATCGATAATTATACCCAAAAGAATGATGTTTGTACCTTTTCGGGTGATTGAAGTTCTCCTTTCTTCTTTTACAATAGTACCCAGAATGTGCCGGAATGAGGGTTTTTACCAGTGTTATCGCATCGAAATTAAAACAGACGAGAGGATGTCTATGAAAATGACGCAAATTAAAACCATGGCTGGTTCACTGGGTGTGCCTGCTGGACGGAAAAACAAGAAAGATCTGGTCAGGGCGATCCAGAAGGCAGAAGGAAATTCAGAATGCTTTGTCACCGGCCAATCAGATACCTGCGGGCAGGATTCCTGTCTTTGGCGGCCTGACTGCAATTGACGGTGACTTTAGCTTTAAAGATGGCATTCTGACATTGAAATTAACCAAAACAGAGACGGCAGCTCCCCGACACATTGAGGTCAAGGTCAAACAACTAAAGCGGCCCGGGGTGACGCCTCTCTTTCGCCGTCAGCATGTCAATACTCGATGTGCTGACGGTATGATTCAACAACGGCACCTGGAAGGTATCAGTTGTTTTCTTTTTTTAATGCCTACAGATGTAAGGCCTTAGGGTGAAATGGATTGACGCGATTAAAACCCGCGTCACGACTCCAGGTTTTTCTCAAAAATTTCCCCGACGATGATCTCGTTTCCACATTGAACAACTTTGCAGTCTTGACGTCAGCCTGCCCTGCTGTGGGCAGTCGTATCATGTTGGCCGGAGAAGTTGCTGATAAAAAGAAGGAAGAGGTATGAAAAAAAAAATCTTAATTGTCGAAGACGACGAGGGCTTGCTGAAACTTGAAAGCATCCTGCTCACCTCAAAGGGTTATGACGTTGAGGGGGTCACTAACGGCAGAGCGGCTGTAAAAGCTGCGGTTGAGGTGGTTCCTGATCTGGTGTTGCTCGATGTGATGCTGCCTGAATTGGATGGATTTGAGGTGTGCAAACAAATAAAAAACCACCCCAGGACCCGCCATATTCCCGTGATTTTGTTGACTGCCAGAAAGGATCCGGAAGACTTGTCACTCGCCAGGCAGGTCGGCGCTGATCACTATATCACCAAGCCATTCAGGTCGGCGAAGGTCGTGGAGACAATTAATCGACTGGTGTAGATGTGATGACTGATTTGTGTTTTGCCGCGATTGTCATCGGTCAAATATTTTCGCTTTGTACTCTTCCACCATGCAGATGTCAGTGTTTACGAAGACGTTCTCAAGAATCTCAAGGAGGCAAAGGATGCCGGATCATCTCGGGCTGTTTACCGATCTCTATGAGCTGACCATGGCCCAGGCCTACTTTGACGAGGAGATGACCGCTGATGCAGTTTTCAGCCTCTTCGTTCGTCGCCTGCCCCCGCAACGGAATTTTTTGCTGGCCTGTGGTCTGGACTCGGTTCTCGATTACCTGGAGAACCTGCGTTTTGACGAGGATGATCTTGCTTACCTAGCGTCCCTCGAAAAATTTTCAGATTCCTTTCTTGCTCATTTGCGCAACTTCCGTTTCAGCGGAACGGTTTTTGCGGTACCCGAAGGGACGCCGATCTTTGCCGATGAGCCCATTGTGGAAATTGTGGCACCGATACTGGAAGCACAAATCATCGAGACCTTCATTATGAACCAAATCCACGTTCAGACCGTGTTGAGTTCCAAAGCTCAGCGTATGGTGATCGCAGCGCAGGGGCGTCCGGTGGTCGATTTTGGTCCTCGGCGAATGCACGGGATAGATGCTGCTCTCAAGGCAGCGCGAGCATTTCACATCGGCGGTGTAGCCGCGACATCAAATGTCCTTGCCGGCAAGCTCTACCAGGTACCGGTCGCCGGGACCATGGCCCACAGTTATATTCAGGCCCATGACGATGAAAGAGAAGCGTTTCGCCGGTTCGCCTGTCTCTACCCGGAAACGGTGCTGCTGGTCGATACCTACGACACCCTGGAGGGTGTTCGCAGGGTTATCGAACTTGCAGGCATATTGGGCGATCAGTTTAACGTCAGTGCGGTGCGCCTTGACTCAGGGGATCTGCTCGACTTGTCCAAACAGGTGCGCACACTGCTTGATCAGGCAAAGCTGGGCCAGGTAGAGATATTTGCCAGTGGAGGACTCAACGAAGACAAGATCACAGAACTTATTTCTGCCGGCGCCCCCGTCGATGGTTTTGGTGTTGGTACCAGCATGGGTGTCTCTAAAGATGCCCCTGATCTGGATATTGCCTACAAGCTTTGTGAATATGCGGGCAAGGGTCGATTGAAGTTGAGCCCCGG
>JAWOFG010000055.1:0-34569 GCA_046482365.1 Pelovirga sp. | reverse complement strand
GTCGCGTCCGGATTTCTTCAGGGGTTCTGGGAGAGCGACCTGAAGCCCTATGATGTAGCGGCAGCTTTATTGTTTCTCGATGAAAGTGGCTGTCTGGTCAGCAATGAGCAGGGACTCCCCTATTCCCCCTACCGTGACCGCATCCTGGTTTGCGGCTTTCCCGGCGTCCATGCGGAGCTGCAACCGCTGATCAGCCGGCACTATCGTGGCGATCAGGGGGGCTAATGTTGTTCACAGGGGGGCAGGAAATAATGCCCGGGGCGGGATCAGACAGAACAGTGCCGCAATAAAGGTGATCAGACCAAGGGCAGTGCCAAGGGTTAGACGTGGCCCCACAATGAAAAGGAAGCCTGCTGTTCACAGAAAGTTCCTGTAGTCGCGCCGAAGCATTGGCTAAAAACCGAAAAAACTAATTACCACCCAGTTCGCGCGAGCGGGCCGCCGAAGCTGAAACCGCCTCCATCAGCGTCGTACGCAAACCTTTCTTTTCCAGGGTACTGACACCGGTAATTGCCGTACCGCCGGGTGAACAGACCTGATCGCGTAAAATCGCCGGGTGTTCTTTGGTCTCTCGTACCATCAGCGCCGCACCGACAACCGTTTGGACCGCCAGAGCGTGCGCCACTTCACGACGCAACCCTTCCCGCACGCCGCCATCGGCTAGAGCTTCAATCACCGTATAGATATAAGCAGGCCCGGATCCGGACAAACCCGTTGCCGCATCCATCTGACGCTCATCAATCAACTGTACCATACCGACACTTTCGAACAATTCCCGGACAATCTGCAGGTCCTCGTTGGTAGCCTGGGTACCGCGACAAATGGCACTGGCCGCTTCACCGACCAACGCGGGGGTGTTCGGCATAACCCGGACGACACGTGGCGATCCGCCAAACTTTCTTTCGATACTGACACAGGTTACTCCGGCAAGGATTGATACCATCAGTTTATTGTCGCTCCATGTCGCGGCGATATCATTGAGGACCTCATCGACAATTTGCGGCTTGATTGCCAGGACGACAATCTCACAGGAATCCACCAGTTGCAGGTTATCGGCTAACACCGTAACGCCGAAAACCTCCTCTAAATGCTTTCGCCGGTGCTCAAGGGGCTCCGATACCACGAGCTTTTCAACTGGATATTTTCCTGCCAAAAGCCCTTTGATTAAAGCTTCGGCCATGTTGCCGCCACCAATAAATCCAATTTTATAAACATTTGTCATTACGGTTTTCCTTTTTTTGAGGGTTGATACTTTCGCAGAAAGCCATTTCAGCGATGGCTAAGCAAAAAACGGCAAATGCATGGCGCGCGATTGTCGAGCAATGAGGCGTACTTATGTACGTCGAAGCCGCGAGACGATTGGAGCAACGCAGCAGTTGACGAATTTTTTGCGACGCCATCATGGTTGTTTAAAATATTTAACCCTTCTGTTTGCCCTTGAAGGTACCATTGTTTATCATAGTGGACATAAAAAAGCAGCCTGACAAACAAAGCTCATTATTTCAGGACAGGAGACAAGGATGACCTTAAGCGAACTGAAAAATTTCGATGGGCAAAACGGCACATCGGCCTATGTTGCGGTAAGCGGCGTGATTTACGATGTCAGCAGCAGCAAACACTGGCAACAGGGGAACCACGAAGGAGCGCATCAGGCCGGCCAGGATTTAACTGAAGATCTGAAGACCGCCCCCCATGTCCGTTCGGTCATTGAACGCTTTCCCGTGGTCGGACAACTCACGACTGCAGAGACAAACCGGCAACCAGGGAAAAATTTGCCGGTGGTTCCTGTGGTTACAGGTGTTATAGTAGTTTTAGTTTTGGTAGTAGTGGTGATGTTGTTGCGTTGACTACGATATGGGAGGTTATTACCGATCCTGGGCAAAAATATTTGCAATGGTAGCCGGTAATTTCAAGAAGACATCGGTTTTGGCGAGAACGGCTTTGATGTTGGTTGCCCCAATCCCCTCATCCGCCATGCTTAACTGATAACCCGAGCACAGAATAATCGGCAACTGGGGGTCCAGCTTAAAAAAATGCTGCGCCAGTTCGATACCACTCATCCCCGGCATCGACTCGTCAGTCACAACCAGATCAACCTGTTGCCCATGCTGCGCAAACAATTCAAGGGCCTCACGAGCGCTGGAAACACAAATAACCTCGCAACCTTCTTCAACCAGCAGATCTTCTGCCAAGGCCTGCAACGCCGGTTCATCGTCAACAAAAAGAACCTTAATGTGGGGCAGTGGGGTCTTCATCAACTACCTTCTCTGTTCACGGAGACACATTGCGACTTGGCACATTAAAAAAGCCAAGTGATATTAAGTTAATCTTATCATAAAAAAAAACCTTCGCAACAAAATTTACGCCTACTCGGTGCAAAAAACGATTTTCTCCGTTTAACCCTTGCCAATCAGAGTGAAAATTAATAGAATTAAATCCTTGATACATCTGACTGCAACACAGGAGGCATGATCTATGGCAAGAGTAGTTGAAAATCCCGACTTGGCCTTTCGTCTGGCTAGAGCGATTGTTTCCGATATCGCCCTGTACAATCAGGACAAGGTGGCCGAAGGAATCAAAGGCGACAATATCTTCGAACTGATGGATGCCGAACTGGAAGAAGGGCGCGAACATTTCTACTCACGTGTTTCGGCTGATCTTGCTAATCGTGATCACCTCTATGAGCGTGCTATTGTTGATGTCATGATCAAACAGGCCGGGAAAATTGAGAGCCAGATCTGGTAAATGACCCTGTCCCGACAGCTGTTATTCCCCTATGACGCCCCTACGCAGCGCATCGATGCGTTTCTGGCCGACGTCCTGCCCGATATCAGCCGGGCACAACTTAAAAAACTTATCGACAATCAGCAGGTTACCTGCGATGGCGCGGCAACCAAAGCCGGCGTCAAACTTAAAGGTGGAGAAACCATTGAGGTTCTGCTACCGCCACCAGAGCCGAGCGCAGCTCTGGCTGAAGACATCCCCCTGCATATCCTCTACGAAGATCAGGACCTGATCGTCATCAACAAACCCGCCGGCATGGTGGTCCATCCGGCCGCAGGAAACTTTCACGGCACCCTGGTTAACGCTCTGCTTCATCATTGCGACGATCTTGCCGGCATTGGCGGCACCCTGCGTCCCGGCATAGTTCATCGCATCGACAAGGACACCTCCGGGGTCCTGGTCGTCAGCAAGAATGATCAGGCCCATCAACATCTGGCTGCCCAATTTCACCAGCACAGCATCAAACGGGAGTATCTCGCCCTGATCCACGGTCACTTGCCAACCCGCAAAGGTACCATCGATCAGCCTCTGGGGCGTCACCCGGTTCAGCGGAAAAAGTTCAGCACGAAAGCCAGGCACAGCAAACGGGCGGTCACTCACTGGTGCGTTATCACGAATTTTTCCAACGAAAAATTCAGCCTGATCCGCCTGCAGCTGGAAACTGGTCGCACCCATCAGATTCGCGTTCATTTGAGCGAATCCGGCCACCCCCTGGTAGGCGACCCGCTTTACGGTCGGCGTTCGGAGCTTAACAACATCAAGGATCAACAGTTACGAACGTTGATCCGCCAGCTCCCCGGTCAGGCCCTGCACGCCCATACCCTCGGATTTATTCACCCACGTACCGGTGAATATCTTGAATTTAGCAGTGACATCCCGGCGTCACTGCGTCATATTATCGCCTATCTGCAACAGGGTGCGTCAAGCCACGAAACCGGCCACCCGACCTGATCTGTACTACCATCATCTTGCTATGGAGTTGTTGTAATGAAACTGGTCCGCACCGGGAAAATATCCTATCTGCAACCTGCCGCACTAGCTACCGGACTAACCGCCGGCTTCAGTACCCGTAACGGTGGGGTCAGTCGTCCCCCCTACCACTCCCTGAACCTGGGCACCAACACCGAGGATATTCAAGCTCATGTCGAAGGAAACCGCTCAACCTTCGTCCGCGCATTCGATCTTCCTTTACATCAACTGCTGACGGTGAAGCAGGTTCATGGCAATGATCTGTTGCTGATCGACGAAGCCAATCTCGACTTGAGCCATTTTGCCCGGGTCGAGGTCGATGCGATCGTCACCAATCAACCTGGTATCATGATCGGCATTCTTACCGCAGACTGCTACCCCTTACTGCTGTGGAACAAGCAACAGACGGCTATTGCTGCCATCCACATCGGTTGGCGTGGGGCGGCCGGCGGCCTGATTTATAAAACCATCAAGGCAATGACGACCCACTTTGACTGCGGCCCGGAGGATCTGGTAGCCGCCATTGGCCCCGGTATCGGTGCCGATAACTATGAAGTTGACCGTCCGGTGCGTGATGCTTTTCGCCAGGGGAGTGGTTTCTGGAACGAAATCAGCCAGGAAACCAGCCTTGGGCACTGGCACCTCAACCTCGCCCGCAGTTGCCGTCTGCAACTGGAACAGGCCGGTCTGAAACCTGATGACATCGAAGAGTCAGGATACTGCACCTTGACTCAGGCTGAAATGTTTTTCTCTTACCGCCGCGATCATGGTAAAACCGGTCGCCAGATTGGTTTTATCATGCTGAACAGCTAGCGTGAAATAACAGACCAGCACAAAGGCCCAATACAAGTGGATTTTTATCAGGATATTGATGAGCAGCAAATACGCCGGGAACGCGAAAAAGCGCGGGGACTGCGCAAGCAGGGATGGTGGAAGAACCGCATTGCTACCGGCATCTGTCACTATTGCGGCCGGCAATTCCCTCCAAAAGAACTCACCCTTGACCATATTGTCCCCATTACCCGTGGCGGCCGCAGCACCAGGGGCAACTGCGTTCCGGCGTGTAAAGAGTGCAACAACCAGAAGAGGGATCTACTACCGCTGGAATGGGAGGAATACCTGGAGCGGTTGAAGAAGGTTTAGGGGCAGCCCGTGGTTACCTGGATTCCTGCCTATCACCCACAAAGCCAACAGCGCCGGACCAAGATCTGAACCGTTTGATGTCGCTACTGACTCGTCAGCTTGATTTCAATCCGCCGGTTCTTCTGATAGGCCTCGGGTGTATCTGCGGGGTCAAGGGGATGAAATTTGCTGAAGCCGGCAGCTGCCATGCGCTGTTCGGGGACCCCCTTTGAAGCCAGATGCTTAACAACAGCAAGGGCACGGGCAGTTGAAAGCTCCCAATTGGAGGTAAAGGCTGCGGTGCGGATGGGGACCCGGTCGGTGTGACCGTCAATCCGTAAAATCCAGTTGAGATCGCTCGGCATCTCCTGAGCGATCTGCAGCAAGATGGCAGCCAGAGCATCCAGATGATTGCCTCCTGCCGCCCCAAGGTCCGCAGATCCCGATTCAAACAGGATTCCGGCCTGTAGAACGAAACGATCCCCCTGAATCTGAAACTCCGGTCGATCACCCAGAACCTGTTGCAGCTGCGCAAAAAACTCAGAACGGTATTTCTCCAATTCACCTACTTTGCGGGCCAACGCAATATTCAGCTGCTTGCCCAATTCGGCGATTGTCTCATCCTGCTGTTCTTTTTCGCTCTCCGCCAAATCCAGCGCATTACTGATCTGCCTGAGTTGAGCCTGCAACCGCGTGATTTGATCGGTCAGCAGTGTCACTTCGGCGCGGGCCGCCGCAGTCAACTGGCGTTCACCCGCCAGAGCCTCCTGCTGCGAGTCGAGCACGGCAGTCAATGCCTGTATCCGGACATCCTGCTGTTCAATCTGTCGCTGTGCCAGCATGGTTGTTTCCGCCTGATCCGCGAGTTGAAATTCGAGGGCTTTTGATCGATCACGCAAGGTCCCAATACGCTCATCTTTGTCAGTGATTGCCGCCGCTAATTCTGTGACACGCTCTTCGAGTTGATCCCTGACCTGACGTAGTGCATTGATATCCTCCTGCAGACTGGCAGTCAGCAGCATCTGCTCCTTAATCTGCTCGGCGTCATGACGGGCCTTGACCTCGAAATCGGCAACCGTGCTCTGCAGTCGTTCTTTCTCGCTTGTCAGCCCGCTGATCGTATCTGCCAAACGGCTGACGTCAGTGGACAAAAGAGCACTTTTTTCTTTTTCAAGACCAAGCAGTTCGGTCAGTTCATTGATCTGACCATGCAAGGTCGTCAGTTCCTGCTTCTGTCCAAAAAGGGTTTCGCTGAGCATAAATTGGGCCAGGGTAAAGATCATCAAAACAAAAATAACCACCATCAGCAGTGCCGACAGGACATCGACAAAACCCGGCCAGGCCGATATATAGTTGGAGGATCTCCGTGATCTGCCTCTCATGCCCGGCTCCGATCAGGATGCATCAACAGGGGGTTTTTCTACGGATTTATTCTGCTGGTGGAGGATGCGTGCCATCAACTGGTTACCTTTTTCCAACTGGTCAATCAGCAACTCGAATTGTTCGTCGGATGAGGATTGGGGGGTAGTCCGCCGACCTGAATCTTTTCCGCTATGTTCATCAACCTCAACCAGATGGGTAACCCCGGTTAACCACTCTTCCATCTCGTTGAAAAAGCGGTTCTGGGCATGACCCGCCTGAATGTCGACAAATCCCAACACCAAGGATCCACCCAGACCAAAAAGTGATGAACTAAAAGCGGTGCCCATTCCCTGCAGGGGTTTTTCGAGTCCTTCTTTCAGGCTGGAAAAAACCTGAACAAAATCCTGCGAACCGACATCAAGACCATGAATGACCTGACCGACGGTACTGATCGTCTGCAACAACCCCCAGAAGGTCCCCAACAGACCCAGAAAAACCAGTAAGCTGATCATATAGCGGGAAATTTCCCGGGATTCATCCAGATGGCCGCGGATCCCATCCAAGACGGTTGTCAGGGCCAGAGCGGACAACCTGAACTTATCGCGATGAATCTGCTCGAGATGCTTTGACAAAGGCGCCAATAGAACCGGTGGATCGGCCATGGAAAGCCCGGGACGTCCGGTACGAAAGATCTTGATCCAGCGAATCTCCGGTTCCAGTCGTAATATCTGGTAAATATTGATGCCGATCCCGACACAAAGTGCAGCAACAATCAGGGAATTAAATCCCCAGTTTGTCATAAATGCCGCTTGCAGCGAGGGCCACAGAAAGACACAAACGCCTGTGACAATTCCCAGATAGATGATCGTCAGATAGAGATAATGGCGCGGATTTGTCATATCTGGCCGGCCTCCTTGAAAAAACATGGTTCAGACTGATGAACAACGCAGTAACCACTCGCGTTGTTTATCAACACAACATCAATCACCATGAGCTTAACTCAGGTGATACCCTGTGACAAATGTTCAATGACCTTAACCCCTGACAGGAAACTGCTGGGCGGTGATGGTCAGTGAAATCAAATTTTCAACCCAACCAACCTGCGCACCATTTAAAATAGCGCTGAGGAGCCGATGAAGGATGACTGTAGTGCAGATTAATTTTGAGGTAAATAAACGGACCAGCTGTTAAAACTTTCTGGATACTCCCACCCTATCGCCCAGCCATCCCCCGTCCGGCTATTTGATGACCGCAGCCAGGGCAGCAACTTTCTTCGGTAATCCGGTTGCGCCGGAGGTCATATCCCCGGCGCTGGATCAGGATAGCAGCGCAACCGGGGCAGAGGGTATTGCCATCTTCTCCCAGATTACCGACATAGATATAGTTCAGCCCGGCCGCTTGTCCTGTCTCCACCACCCGGTTGATGGTTGCCGGTGGGGTTGGTGGGAGGTGATTCAGCTTGTATTGGGGATAGAAGCGGCTGACATGCCAGGGGGTATCTGGACCTAATTCAGTGACGATAAATTCTGCCAGTTCTTTAAGTTCCTGCGGATCATCATTGACCCCCGGAATGACCAGGGTGGTGACTTCGAGCCAGACACCAAGATCATGCAAGCGTTTGAGACTGTCGAGCACCGGCTGTAAGCGAGCACCCGCATATTTGCGATAGGTTGGATCACGGAAGGATTTGAGGTCGATGTTGGCTGCATCAAGGTATGGATGAACCAGCTCAAGCATCTCTGCTGTCATATAGCCATTACTGACATAGACATTGGCCAGACCAGCATCATGGGCAAGACGGGCCGTGTCGAAGCTGTACTCGAAAAAAATCGTCGGTTCGGTATAGGTGTAGGCGATGGAACGACTGTCGCTCTGTTGGGCAGCAACGATAATCTGCTCCGGCGACATGGCATCACCGACAGGAAATTTCAAGTCACGAGGGATCTGGGAGATCCCGGCATTCTGGCACCAGTGACAGTGCATGTTGCAGCCGGGAGTCGCGATGGAGAAGGAGCGGCTGCCGGGATAAAAATGATACAGGGGTTTTTTTTCGATGGGATCAACATGGTGAGCGATGGTATGCCCGTAAACCAGGGAATAGAGAATTCCATCACGATTTTCACGCACTCCACAACGGCCACGCTCGCCACAGTTAATCAAGCAAAAATGGGCACACAGGCGGCAGGCAACCTGATTGTTTGAGCGTTTATTGTAGAGTCGGGCCTCTATCATCGCATTATCCATTCTGCAGCCAGGCAAACAGGAGCACCATCATCACGATAAGCGCACCGGTCACCCAGGCCAGCAGGTTGGCAAACAGAAGTCTCATACGCTTACTCCTTACTCTTAGACATTATACCATATCAAACAGTTCCGTATGTATCCGCGCCAACGAAACCCCGCCCTGGTGCAGAAGTTTTTCTGTCAGTTCGATCATTTTTACCGGTCCGCAAATAAGGTAGGACTGTTCGGGGTCCGCCAGCGGCAGTCTCCGTTGCAGTAGATCGGCAGTTACCAGCCCGGTTTCACCTTCCCAGTTCGGGGGAGGGTCTTTTAACAACCAGATAATTTCCAGATCAAGCCGTTGTTCCAGCTCCTGCAGTTCCTCCCGAAAGGTCAGCCGATCCCAGGTATTATAGGCATAAAGCAGCTTGAGCGGACGTTGTTCCCGACGATCGGCAAAGGTTCGCAGTACTGACATCATCGGTGCGATGCCGATTCCGCCGGCAATCAGGACAAAACCACCGGCCGCCATCCGGTCAGGGCTAAAAGCGCCATAGGGGCCATCAAGATAAGCGGTCTGTCCGGGTTTTACGTACTTGATACTGCTGCTGAAATCACCCAGTTCTTTAATCGTGAAGGTCAGGGTTGGAACCTTCTCGGCGCTGCCGGCAAAGGAAAACGGGTGTTCCTTGAGGGCAAAGGGGGAACTGCCCAGGGTCAGCCAGGCAAATTGTCCCGGCAAAAAACGCAATCCGGGGTGACCATCCGGTTCGATGGTCAGGCTCCAACTGTCCGCCTTTTCCTCTTTTAAATCGATCACTCGATAGGGGTGGCGCAGCTGCTGCAACGGCTTATAGAGCCGCACATACACCAGCAGCAGCAACCAGGACAGGGAAAATGTGCCCCACAATTGTTTGCGCCAGGGTGTGTCGACATAATGGCCGACACCCAGCACGTGCCAGATCGCCAGACCCAAAGCCAGCACCGCCAGCAGCGCGTGCATTATCCGCCACCGGTCATAATCGAGATTGAGTTGCTTGCGCCAGATCGATGTCACCACCAGGGTCAGCAGCGCCAGGGTGGAGACAACCGCGCCCCACAGATGGGCGGGGGCCACCCCCGGTTTGAAGAGATCAATAAGTTGCGGTTTGAGAATCAGCAGAATAATCGGGTGGGTAATAATAAAGAGAACCGCAATCAACGCTACCTGACGGTGAAAGTAGTAGATAATATCGATACCAAAGGGCGCTGAAACGCGGCGAAACCTGGCCGTTTGCAGAAAAAGTATCCCCATCATAGCAGTGCCGGCAAAACCCAGACCCAGAGAAACATCCCACCAGAAGCCATTACCGGGGGGCACCGGTTCGATCAGCAAGATCGCCAGCGGGGCCAGTATCAAGAGCAGATAGACCCCGATCCAAAACGCGCCTTTTGCCACGTAGCCCATATCCTAGTCCTTTGTTTCCTCCTGGGTAGCCGACAGACCGATCATATGACGATAGAGTTTGAGGTATTCCTGGGCCGATGGCACCCAGCTGAAATCCTGCTGCATGCCACGCTTGACCAGCTTCCCCCAGGTTTGAGGCTGGTGGTAATAGTGCAAGGCTCGATCAATAGTAGCCAGCAACAGCCAGGGGTCAAAATCATCAAAAGAAAAACCGTTGCCGACGGCGGGATGCTCGTCAATATCAACAACCGTGTCGGCCAACCCGCCGGTACGGCGTGCCAACGGTAAAGCGCCGTATTTCAGGGCAATCATCTGGGTCAGACCGCAAGGTTCATACAGACTCGGCACCAGTAGCATATCCGCCGCCGCATACAGTCGCCGCGACAACCCCTCATTGAAGGTCAGATTAATCGAAACCTGGTCGGGGTTTAAACCCTGACGTTCCTGCCAGAAACGCATATTCTCCGGGGTGCCCGAGCCGAGCAGGGCAAACTGTAAGGGGCGTTCGAGCAATTGCGGCCAGATGGTCTCGATCAGGTTGATCCCTTTCTGGCGATCAAGACGACTGATCACCACCACCAGCGGCACATCGGCGCGCACCTCCAGACCCAGCTCCTGCTGCAGCAAGGCTTTGCATTTCTGCTTGTTCTTGAGCTGACGCGGGCTGTAATGATGCGGCAGAGCGGTATCCTGCGCGGGGTTCCAGATCTGCTCATCAAGGCCATTGAGAATGCCGTGGAGATGCGCACTACGCTCGCGCAACAGACCATCGAGGCCGTAGCCCTGCTCTACCGTCTGGATTTCACGACAGTAGGTCGGCGACACCGTGTTGACCAGGTCGGAAAAGACAATCCCTCCTTTGAGCAGCGACAGGTTGCCGTAATATTCCAGCGCCGCCGGGTTGGTCAGATACCCCGGCAGCTCAAGTTGCCGCAGCAGGGAGAAGGGAAAGGTGCCGTGGTAGCCCAGATTGTGAACGGTCAGCAGGGTCCTGGTGGGAGCAAAGAACGGATCGCCGGCATAGCTGGTCTTCAGCAACACCGGTACCAACCCGGTCTGCCAGTCATGCAGGTGGATGATGTCCGGTGGGAATTTGAGGGTTCGGGCAAGCTCCAGCAGGGCGCGACAGAAAAACCCGAAGCGCATGCCGTTATCGGGATAATCACCAGCGGGGCCGGAGTAAAGACCATCGCGCTGATACAGCTCAGGGGTATCGATGAACCAGTAGGGTACGCCATCGTAAACCGCCTGTTTGAGGCTGGCGCGGCGTGGCACCCCTTCCATGACAATTTCAACACTCTGCGGCGCCTTGCGGGGAATCACCGGCGCATTGTCAATCTGGGGATAGGCAGGGATGACCACCTGGACATCGTGGCCCAGCAGGCGCAGGGCCCGTGGCAAGGAACCGGCGACATCGGCCAGTCCCCCCGACTTGGCAAAAGGGGTTGCTTCGGAGGCAACAAAGAGAATCTTCAGGCCGTCGGCCCGGGCCGGCAGCGGCTCCTCCAATGGTGGCCGCGGATCCAGTTGCGCCAGTAACTGATCAACCCGATAGCGGGCCCTGGCCGCCTGACGTTGTAATGTAGCAACGGCGCGCAGCAACTCAATCGTACGGTCAATCATGACCTTCGGCTCGGTGGTGATCAGATCCCGCTCCCGGAACAGCTGGTAGCTGAGCAGAACCAGGCAGAAACGCTCCAGATCCTGATGAACACACCAGTCGCTGTAGTCGTAGTAGTGACAACCGAGTAATGGCCGCAATGAGTAGCGGTTGCAGATCCGGTCAAACAGCCGGAACCAGCCATCAGCCGTAGCAGCACGATCAAGGTACCAGGCCAGTTCGCCATAACCTTCCTGCTGCCGGGGCAGATCAGGATAACGCCCTCGCGTCAGTACTTCGAGGACATAGTCCGGTGGCATATTGTCAAGGGGCCTGGCCCTGTAGATTGATGCCAGGTTGGTCAGCACCTGACCGACCTGCCGGCGTGCCCGCCGGGGCTGGGACAGAGCCAGCAGCTCACTTAGCAGCGGCCAGCTTTTTTCAAGCAACAGTCCATCATGCTCGAGCCACAGGTGACGTACGCCGCGATCACCGTACTGCTGCCAAAGGCGCTGCCAGCGCCCGTCCTCGTCCTGGTGCGGGACAAAACTGCCAATCACCCGAACACTGTAGGGCGCGAGGGTAAAATCGCCTCCCTGGCGCAAGGAAGCTGCCGGTTGCAGATACTGGATGTTGTCGGTCAGATCACTCAGCACCACAAAATCACTGTTGCAGTCGATGGCGCAGGCACTAAGCAGATCCCGTCCGGCGCGTCCGGCCATGGCGACCGGGGCACCGATGCGACCAGCAATGCTCTTGGCCGAATTATTACAGATCACCAACACCCGGCGATCTTTAAGCTGGTTACTATAAACGAACACATCCTCTTCGACCCCGTAAACCGATTCAAAATCGTACAGTTGAAAGGCTTCCGCACCACTGAACAGGGCACGTTGACGCAGCAGGGGGAAAATACTTAGCCGATGGCGCTCAAGTAACGGCTTGTCGACCGGTTCATCCCAGCGTGGGGCCAGATACTCCATCCCGTATTTTTCGCGCAGCCCTTCAATCTGTCCATGGCCGAACATCGGCAGACCGGGCATGGTGGCGAGCATCGTGGCGACACAGAAATACTTGTCGCCATCACCGAACTGCTCAATCGCCGGTTCCTCATCAGGGTTGCTCATGAAATTGACAAAGCGCTGGAGGATTGCCGGGTCAAACACCAGGATATTCTTGATGGTCTGACGATACTTGGCATTTTCCTCCTGCTTCAGCATATTCATGAAGGCACTGTTGTAAACCCGATGCATCCCCAGGGTGCGGACAAAATACCCTTCCATCAGCCAGAAGGCTTCGGCCACCAGCAGGGTATCGGGCGCTTCAAGCTGCACCCGATCGACCAGTTCACGCCAGAATTCGACCGGAAAATAGCGATTGAATTCCTGCTGAGTCAAGGCGTGATCGCTGCGTGACGGCACTCCCCCGGCGGCACCCGGCAACGGGTACCAGAGGCGCTGAAAATGACGTTTGGCCAAGGTCATGGCGGCGTCAAACCGGATAATCCGAAAACGCCTGGCCACGCGGATGATGAGCTGAATCATCGCTTCACGCATGTCCGGGAGCAGGTAGTTAAGCTGTACCGTATCATTCCACGGCAGATGGGTACCGTCGTTGCCGTGGTAGATGTAGCGCACCTCGCCGCTCTGACGCTGCTGGTAACGACAGACAACCGCTGCTTCGGAGTGATCGTAATAACCATCTTCGATCTGAATGCTGTAATCCGGACTGCTGCTCAAATCTGGACCGGTAAAGCGATAACCGGGATAGGGAGGATAGGATAACTGGACAAACCAGTCAGGATGCTCGCGCAACCAGGCCGACTCAATCCCGGTGTGGTTGGTGACCACATCACAAGCCAGATCGAGGCCACGCTGCAGACAGCGGTTGCGCAACTGCTCAAACGCCGGCTCACCACCAAGTTTGTCATCGATGACATAGTCATCAATCGCATAGGCCGAAGCGGCGACATCCTGTTGGCCGCAGAGATTTTTTACCTTCAAGGAAGCCTGGGAACGTTTCCAGATACCGATCAACCAGAGACTGGTAAAACCATATTCCACCAACGAATCGAGTTCCTCATCGGGGATCCGGTCAAGGGTATAAATCGGCCGTTGATAGCGTCGTGACAGTTGCTCAAGCCAGACGTAAGCGGATTTGGCGAGCAACACCGCCCGCGGCATCCACGCCAGATCGACAGTAAAGCTGGCATATTCATGATCGCCAAAGGCGGCCGGATCAAGCGGCGTGGTGTCAGGCGGGCCGGGAAAGCCCGGTTTGTGCCCTTCAACCTCAAACTGCTGGATCGCCACTCCGATCCGCGCCAGCAGTTCCGGTGGCAACAGATCGGCCCAGGCATCGCGCAACAACTGCACCTGGGTGTAGAGATCCTTGCCTTTGCGCAACGGCTCGAGCAACCGTGCCAGCAGGGTCTGCGGCGCAGCTGCATAGCCATCATCAAGGACCGGCAGAGCCTGATCAAGCAAGGTCAACTGCTGCTCGTAGGCGCTGATGCGGCGCAGCTGCTGCTCTTCTTCGGCAAACAGGGGATGTGCGCCGGTCAGGGCCGGATTGTGGCTCTGAACATAGAGCAGCACCAACTCCAGTAACAGATCCAGCCATTCACCCCGGTCAGCGAGTTGCTCGACATAGGTAGCTGGATCAATCGGCTCCAATTGCAGGGGCAACGCCGGGAAAAAACCGAGAAAAGAGGTAAAACTGGTCTTCAGCCCCGGCATTGGCAAACGACGGTCGCCAATTTCCATAGCATTCCTGGTCAAGCGGCAACCGCGCCGGCGTAAAAAATCAGTTGCCACCTCGCGCAGGATCTGATTCAGGGTTGCCAGCAGCTCCAGTTCAGCGGCGGTGATACCCTGTGGAGACTGAGCACGCAGGTGGTCAGCGAGGAGGTGACGCATAAAGGTACGCCCCGGCAGCTGGTCGTGGCGGAAGTAACTGGTCAGATTGGTTGCATCCCAGACTTTACGGCTGCAATGAAGATCGAGGGGATAGTGGCGCTGCGAAAAAGGTGGTACTGACATCATTTATAGTCCTGGCTCGGCACTGCGCAAAAATTCGGCGGCTTCCTCCGGCGGAGTCGGATTAATGTGGAACCCGGAGCCCCACTCAAACCCGGTCAACCTGGTCAGTTTGGGAGCCAGCTCGATATGCCAGTGATAGTCAAAAGGAAGCGATTCCCAGTAATCGGGGCGCCCCATACGTGGATGGCGTGGCGGTGAGCTGTGCAGAATCAGCGAATAGGCCGGATCACGCAGGGCAGTGCGTAACCGCTGCAGAACATCACGCAGCGTACGCGCCAGCAGGCGCAACTGCTGATCACTCTGCTGGGCAAAGTCGTGATGATGAGCCAGCGGCGCAATCATCAACTCAAACGGAAAACGCGAAGCATAGGGTGCATACACCATAAAATTACCATCATCGCGGACAATCCGGGATTTATGCTGTTGTTCCTGACGGATCAGGTCGCACACCAGACAGCGCTCTTTTTGCTGAAAATGTTTGCGGCATTGTTCCAGTTCATGGGAAATCAGCGGTGGGACCAGGGGCACCGCCATCAGCTGGGAGTGGGAGTGTGAAATATTTGAGGAGGTTCCTACCCCATGATTTTTAAAGATAAAGATATAGCGAAAACGACTATCCTTACGCAGATCGAGCATACGTGAACGATAGACCTTGAGCACCTCGGTGATCTGGACCTCACTCAAATCAGCAAGGGACTTGCCGTGATCCGGAGTTTCGACTATCAGCTCGTGGGCGCCGATACCGTTCATGCGATCATAGAGCCCTTCGGGCCGGTTCTCAAGCTCACCCTCGATGCGCAAAGCGGGGAACTTGTTGGGGATCACCCGTACCTGCCAGCCCGGCTCGTTGGGCGCACTGCCCTGGGGGCGACAGGCCATAATCTCCGGCGGCGTTCGCCCCTCGTTGCCGCTGCATAACGGACAGTTATCCTCCCGCATCTGCAACCGCTGATAGTCGTATCTATCCGGCTCACAGTCTCCCTGGCGCTTCTGGAGGAATTCCTGCGGGCGACGACTGTGTCCCAGGGTCATGATCACCCAGCTGTTTTTCAATGGATCCCAACGCAACTCAGACAAATTATCTATCCTTTCAGGCGGTTAAACCGACCAATTTTCTTCATCAAGAGCACTGCCACGATAGCATAAAACCGCATCTCCTTCGGTTGGCCAACGACCATTCTCCCGTTGCTGGCGAATAACATGACAACTGATGCGAAGACTCTTGCCCTGCTCCAGTTGCAGCAACTCGATCGGTACCGCCAACTCCAGGATCTTGTCAGAAACTCCGCGCCCACCGGGCACCTGTTTGCCGTCGATCAGGACCTTAACCTTGTTGTCGGTAAAACTGAAACAGACATGAAAAATGCCACTGCCGTTCAGGCGCAATTCAAAGTAACCGTCTTTACCGCACAGACGCCTGAGCAAATCAGGCTGATCGATACGAAAATAAAGATGATCACTATCATAGCCATAATAAAGATGTTCCAAGCCTTCGCGCCCGCTGTACATGGCCCCCCCGACAGCAAGATCGATACAGCCGGTTGCCAGCCACTCGAAATAATCACCGATGCGCCCGTCAATGGACGGAGTGAAGCAGGCCGATGGCTCATAACCTCCGGTGACTGTACTCACACCGGGCTTGATTCGCTGTTGCAGGTTAGCCGGTACCGGCAATCCCTTGAGGTGATACATCCCCTCCAGATGCAGACGAAACAGGCGGTCAAAAATATCGGCCTGCAAGCTTGAATGCTCATCACCGAACCACCAGAACCAATCACTGCCTTCCGCCCGCAGCAACTCCTGCACAAGATCACTCAACGGCTCCTGCGGGTTAGCCAGGGCATCAGTCACCTCGGTGGTAATACAATCGCGGCGCGCCTGATAGAGCAGCTGCCAGGCAACATTGTCTTCGGGGTGGCCGATCCAGGTGGTAAAGTCTGAACGGATCCAGGAACCGGCTGCCAGCCGCGTTAAAGGTTCCGGGGTGTTCTGCTCCAGGGCCTCGCCAATAGTGGTCATAACAAGCTGATCGTCCTGAGCAAGCATCTGATAAAGATCGCGCAAAAAAGGATATCCATTATCCACATAGCGTTCCCAGCAGTTTTCACCATCAAGGATGATGGCCACCGTCCCGTCGGGTGCCATACGGGCAATCTGGCGCAGGCGCTGCTGGATATCAGCTACCGCTTCAGAGGGCTTCCAGGTGGCGTAAAGAAAGCCGACACGATCAGACAATTCGCGATCGCGGAAGACAAGGGGCAATCCCTCATACTCATAAAATCGATAGAGTCGACTGCGATCACGCAGACCGCCATCCAGGCTACGCGCCAGGATGTCTTCATCGGTCGCTGCCCACAAGGCCCCCTCTTCCTGCATCAGCACCGCCGCTTCATGACTTACGCCACCCTCTGCCGGCCACATGCCACGGCGACGTTTGCCAAAAAACCGCTCTGCGGTGCGCAATCCTTCACGTACCTGCAAACGCGCATCTTCCGGATGGCGAAAATCAGCCGCCGGCAACGGTAATCCAGGTGATGGTTCCCAGGCGCTTTGCAGATTACATAACAGGGGCAGAATCGGATGAGCGTAAGGGGTGATGGTAATTTCGATCAGTCCGCTCGCTTCCAGTTCCCGGTGAAAATCGATAATGCGGGCGATCTCCTCATGACATACCAACAGCAACTGCTGTTTTTGCTCTTCATGATAAAGGCCCCCGCGCTCAAGTAACGCACTGACCAGAGATGAGCGCCGGCGCAGATGGTAGCCGGTCCAGGCAAGCAGAAAACAGACCTGCAGATCGAGAATATCCTGATGGCTGAAGCTCTCGGCCCGCGGCTCCAGAGTCCCGCGCTGCAGATAGAGTTGATGGTAACGGTGGTTAGGCAGAATCTGGGTCTCGATATTAACAGAAAAGAATTGCTCAACCACAAATTGCCGCTCTGCATCCGATAGTTTGTCGGCCGGTCGGGCAATGAGTTCAAGCCAACGGTCCTGATCCTTGCCACCGGCATAGCGTTCAAGTTGCTCCAGCAGAGAGGGAACCAGATTAACCGTCACCCTGGCCTTGGTTTGGGCCACGGTTTCGAGCATTTCGCCATAATCTTTCAAACCATGCAGCCAGGTCCAGGGAAGCAGGGTCTGGCCACCGACCGGATCACGGTAGTCAGGCTGATGCATATGCCAGAGAATGCAGACTTTAAGTTGTGCAGGGGAGTTCATAGAAGTGTCAGGGGAAGCCATGTCAGTCCTTTTGCAACCAGAGGTTGGCGCATGAAGCGGTGAAGTGATTCACACAGGCAACGAAGAATCAGTCCATTGAAGCCACGACATGTTGTTAGATAAACATCGGGCACCCTTGGTATTCATATCCTATCAAGGTTACCGGTGCACAGTGTAACAATTTTCCCCCCGGGATGTCACTTAATCCCCACATATTTATTCTGTCATTATTCTACCATTAACGCCTTGCCCTGACCTGACGGGGCTGGCATAGTTGCGCCATGCGCAAAGAAAAAATGCTCCTTTACTCAACCTACCTTAAACATCGCTTCGGTGGACGGGTTCACAAAATTTCTGTTGATGCCGGCTTTGGCTGCCCCAATCGCACCAACGGGCGCGACAGTCACGGCTGCATCTTTTGTGACAGCTCCGGCTCGGCGGCGGTGGGCATTGCCCGTCAAGTCGGCATTGCGCAGCAACTTGAGCTGGCCCAGGAGTTGATGCAGCGTAAATACCGGGCCAAGTGGTTTATTGCCTATTTTCAACCCTATTCCAACACCTTTGCCCCGCTTGCCCAACTACGGCAGTGTTACGATCAGGCCTTGAATGTCAGCAAAGTGGTAGGGCTGGCGGTCGGCACGCGTCCCGACTGCGTTGATGATGAAGTACTGGATCTGCTGGCCGAATATCATCGACGCACCTATTTCTGGCTTGAGCTGGGCCTGCAGAGCTGTCACGACCGGACCCTTGACTATCTCGGTCGTGGTCACGACTATGCCTGCTTCCTCGATGCCTATCGGCGCGCCAAAGCGCGCGGCCTGCGCATCTGCGTTCATCTGATTATCGGTCTGCCCGGTGAAAGCCGTGACGATATCCTGCAGACTGCTCGGGAAATGGCCGGACTCGGGGTTGACGGCATCAAACTCCACCTGCTCCACGTTTTACGTGGCACACCCTTGGGCGACAGTTATCTGGCCGGAGAGATTAACACCCTGACGATGGAGGACTATGTCCGGCTGGTGGTCGATGTCATTGAATGCCTGCCGCCCCACACCCTGATTCAGCGTCTGACCGGCGATGGCCCGCGTGAACTGTTACTGGCGCCATTGTGGTCACTCAATAAATGGGAGGTACTCAATGCGATCGGGGCGGAGCTTGAACGGCGGGGAACCCGCCAGGGGAGTCATTTCCCAGGTACAGTATCCCGTACCTGCAATTTGTAAAAAACAAAGACGCAGTCCCGTGCCACAAAGGATGAAACCTTCAGGCCGGGTTGCTGGTGGTAGTTACCACTGTGGATCTGTCTGGTTCGGGGGTCGCCCCGCTCCAGGAAATCAACAGCAGTGAAGCCCAGAGTATGCTGATAATTACTATTGCCATTCGAAACATGGCGCGCAATTTAGCAGAAGCATTTGCAAGAATCAACTGCTTACCTCAAGATTCCATTTTATTCTCATACTTCAATCAATCTTCCGTCACTTCACTGGTGACCATCCCCTTGACCCGCAGGGCGTTCTCGGGTATCAGATAGGTCCACTATTTGACCCGGCAGGCCAATCATCATGTTCGATCTGAACCAGCTCAACCCACAACAACGTCAGGCCGTGATCCACGGTACCGGCCCATTGCTACTGCTGGCCGGCGCCGGCTCGGGTAAAACCCGGGTCATTACCTGCCGTATTGCCCACCTGGTGAAGCAGGGCACCAGTCCTGAACAGATCCTGGCGGTGACCTTTACCAACAAGGCGGCGCGCGAGATGCGTGAACGCGTGAAGGAGATGACCGGCCGTCACGCCGTCAAGGGGATGACCATATCCACCTTCCATTCCCTCGGCGTGCAGATTCTCAAAAGCCACATCGATCGCCTCGGCTTTAAACGTAATTTTTCCATCTATGCCAGCAGCGACCAACTGCGGCTGATCCGTGAGTTGCTGCGCGAGGCCGGGGCGGACAGCAGCAACCGCGATGCGGAACAGATTATCTGGCGGATTTCGGCGGCCAAGAATCGCCTGATTGACGCCGGCCGGTATCAACCCAACCTGCGTGATCCCCTCTCACATCTGGTCGCCACTATTTACCCCCGCTATCAAAAAGCTCTCAAAGCCTACAATGCCGTTGATTTTGACGATCTGCTGCTGTTAACGGTCCGCCTGCTCGAGGATCAAAACGAGCTTCTGGTGCACTACCAGCAGCGTTTTGCCTATCAGATGGTCGACGAATATCAGGACACCAACCCGGTCCAGTATCAACTGCTCAAGCTGCTGGCCGGCGGGCATAAAAACCTCTGTGTCGTAGGTGATGATGATCAGTCTATCTACGCCTTTCGTGGTGCCGATATCAGCAATATCCTCGATTTTGAGAAGGACTTTCCCGGCACGCAGATCATTAAGCTGGAGCAGAACTATCGTTCCAGCGGCAATATCCTGGCGGCCGCCAACCACCTGATTGCCAACAACCGCCAGCGCCGTCCCAAAACCCTCTGGACCAGTAGCCCGGCGGGGCACGAAATCGAGTATCTGCGCTGCGAGGATAGTGAGGACGAAGCACGTCAGGTGGTCGAACTGATCCATGCCGAAAGCTTTCGTCATCAGCGGAAATTCAGCGATTTTTCCATCCTCTATCGCACCAACACCCAATCCCGCGCCTTCGAGGAACAGCTACGCTACGACAACATCCCCTACGTCCTGATTGGGGGTCAGCAGTTTTTCGACCGCAAGGAGATCCGTGATCTGGTTGCCTATCTGCGCACCATCCTCAATCCCGCTGACGAAGTCAACCTGCTGCGGATTATCAACTATCCCAAGCGCGGGATCGGCGAAAACAGCATCGATCAGATCATCCGCCGATCAGCTGAACAGAACGCCGGTATTTGGAAACTCCTGCAGCAACCGGAACAGTTTGACGGTATGGGGCAAAAGACCCTGACCGCCATTGCAGAGTTTGTCGCGCTGATCAACAACTATCAGCGCAAGTTCAAGAACCCGTTGCGCCTGCTCGACACCCTGCGCGATCTACTGAACGAGCTGAAGCTGGCTGATGAAATCTATCGCCAGGAAAAAGACCCCCAAATCGCCCAACGCCGGGTTGAAAACCAGAACGAAATCCTCAACTCTCTGGGCGCTTATATTGAACGAAATGAACGTCCCAGCCTTGCCGGCTTTGTCGATGCCATCTCCCTGCTCGATGCTGATCCCGCCGGCAAGGACGATAAGGAAAAATTGCTGTCCGGCAACACGGTGACGCTGATGAGTCTGCACTCAAGCAAGGGACTGGAGTTTCCGGTGGTTTTTCTGACAGGAATGGAGGAAGGCTTTTTGCCACACAAAAAGTCCCTGGATGTCAGCTGTGATATCGACGAGGAGCGGCGACTCTGCTATGTTGGTATTACCCGCGCCGAGCAACGGCTGGTGCTGCTTGGTGCCCGTCAGCGTCGTAAGCACGGCAAGCTGGAACTGCGTGAACCAAGCCGCTTTCTGGCAGAACTGCCGCAACAGCTGGTGGCTACCCGTCTGGCAGGTACGCCGGCCGACGGCGGGGAAGAACAGCAGGAAAAAAGCGCCAACCAGTTTTTTCAGCAGATGCAGCAACTGCTGGAGTAAGCTGGGATACTCAATACCACATTGCTAGCAGGAGTCGTTGATTATGGCTACAGTTGACGTCAATTTTCCCGGCGGCGTTCAGGTCGCCGCCCGTGTCGGTTCCTTTGATATTCTCACCGACCAACCGCCGGAGGATGGCGGCAGCCATGCCGCGCCCTCCCCTTACGATCTCTTTTTGAGCTCGGTAGCGACCTGCGCCGGCTTTTATGCCCTGCGCTTCTGCCAGCAGCGTCAGCTCCCGACCGAGGGACTGGCCATTGCGCTGGATATAGAGCGCCACCCCGACACCCGGCGATTGGAAACTATCAGGATGACACTGAGCCTGCCCACCGATTTTCCGGAAAAGTACCAGCAGGCCATCCTGCGCAGTATCGACCAGTGTTCGGTAAAAAAGGCCCTGAGCGATCCACCCAAAATCGAATTGTCCCTCGGCTGAAACCATAGTGCCCTGTAACTCATAAAATGTCGCAAAGATTGCGCAGGATTTTGGCGAGTCAACAAGGCATGACCGATGCTGCCTAGCTATAGCTAATCAGCTTCGGTCATAACGCAGTTGACGCGTCAAAAGACAAGCAAGATGCGATAGATTATGGGTTACAGGGTACTAGATCTGGTTGAGCAGCTTCAGCTCCTTGGGATGCGGGTTCAGATAGTATTGCTGGCGCAAATAGGGCTGATCATACTTGCGGATAAAGTGATTAAGCAGGGTCAAAGGCACGATCAAGGGCACCAACCCCTGACGGTAATTTTCCATCAGTTCGAGTACTTCCTGTTTTTCATCGGCAGCAAGCTGGCGCTTGAAATAACCGAGAATATGCTGCATGACATTGACCTGTTTTTTCACCGTGGTTTTCAGGCGCAGGGCGGTCATTAACTCGGCCAGATAGTTCTCACGCAGCTCGACCAGGGAATGATCCCGCCCCGCTGCTACCAGCTTACCCATTTGCCGGTAGTGCTGCGGGCTGTGCGCCATGATCAATAGTTTATGACGGGTGTGAAACTCCACCAGCCGGCCAAGGCTGAAGCCCGCAGCAAGCATCTGGCGCCAGCGCTTGAGGACAAAAATCGCGGTGATAAAATTCTCCCGCAGGCGTGGATCATTCAGACGCCCATCTTCTTCAACCGGCAGCAGGGGAAAATGCTCCATGAAGTGGCGGGCAAAGACCCCGACCCCGACCTTTTTCGGCACCCCGTTACGATCATAGAGCTTGACCCGCTCCATCCCGCTGCTGGGTGACTTTGCCTTAAAGACAAAACCGTCGAGCTGTTCTTTTTCCAATTGTCTGACACGCTCGCGCGCCCAGCCTTCCATCCGCTCGGTGATATCCTCACCGCTGCGCGAAAAAACCAGACGCACCTGCTGCTCAGCGTTCTCTACCAGCCGCAAGGTTTCCCGCGGAATCGGCAACCCGACCTCAACCTCAGGACAGACCGGCACATACTCGACATAGTCGCCCAGCACATCGCGCAGGAAGCGGTCAAGCTGGTGGCCGCCATCGTAACGCACCTGAGCTCCCAACAGACAGGAACTGATACCGAGTCGGATCTTATCATTTTTATCGTCCATGCTATACTCTCCTCGCTGGGCACATTATTATTTGGCCGTATCTGTTCAGCACCGGATCGGGGTTCCTATGTCAAGGGACGCTTTTCGTCATCCCTGACCGCTTGTTGTCGCCGTCCATGGCGACAAACACCCTTGCCACAGAAACCCCAACCCTGCGCAAGGACAGTGGTGGATAGTTACATTTGACCCATACTAGCAGAAAACAGCGCTCAAACAATCCTGGATATCTTCATCAGGAAACGTCAGAGTGCTATTAACCAGTTTTTTTTGATACGGCAATCAGCCTCATCACCCCCTGGCCGCAGGAGATACCCATGAATAGTCACCCTGACAACAATCTGATCCTGGTCACCGGCGGTAGCGGTTACATTGGTGGTCGTCTGATTCCACGACTGCTTGATGCCGGCTACCGGGTCAGAGCCCTGGCCCGTACCCCGAAAAAACTTGCCGGACGGCCCTGGGGAAACCACGCGAATCTGGAAATTATCAAAGGAGACGTGCTTGATCCTGACAGTCTGATCACCGCGGCGGCTCACTGCCGCGCGGCCTACTACCTGGTTCACTCCATGCTTCCGGGGGTCAGCGATTTTGCCAACACCGACAGAATTGCCGCAGAGAACATGGCCCATGCCGCAAGTCATGCCGGGTTGGAACAAATCATCTACTTAAGCGGACTGGGTGAAGACAATGCCGCCTTAAGCCATCATCTGCAGTCACGTACCGAAGTCGGCGATTACCTGCGTCAGGGGAAGGTGCCGGTCACCATCCTGCGCGCAGCGATGATCATCGGTTCCGGCAGTGCCTCGTTTGAGATCCTCCGCTATCTGGTCGATCGCCTGCCGGTCATGGTCACGCCACGCTGGGTCAGTACCCCCTGTCAGCCGATCGGTGTGCGCAATGTCCTGTACTACCTGATTGGCTGCCTTGAACAGCCGCAGACAATCGGTAGAACCTTCGACATCGGTCAGCCGCAGGTGACAAATTATCGTGAATTGATGGAAACCTATGCCGAAGAAGCAGGCCTGCGCAAACGGTTGATCGTCCCGATCCCCCTCTTGACCCCCCGCTTGAGCTCCTACTGGATTCACCTGGTCACCCCGGTTCCCGCCACCATCGCCCGCCCCCTGGCAGAAGGACTCAGCAATCCGGTGGTGTGCACCGAAAACAGCATCACCGAGCTGTTACCCCAGGAACTCTTTGATGCGCGCAAAGCGATCCGCCTGGCTCTCGACCGCATTCGCCAGCAACAGGTTGAAACCACCTGGAGCGACTCCGGCAACCTGCACCCGGCGGAATGGAGCAGCGCCGGTGATCCCAGCTGGTCGGGGGGGAGCGCCTTTGAAGATTCGCGCGAACTGGTGCTTGAGGCACCAGCTGAAGAAATCTGGCCGGCCGTCACCTCTATCGGCGGCGACGTCGGCTACTACTATGCCAACTGGCTGTGGCAACTGCGCGGACTGATCGACCGCCTGGGCGGCGGCGTCGGTTTGCAGCGTGGGCGGCGCAGCGCCGCCGTTCTCTACCCTGGTGATGTCGTTGATTTCTGGCGGGTTCTGGCGATCAAGCCGCAACAGCAGTTGCTGCTGATTGCTGAAATGAAACTGCCGGGCAAAGCGACCCTCTCCTTCCGATTGATAGAGCAGAACAATGGCACAACGACCCTGCAGCAAACGGCCCGCTTTTTACCCAGAGGATTACTTGGTCTGCTCTACTGGTATATGGTCACCCCTTTTCATTTTTTTGTCTTCAACGGCATGATTCGCGGCATTGCCGCTGCAGCAAAAAAACCGATCAAATCCGGACCACGCAAAATCAAGGTGCCCGACAGCCCTGAGAGTTCATAACGCCTGTCTCATCAACAACTGATAACCTGCTACTTTTACTGATAAAAACATGAGAGAACAGTAAACAAAGAGTACCCCTGCGAAAAAAAGCGTGATAGAGTGCGGATTCTAATAAAATCGTAACAATTCAGCTGCTGTCCTTCGCGCAGGGTCGGGGATTCTGTGGCAAGGGTGTTTGTCGCCATGGACGGCGACAACAAGCGGTCAGGGATGACGAAAAGCGTCCCTTGACATAGAATTCCCGACCCGGTGCTGAATAGATACATAAAATCACCGGAAGGGAACCTGGATGAAGCCACGCTTAACCGATGTACTGCAACTGGAGCTGGAAGCATCCAGGCAACGGGTCAGTCAACTTGAACAGCAACTCTTTGCCCTCAATGATACCGACCAACCCATCCCTCCGACCGCCCAGGTCGACAAAGAACTGCGGCCATTATTTGACAGCAGCGAAGACCTGATTATCCTTGTCGACCTTGAAGGACTCATTGTTTTTGCCAATCTGGCCACGGTTGATTTGTTAAAGAACTCCGAAGGGTTTGATGTTCATCCCGGCATGTCAGTCACCAGCTTGTTCCCTCCTGACCAGGTCGATTTTATTCAGCACAGCCTGAAACTGGTACAGCGGGGGAAAACCCTGCGCACCAATTACCCCGGCAAGAATCAGCGTGAATATGCGGCCATTATCCAGCCAGTGCGCGATGAACAGACAATTATCGGAATATCCATCTTTGCCCGCGACATTACCAAAGCCCATGAAGTCCAGGAAGAGTTGCGTCGTTATGAACAGATTGTTGCCTCCAGCCCTGATCTGATTGCCCTGATTGATCGCGACCACCATTTTCAGATGGTCAACGATGCTTACCTCAAAGCATTTGATAAAGAACGTCGATTCCTGATCGGAACACATATCAAACAAATGGTCGGCGATGCCATTTACAATGAATTTACCCAACCCCTTCTCGAGCGCGCCTTTAGCGGAGAGCATGTCCAGGTCGACCGCTGGATTGATTGTGCCGGAGGCATCCGGCGATTTTTCAACGCTTCCTATCATCCTCTACGCAGTCAGGATCTCCAGCCGAAATTTGTGGTGATCAATGCCAGTGATATTACCAAACTCAAGACGGCCGAGACGGATCGGCAGCGGATTTTTGAGCTGTCACTGGACATGCTCAGCATCAGCACCATGGAGGGGCATTTCATTGAAACCAACCCGGCCTGGACCCGCACCCTGGGGTGGACCAAAGAAGAACTTCGTAACAAGGTCTGGCTGGATTTAGTGGTAGCGGAAGACCTGGACAACAGCACTGAAGTTGCGGCGCGATTAAATCGAGGCGAAAGCGTTGTCGGCTTTGAAAACCGCTGCCGTTGCAAAGATGGAAGTTTTAAATGGTTGGCCTGGAGCTCTTATCCTGACCCGGAGAAAAAACGGATTTTCTCGACCGTGCGTGACGGCACAGCGCGCAAACGCATGGAGGAGGAGCTATTGCTGTTGGCAACGACCGACTCACTGACCGGAGCCAGCAATCGCCGCCATTTTATCGACCGCGCGACCAGCGAGCTGACACGGGTCAAACGTTATGGCTCAGGCATCGCAGTGTTGATGCTTGATATCGATCATTTCAAGGAGGTGAACGATACCTACGGTCACAGCGTCGGCGACGAGGCGCTTAAACGTCTGGTTGGCTGCTGTCATCAGGAACTGCGCGAGACTGACATCTTCGGGCGCTATGGCGGCGAGGAATTTGCGGTGGTATTGGTGGATACCGACAAAGAAAACGCTCTGCTCGTCTGCCGGCGGCTGCTCAAAGCCATTGCCCGGCTCAAAATCCGTGCCGGCAATTCAACCGTCAAGATCACCGTCAGCCTCGGCATGACCATGCACCAGGCTGATGACAACTCCATTGATGCGTTACTCAAACGCGCCGATGATGCCCTGTATCAGGCAAAAAATCAGGGGCGCAACCAGATTGTAATGATCTGACAACGCCCCTGAAGGTCTTGTTAAACAAACTTTCCGTCTTCGCCAATGCTTCTCGCCGCCACCGCCTGCAGCCTCCAGATATCCTCATTATACTGGTGCATTGTCCGATCGGTAGAGAACTTTCCGGAAGCAGCACTATTCAAAATACTCATCCGTGTCCAGCCCTGCTGATCACGATAGGCCTTTGACACCTCTTCCTGGGCAATCCGGTAACTGTCAAAATCAGCGGCGACCATCCACAGATCATCAGGATTAAAAATCGCCCGGATAATCGGATCGAAAATTCCCGGCTCAAATTGATTGAAATGACCGCTCTGCAGGAGTTGCATCACCTGCGCCAGATACTTGTCCGCTGCGATAATAGCGGCAGGATCATAATGCCGGCGGCGCTCTTCGACCTCCTCGGCCGAGAGCCCGAACAAAAAGAAGTTGTCGGCGCCGACCTCTTCGCGCATCTCGATGTTGGCGCCGTCCAGAGTACCGATCGTCAGGGCGCCATTCATCATAAATTTCATATTGCCGGTGCCTGAGGCCTCCTTGCCGGCGGTGGAAATCTGCTCGGACAGATCGGTGCCTGCACAGATAGTCTCCATGGCAGAGACATTGTAGTTGGGCAGGAAAACCACCTTGAGCAGATCACCAACCTGGGGATCGTGATTAATCACTGTAGCGACATTGTTCACCAGCTTGATAATCAGTTTGGCCATGGCGTAACCGGGAGCAGCCTTGCCACCAATCAGAATGGCGCGTGGCACCCAGTCTGCGGTATCGCCCTGCTTGATCCGCTGGTAAAGATGAATCACATGCAGAACGTTAAGCAGTTGGCGTTTGTATTCATGAATACGCTTGACATGAACATCGAACAGACTGTCAAGGGGGAAGGCGACCCCGCACTTATCTGCGACAAAATCGGCCAGCTGCTCTTTATTGGCGTTTTTGACCTGCTGCCACTGCTGCTGAAACTCACTGTCATCGGCAAGGGGTTCCAACTGCTTGAGTTGGCCAAGGTCGGTTGTCCAGCCACTGCCGATCCGACTGCTGATCAGTTCCGCCAGCAGCGGGTTGGCATAAGCCAGCCAGCGCCGCTGGGTCACCCCGTTGGTCTTGTTGTTGAATTTTTCCGGCCACATCTCGTAAAAGTCGCGAAAAAGTCCCTGCTGCAGCAAGCGTGAGTGCAGCGCTGCAACCCCGTTAACCGAGAAGCTGCCAACGATACCCAGGTAAGCCATACGCACCTGCGGCACCGGCCCTTCCTCGATCAACGACATGCGCCGTTGACGCTCCAGATCTCCCGGCCAGCGCAGGGCAACCTCTTTGAGAAAACGGGCATTGATCTCGTAAATAATCTCCAGTAAACGCGGCAACAAATGCTGGAACATGTTGACCGACCATTTTTCCAGGGCCTCGGGGAGCAAGGTGTGGTTAGTGTAGGCCATGGTGGCCTGAACGATCTCCCAGGCGTCGTCCCAGGTCAGATGGTGGACATCAAGCAGCAGGCGCATCAATTCAGGCACCGCACAGCAGGGGTGGGTATCGTTAAGCTGAAAGCAATTTAATTCGGCAAACCGGCTGAAATCATTCCCCTTGATGGTAGTCCAACGGGCAATCACATCCTGCAGGCTGGCCGACGCGAGAAAATATTGCTGCCCCAGACGCAGATTCTTACCGTTTTCACTGGCATCGTTGGGGTAAAGGACCATGGTGATTTTTTCGGCTTCGTTCTTTGCGGCCACCGATCCGGCATAATCACCGGCGTTAAACTCACCCAGGTCAAATTCCTCGGTGGCCTCGGCGCGCCACAGACGCAGGGTATTAACGGTACCATTGTTAAAACCCGGGATCGGCACATCGTAGGGGATCGCCTGCACATCCTGGGTATCAACCCAACGCGCCCGCCGCCTGCCGTTATCATCATAATAGTGTTCGCTGTGCCCGCCAAACCTGATGCGCTGGCGGTACTCTCGCCGTTCCACCTCCCAGCGGTTCATCATCGCCAGCCAGTGATCCGGTTCTTCGACCTGATAGCCATTGTTGATGTTCTGACGAAACATGCCGTACTCATAGCGGATACCGTAGCCCATGACCGGCAGCTGCAGGGTCGCACAACTGTCAAGGAAACAAGCTGCCAGGCGCCCGAGACCGCCATTACCCAGACCGGCATCCGGCTCTGCATTGACCAGGTCTTCATAATGCAGACAGAGATTGGTCAGGGCTTTTTCAAGCTCCTCTACCAGCCCGAGGTTGAGCACGGCGTTACCCAGGGTGCGCCCCATCAGAAATTCCAGTGACAGATAATAACAACGCCGGGCATCAGCGTCCTCGTAAGCCTGACGGGTATTCTTCCAGCGCTCCATCAAACGATCGCGGATGGTCAGGGCCAGGGCTTCGTAGGCGTAGTAGAGCAAGCGACAATGCTGATCGCGTCCGAGATTATTGGTGTAGTAATGACGAATGTCCATTTCCAGAGAGTCGGCATCCATCCCCAGAGCCGGAACAGCGGTGAGTTCCGGACATGTCATATCTTTTATTGCGTAACGCTTCAAATTCATCAAATAAAATCTCCTTAGGATTTTGTTTTAGCAGGGCGACTGCCCATATTTTTAATGGGCCTGCGCCCAGTTTCTACCCGTACCTATATCAACCTGCAGCGGCAAATCAAGAGCGACCGCATTTTCCATTTCGTGGCGAACCAGTGAGGTGACTTCTTCCTGTTCTGTCTCAGGGGTTTCAAACACCAGCTCATCATGAACCTGCAGCAACATCCGGGTCTGCAACTTCTCGGTGCGCAGGCGCCGGTCGATATTCACCATGGCCACCTTGATAATATCGGCGGCACTGCCCTGAATCGGATAGTTGATGGCATTGCGTTCAGCATAGCTGCGCACCGCGCCGTTACTGCTGTTAATCTCCGGAATAGCACAGCGCCGACCAAGCAGGGTGGTGACATACTGATGTTCACGTGCCTGGGTCTTTTTTTCTTCGAGAAACTCAAGCACTGCCGGATAGCGCTGAAAATATTGATCGATAAACTCCTGGGCCTTGGCGCGACCAATCCCCAGATCCTTCGCCAGGCTGAACGCCCCCATCCCGTACAATACGCCGAAGTTGATGGTTTTGGCCTGACGCCGCATCTCAGATGTCACCATTTCCGGAAACACATTGAAGATTTCCGAGGCGGTGCGGCGGTGGATGTCCTCACCGGCGGCAAAGCTCTGCTTTAAGTCAGCTACATCGGCCATGTGGGCCATCACCCGTAACTCTACCTGCGAGTAGTCTGCCGCCAGCAGCAGCCAGCCTTCCTGCGGAATAAAAGCTTCGCGAATCCGCCGCCCTTCGGGGGTCCGAATCGGGATGTTCTGCAGATTGGGGTCGCTCGACGAAAGACGACCGGTGGCCGTCACGGCCTGATTAAAGGAGGTATGCAACCGCCCACTGTCCGGATTGAGCAAGCGCGGCAGAGCATCGGTGTAGGTGCTTTTGAGCTTACTGACGGAACGATAGTCAAGAATGCGCGCAGCAATGTCGTGCTGATCGGCCAGCCCCTGCAACACCTCGACGTTGGTCGACCAGCCGCTCTTGTTTTTTTTGCCCTTGGCCAGACCCAGGCGCTCAAACAACACCTCGCCCAGTTGCTTAGGTGAATTGATATTAAAAGGGCCGCCGGCCAGCTGATGAATCTGTTCCTCTAGGGCCTTCAAGCGTTCACCCATCTCGGTCGAGAGGGTGCCGAGCAAATCGGCATCAATGCGGATACCGGCCCATTCCATGCGGGTCAGCACATCGACCAGCGGCATCTCGACCTCGGTAAAGAGTTTGCGGCTCGCCTCATCCTTAAGCTCCGGCATCAGTTTGTCCGCCAGACGCCAGGTGATGTCGGCATCTTCGGCGGCATAGCGGGTCGCCCTGGCGACATCGACCTCACTGAAACAGATCTGTTTTTTGCCCGTGCCGGCAAGCTCACTATAGGGCACGGTGCGATAGTTCAAGTGGGTCAGAGCAAGAGCATCAAGGCCGTGGGACTTGTCCTCCGGGTGGGTCAGATACGACAGAATCATGGTATCGGCACTGACACCCGCCAACTCGATGCCGGCACGGCGTAACACCAGGGCATCGTATTTGATATTCTGGCCGATTTTCCGGAGCTGTGGATCTTCCAGCAGCGGTTTAAGTTTTTTGATCACCAACGACAACGGCAACTGCTCAGGCACCCCGAGATAGCGATGCCCCACCGGCACGTACCAGCCGGCATCTGCCCGCACGGCAAAAGACAGGCCGACCAGATCGGCCTGAACCGCCGTCAGACTGGTGGTTTCGGTATCAAAGGCAAAGGTTCCGGCCTTTTTCAGCTCGCTGATCAGGCCATCCAGCTCCTTTTCACTGACAATCATGCGATAGTCAGCAGATGAATCAGCTGTCGGCTGCGTCTTCAAGGCCGGAAGATCAGTAAGTAACTTATTAAACTCCAGGCGTTTGAGCAGCGCTCGCAGCACCTCGGCATCGGGTTCTTCCAGCAACAGCTGATCCAGTTCGATGTCCAGCTCAAGGTCTTCAACCAGGGCTGCCAGGCGGCGCGAAAGGCGCGCCTGCTCGGCAAATTCGCGCAGGTTTTCCTGCCGCTTCTTGCCCTTGACCTGATCAATATGGGCCAGCAGGTTATCGATACTGCCGAACTCCTGAATCAAGGCACTGGCGGTTTTTTCACCGATGCCGGGCACCCCGGGAATATTGTCAGAGCTGTCGCCCGCCAGACCAAGCACCTCGAGGACCTGCTCCGGCGGGACGCCAAAACGCTCAATTACCTCCGGGCGCCCTGACACCTTCGCCTTCATGGTATCAAGCAGACGAATCCGCTCACCAACAATCTGCATCAGATCCTTGTCGCCGGTGACCACCGTTACCTCAAGCCCCTGAGCGGCGTAACGGCGTGCCAGGGTAGCGATAATGTCATCAGCCTCAAAGCCGGGAAGCTCAAGCGCCGGCATCCGAAAGGCTGCTACCACCTCCTTGATGACCGGAATCTGTGGTACCAGATCCTCCGGCATAGCACTGCGGTTGGCCTTATAGTCGGGGTAAAGATCCTTGCGAAAGGTTGGCCCCTTGCTGTCAAAAATCACCGCAATATGATCAGGCTGCTCCTGCCGCAGCAAGGTCAGCAACATGGTGGTGAATCCGTAAATGGCGTTGGTTGCCTCTCCTTTTGAGTTGGAGAGATGGCGGATAGCAAAGTAAGCACGATAGATGTAGGAAGAGCCATCAACCAGATAGAGGCGTTGAACCTTGTCGGACATGGGTGACCTTTTGGCAAGAATGAAAGTTTGGCATTATTCCACAGATAGGCAAAAAGCGAAAGACGAGAATCAGCGGCAGAAATCCACCCAGCGACTTCACTTTTCAATTGTTTTAGCACACGACTTCGGCTACTTATGCTCATCCTTCACGCCCTGCTGCGGAGTATCCTCATGGTCCAGACATTAAGCGACAACAAGAAAAACCGGTTCATCCATCAGAATCAACAGGACTATCCGGATATTTACCCCAACCTGAACCTTGTTCAACCCCGCCAGGCCACCGAAGCGCAACGCCGGCGTGATGAGTTGATCACCCAACTAACGAACAGCGGGGGCGTTTCCGGCTGTCATGAAACCAAACCCCACAGCGGCGACTTATCGCCCGGCTGTCGTCTGTGTGTCGAAGGCTCATGGTCCTGTCTCTTTATCAACGGCCGCTGCAATTTAAGCTGTTTTTACTGCCCCAGCTCACAAGATGAAATCGGCCGGCCGACAACCAACAATCTCAGCTTCGTTTCAGCCGATCACTACCTCGCCTATCTGCAGCATTTCGGGTTTCGCGGCTTCAGCCTGTCCGGTGGCGAACCCCTGCTGACCCTGGAGCGATCCCTTAACTATCTGGCGACCATAAAAAAACATTTCGGCGATAACATCCACAGCTGGATCTACACCAATGGCAGCCTGGTGACCCGGGATATTCTGGCGCGCCTGCGTGATTGCGGGCTGGATGAGATCCGCTTTGATATCGGTGCCCTTGACTATTCCCTCGACCGGGCCATCCTTGCGGTTGGGCAGATTCCGACGGTTACCATAGAAATTCCGGCGGTGCCTGAGGAACAACTGCGCCTCAAAACCAGCCTGAAACAGATGGCCGATGGCGGCATCAACTTTCTCAATCTCCATCAGCTACGCTTAACAAACTATAACTATCGTCATTTCAAAAAACGCACTTACAGCTATCTGCATGGCGAAAAAATAACCGTTCTCGAATCCGAACTGACCGCCCTGGAATTGCTGAACTATGCCCGGGACGAAGGCCTGCAACTGCCGATCAACTACTGCTCTTTTGTCTATAAAAACCGCTACCAGAAAGCCGCGGCCCGCGGACGCGGAGCGCTGGATCTGGGTAAAAGCCATGAACAGCTAACCCCCGTCGGTTATCTGCGCAGCTGTTCCATCAAGGCCGCGCCGCAACTTCTGCAGCCCGCCATCGCCCGCTTGAGCAGTCAGGATCCCAGCCTGTGGTCAAGCACCCCGGGCGGCGAACAGATTTTCTTTGCCGCGTCTCTCTGGCCGCATATCTGTGCCCATGACTGTCATCACGGCGTTCAGCTCGACTATGCGGAAACCAGGGTTGGTACGGCACTGTCCTATCGCCATCCATTTCGCGAAATAAAAATGCCCGGTGGTAACAAAATCGCGATTGAGCGGGCCCAGGTTGGAAGTTTCACCCTGACCCCAGACCAGACCCGCGATTATTTCGCGGCCATGGCAATAGTTCCCAATGGGAACACCGGTTATGATAACGTAATCCTGCCGGAGGAAATTCGTCCTTTTGAGCAGATTGAACAAGGACTGGCCCCCTATTTCTGATAAAGTGAAGTGCTAAAAATCAAGCCCCTGTGAACCTGTCACTTAATTCGCTCCAGGCAATGCCACCCAGAATTGATTTATGACCTTAAAAAGACTCACTAAAACAGTACTCCCGCTGCTCGCCCTGCTACTTGTCTCCCTCTCGTCAGCGGCTGCGGTAGTTAAGCCCGACACTCTGGTGGGCGAGGATTTTTACCATTTGGTTCAACCCGGCGACACCCTGATTGAATTGGCCCGTCAACATGGCATTGGTTACGGCACCCTCATCAATGCCAACCCCACCATCGATCCCTGGCAACCACCGGCTGACAGTGAGATTCTCATTCCCCGCGCGGCAATCGTTCCCTATCAGGCGCAACCGGGGATCACCATTAATCTGGCTGAACAGCGGCTGTACCTGATCCGCGAAGGGCGGCAACAAACCCTGACAAGTGTCTTTCCCATCGGCATCGGTCGCGAAGGTCGTGACACCCCGACCGGCAATAATCGAATTGTCACTATGATCGTTAATCCCAGCTGGACTGCGCCGCCCAGCTGGCGCACAGAACATCCGCAGCTACCGGCAGTGATTCCACCGGGGCCGGATAATCCCCTGGGGGATTACTGGATTGGTCTTTCCCAGAAGCACATCGGTCTGCACGGAACCAATCGTCCCTATGGTATTGGTCGTCAGGTCAGTAGCGGCTGTATCCGCCTCTACCCGGAGCATATCCAGCTGCTTTTTGAGCGCACACACATCGGTATGGCAGTCACGATTATCGATCAGCCGATTAAACTGGGACATAAAGAGGGACAACTGTACCTCGAAGCGCACCCCGACCCGGCCGATCGGGTGCCGGCGCCCATCGAGGAAATCCTGCGGCAACGTGACCTGATTGCTCCGAAGGCCGATATCGACTGGCAGCAGGTACGTCACACCCTTCTGCA
>JAWOFG010000151.1:0-8821 GCA_046482365.1 Pelovirga sp. | reverse complement strand
TGGCAGGCTGAACAGCGGTTATGGCGGATGGAACGGCTGTGGCAGGGCGAGTTTTTAAACGGCTATGAACTCGATGATGAGTTGCCCGGTTTTCGCGATCAATACAATCAGCTGCGCCTTGAGCAACTGCAAGCCCTGGCCGGGCTGCTGGTGCGTGGCCACGAATATCAGCAGGCCGGCGGGCTCTTGCGTGCCGGCCTGTTGCTTGATCCGACGGCCGATGAACTGATTCGCCAACTGCTCGCTATCTATCACCGCCAGGCAGATACGCGGGCCGCAGAGCGGCTGCTCAAGGATTATCGCGCGGCACTGAGCCGCGAAGGCTATGCAACAGAGGAAATCGACGAGCTGATTGACGTCTTTGGGACTCATTGGCTCAGCAACAGCATAAATCACCATAGGGAGAGTGGAAATAATGAGTCATTGTGACAGTTGTCAGGACAGCAGTTGTTCGGTTAAGCAACCGGTCAACCCCCAGGATCAGCAACAGCAAATGCAAAAAGCCCTGGCGTTCCGGATGTGTACGGTAAAGCAAAAAATTGTCGTTATGTCGGGCAAGGGCGGCGTCGGTAAAAGTACCACAGCCGTGAATCTGGCCTTGGCTCTGGCCAAAACGGGAAAGCGGGTCGGACTGCTTGATATCGATCTGCACGGGCCGAGCCTGCCAACCATGTTCGGGGTACGCGGGGAACGACCGGTGATGGATGAAGAGGGAATCCATCCCCTTGAGGTGCATGGGATCAAGTTGATGTCGTTGGGGCTATTGTTGCCCACTGACGGCAGCGCCACCATCATGCGCGGACCGATGAAACATGGTGCCATCATGCAGTTGCTGGCCGATGTGGTATGGGGAGACCTTGATTATTTGCTGCTTGACTGCCCTCCCGGTACCGGCGATGAGCCTTTAAGCGCGGTACAGTTGCTGGGCAACAAGACTGCCGCTGTGGTGGTGACCACTCCCCAGGATGTCGCTTTGTCCGATGTGGAAAAATCCTTGAGTTTTTGTCGTGAACTGAACCTGCCGGTGGTGGGTCTGGTGGAAAATATGAGCGGTTTTATCTGTCCTCACTGTGGTGAGTCGTCCCCCATCTTCAAACAGGGTGGCGCTGCCGGGTTGGCGGAAAAAACCGGGGTTGCCCTGCTCGCCCAGGTGCCTCTTGACCCCGAGGTGGTTGCTGCCGGAGATGTCGGTGAGCCGCACATCATCAGCCATCCTGATGCGATTGGGAGTAAAGCCCTGGACACGGTCGCTGCAGCGGTCATTAAATTCACTGCGGATGCCGCTTGATGTCATCATGGTCAGAGTGCTATCTTGCCGAGTTTGCGAGGATGTCATTGGGAATCTACTGAGTTCCTGCGATGAAATCAGTTAAAAGAGGTTGTTATGAAGATTACTGAAAAAGATGTTGCCTACGTTGCCGGTCTGGCACGACTGGCCCTGAGTCCGGAAGAGTTGAAAGATATGACCGGGAAGATGGATGCGATGTTGGGTTATGTCGACAAGCTCAATCAGCTGAATACCGATGGTATTGTCCCGACTGCCCACGCGGTGCCCATGGCCAATGCCTTTCGTGGTGACCAGGTGGTTGCTTCGATCGGTGCTGCAGCGGCCCTGGCCAATGCGCCGCAAGGGGTGGAAGATTGTTTCCAGGTGCCACGGGTGATTGAATAAGCGGTCAGGTTCCAAGGAGAACAGAGATTTATGTCAGTCCCACAATTAACCATCAGCAGCTTGACAAAAGAGCTGCAAGAACAAAAAACCACGGCCACAGCCGTAACCCGGCAATGTATCGAACACATTAACAGCACCGATGAGCAGCTCAACGCCTTTGTCACCCGCTGTGACGATGCTGCCTTTAAGGATGCGGCGGCTGCCGATGCACGGTTGAGCGCGGGAAGCGCCGGGCCCTTGACTGGAATCCCCTTGGGTTTGAAGGATATTTTCAGTACCAAAGGGGTGCGTACGACCTGTGGCTCGAAGATTCTCGACAACTACGTACCGGTTTATGATGCCACCGTGGTAGAGCGCTTGCGTGAGCAGGGTGCCGTCATTATCGGCAAGCTCAATATGGATGAATTTGCCATGGGGAGCTCGAACGAGACCAGCTCCGCCGGGGTATGTCGAAATCCCTGGAACCTGGACTATGTGCCCGGCGGTTCCTCCGGCGGCAGTGCCGTCGCAGTAGCGGCCGGTCAGGTCGCCGCCGCTCTGGGAACCGATACCGGCGGTTCGATCCGTCAACCGGCTGCCTATTGTGGTGTCGTTGGCCTGAAGCCGACCTACGGCCGGGTATCCCGTTACGGGGTGATTGCTTACGCCTCGTCCCTTGACCAGGTCGGACCCATCACCCGCAATGTTGAAGATTGTGCCCTGTTGCTGGCAGCCATCGCCGGCTACGACCCCCGCGACTCCACCTCCGTCGATTGCCCGGTTCCCGATTATCAGGCGACCCTGGATGAGGGGGTCGCCGGTAAAAAGATCGGTCTGCCGCGTGAATATTTTATCGACGGGATGGATCCTGAGGTGAAACGGGCGGTTGATGAAGCGATCGAGATCTATCGAGGGCTGGGCGCCGAACTGGTACCGGTCAGTCTGCCCCATACCGACTATTCGGTGGCCTGTTACTATCTGATTGCCACTGCCGAGGCTTCGAGTAATCTTGCCCGTTACGATGGGGTGCGATTCGGTGTGCGTCACAGTAGTAATGGTGGTCTGATTGATATGTACCAGCAGAGTCGCAGCGCCGGTTTTGGTGACGAGGTCAAACGCCGGATCATGCTGGGTACCTATGCGCTTTCCTCGGGTTACTACGACGCTTACTATCTCAAGGCACAGAAAGTTCGCACCCTGATCCGTCAGGATTTTACCAGGGTTTTCGATCAGGTTGATCTGCTGCTGACGCCGGTGGCGCCAACTGCAGCCTTTAAATTCGGTGAAAGAACGGACGACCCATTGCAGATGTATCTGTCTGATATTTTTACTATTCCGGTCAACCTCGCCGGTACCTGTGCCATGAGTATCCCTTGTGGCTTCGATGCTACCGGGTTGCCTATTGGCCTGCAGTTGATCGGCAAGCCGTTCGGCGAAGGGGAGATGTTGCAGGCGGCCCAAGCTTTTGAGCAGGTCACCGACTGGCATACGCGCCAACCGTCCCTTTAACCTGCGGACTGATGCTTTAGCCGTACGAGAATGAACGAATAACAACAGGGAAACCCGATGAACACGCGCTACGAAACCGTTATCGGGCTGGAAGTTCATGTCCAGCTGACCACCGCCACCAAGATCTTTTGTGGCTGTTCCACCGCCTTTGGCCAGTCGCCTAACAGCCAGACCTGTCCGGTCTGTCTCGGCCTGCCGGGGGCGCTGCCGGTGCTTAATCGGGAGGTGGTCAATGCCGCCATCAAGACCGGCCTGGCCACCAACTGCGAGATTGCGCCATATTCTATCTTTGCCCGCAAAAACTACTTTTATCCCGACCTGCCCAAGGGTTATCAGATCTCCCAGTTCGAGCTGCCGATCTGTGAGCACGGCTGGCTTGATGTCAGTGGCGAGGAGTTCGATGCCAAGCGTGTCGGTATTACCCGCATCCACATGGAAGAGGATGCCGGCAAGCTGCTCCACGGCTCCAGCGCCGGTTCCCTGGTTGATCTCAACCGGGCCTGCACGCCGCTGCTCGAAGTGGTGTCGGAACCGGATATGCGCAGTGCCGCCGAGGCCATTGCCTACTTAAAACAGCTCCATCAGATCGTCGTGTATCTGGGGGTCTGTGACGGCAACCTGGAAGAAGGCTCTTTTCGCTGTGACGCTAACGTTTCGGTGCGTCCGGTTGGTCAGGTCGAGCTGGGTACCCGCGCTGAGTTGAAAAACCTCAACTCCTTCCGCTTTATCAGGCAGGCCATTGATTTTGAAGTGGAACGCCAGATCGAGCTGATCGAAGAGGGGGGCAAGGTGGTACAGGAGACACGCCTGTTTGATCCTGATGCGGGGGTGACTCGTTCCATGCGCGGCAAGGAGCAGGCCCACGATTATCGCTATTTTCCCGATCCCGATCTGCTCCCGCTGGAGGTCTCGCAGGAGTGGATTGCCGAGGTGCGGGCCGCCCTGCCGGAACTGTCGGGGCAGAAACGGCAGCGCTACGAAGAGGAACTGGGGCTGCCTGCTTATGATGCCGCAGTGCTGGCCGCCGAGCGGCCGGTGGCGGAGTATTTCGAGGCCCTGGTGGCGCAGCACAATAATCCGAAACTCTGCTCTAACTGGGTGATGGGGGAGGTACTCGCGGCGGTCAAGGAAAACAATGTCGCTATATCCGATTGTCCAGTGACACCTAAACTGATGGCCGGCATCCTCAAACGGATTGAGGACAACACCATCTCCGGCAAGATGGCCAAAACCGTCTTTGGCGACATCTGGCAAAGCGGCAAAAGCGCCGACGAGGTGATCGCCGAAAAAGGGCTGAAGCAGGTCAGCGATAGCGGTGCCCTTGATGCGATTATTGATGAGGTGATCGCTGCCAATCCGACAGAAGTAGCGGAATATCGTGGCGGCAAGGAAAAGCTGATGGGCTTTTTTGTCGGTCAGGTGATGAAAGCGAGCAGGGGCAAGGCCAATCCGGGATTGGTAAATCAATTATTGAAAGAACGTTTGCAGCAAAATCCCTGACCCCATGGCGAAAACTGCGGTCGTGTGATCGGGGGGTTGAACAATCCAAATCGAAATCGGGATCGAAATCGAAATCAGGATCAAAAAGAAATGACGCTCGGACACGAGAAACTTGACGTTTACCGCCTTTCGATCGACTACGTTGCCTGGGTGTACGAGAAGGCCGGGATACTTAATGGTGTCCATCGGGCGGCCCGAGATCAGTGGTTGCGTGCGAGCCAGTCGATACCGCTGAACATTGCCGAGGGCAACGGCAAGACAGGCGAAGCAGATCGCAGACGTTATTTTGAGATCGCGCGCGGCTCAGCGCTGGAATGTGTCGCCATTCAGGACGTGCTGGTTGTTGGCAACGCTTTGCAGGAGGTGGAGAGTCAGAGCCGTAAGGCTGAACTCGATCGCATGGCGGCGATGCTCAGCCGCCTGGGTGGTCGGGGCTATCAGGTTCGAGAGGATCAGCTGGACTATGACAACGGCAAGAACGATTTCGATCCCGATAGCGATTTCGATTTGGAAAAAGAACAACCCCTGATCGAGGAAAAAATTGTGGAAACCGAAAAACCATCTAATGGTTAACTAATATTAAGACAAAAGGAACCATCATGTCCAGTTGCCCCATCGACCCCAGTATTATCCGCCCCATCCGTTTTGTTGCCGGCAAGTGCCAGATGCTAGATCAGCGGTTGTTGCCGGGGCAGGAAGTGTGGCTTGACTACGACAGCTATGAAGACGTCGCCGAGGCGATCCGCAGTATGGTCGTGCGTGGTGCGCCGGCCATCGGTATTGCTGCCGCCATCGGTGCCTGGTTTGCTGCACGGGATATTGATAATGAATCGAGCCGGGAGTTTTTTGCTGAATTCCAGCAACGCTGTGCTGTGCTGGCGGCCAGTCGGCCAACGGCAGTGAATCTGTCGTGGGCGCTGGAGCGGATGCAACGTTTTGCCGAGGCCAACCTCGATCGCAGCGTCTTCGAGCTGAAAATCGGCCTTGAGTATGAAGCCCTCGCCATCACCCAGGAAGATGAACAGATCAACCGCAAGATCGGACGTCACGGGGCGCCGCTGATTCCCGATCAGGCGCGGATCCTGACCCACTGCAACGCCGGTGCTCTGGCTACCGGTGGCTATGGCACTGCCCTGGGAGTGGTTCGGGCGGCACTGGGGGCGGGCAACAAGATCTCGGTGATTGCCGACGAAACCCGCCCCTTTTTACAGGGTTCCCGTTTGACCGCCTGGGAGTTGCAGCGTGATGGAATTCCTGTAACCCTGATCTGCGACAACATGGCCGGCTATCTGATGCAACAGGGGGACATCGACTGTGTGATCGTCGGTGCCGATCGGATTGCCGCCAATGGTGATGTCGCCAACAAGATCGGTACCTACACCGTGGCGGTTCTGGCGCGCGAACACAATATCCCCTTTTACGTTGCCGCGCCACTCTCGACTATTGATCTGCGTCTGACCGACGGCAGCCAGATCCCGATTGAAGAACGCGATGCCCGTGAAGTGACCCATATCGGTGATAAGGCCCTGGCACCCGAAGGAATTGCCGTGCGTAACCCGGCTTTCGACGTAACCCCGGCACGACTGGTCACGGCCATCATTACTGAAAGCGGTGTCGTCAGTGGCGATTACCTGAACGGCTTGCGACAATTGTTTTAATGTTTGAACCAAGGGAGCAGCAGGCATGAACCAAAATCAGCCTGACATCGCCGCCGGTCTGCAAAGGCTGGACCGCAGCCGGTCCGAGCTGATTGACTGGTGCGCACGACTGCCCCTGTGTGATGGGGAGCGGGTGGCTACCAACCTGCATCTGCTCGATGATTACCTCTCCGATCGCGATCTGCTAGCCGCTACCTTTGCCGATGCCTTGCAGGTAGCTGATCCCGACGCCGCCCTGAATAATCTCGAACGGCTTTTCGATATTCTCAAGCACCAGGTGCTGGGTCAGGTCATCGCTGATCCGAACCGGCGTCGACAGTTGTTGACCCTGCTCGGCGGCTCCCCGTTTCTTACCGGCATCCTCTGCCGTCATCACCAGTATTTCACCTACCTTTTTACTGACGGCGCCATTGAAACCAGCCACGATGAAGCCGGCATGCTTGCCGACTTGCGCGAACGGATTGCCATTGATGCCGATTTTTCTCAACTCCAGGCAGGACTGCGTCGCTATAAAGCCAGGCAGGTGTTGCGTATTGCGACCCGTGATCTGTGCGGTCTGGCGACCCTCGAAGAGGTGATGGGCGAACTGTCCGATCTGGCAGCGGCATCATTGCAGCGGGCCTATGAAGTCTGCAGTCGGCAATTGCAGGCCGAGTATGGACAACCCCGGCAACAGGATGTTGCTGGTAAAAGTACCGAGGCAGCAATGACGATCCTCGGGATGGGTAAATTTGGTGGGCGCGAGCTCAATTTTTCTTCTGATATTGACCTGATCTATTGTTATTCATCGACCCGGGGCGAAACCAGCGGCGGTCGGCGTGGCGAGCAGATCAGCCTGCATCGTTACTTTGTCAAGCTGGCGGAAATGATCACCCGCGCCCTGCATCAGATTACCGAAGATGGTTTCGTCTTTCGGGTTGATACCCGCCTGCGTCCGGAAGGCAATAGTGGTGATCTGGCCGTCTCAATTGACGGGGCCGAGATCTACTACGAATCCTGGGGGCAGAGCTGGGAGCGCGCGGCGATGCTCAAGGCGCGTCCGGTCGCCGGTTCTATCCCGGTCGGCAATGAGCTGCTCAAGCGTCTCAAACCCTTTATTTTCAGGCGCCATCTTGATTTCGGCATGATCGAGGACATCAAGGTGATGAAGCAGAAGATCAACGCCAGCCTCGATCGCCGACAGCACGAGCAGCTCAACCTCAAGCTCGGGCAGGGGGGGATTCGGGAGATTGAGTTCTTTATCCAGGCCCTGCAATTGGTCAATGCCGGCTCGCGTCCGCAACTGCAGCAGCGCAACTCCCTTAAAACAATGAAGCTGCTGGCCCAGGAAGAGATGATCAGCGCAGAGGAAGCGCAGAGCTTGACGGATGCCTATCGGTTTTTGCGCACGGTTGAGCACCGGATCCAGATGGTACAGGAACAGCAGACCCATTCATTGCCCGAGGATGAGCGTTCCATGACCATTCTGGCGCGCCGCTGTGGCTGTGCTGATAGCGCGGCTTTCAAGGCCGAACTTGACCGCCATCGCCAGGCGGTACACGGAATTTTTCGCGAGTTGTTTCATTCAGCAGAGGCCGAGATGGTCGAGATACGGCCGGAGGTCGGAGTGATCCTGGCCAACGATTCCGACCCTGACCTGGTCAAGGATCTGCTCGAAGAAAAAGGCTTTGCCAACCCCGATGCCGCTTATGACACCTTGACTCTGCTGCGTGGTGACAGTCCCTCGCGGCGGATGACGCGGCGCTCGCGTCGGTGTCTGGAAAAGCTTGCGCCCCTGCTGCTGGGCGAGATCCTCGATTGCGCTAGCCCCGATCAGGCGTTGAATAACCTTGATGCTTTTCTCGACAGTATTCGCGCGCGCAGCTACTTTTTCTCGCTTCTGGTTGAAAATCCGCCGATTGCCAAGCTGCTGATTGCGCTGTTCGGCTCCAGCCAGTTGCTGTCGCGCATCCTTATCCAGCGTCCCGAATTGCTTGATGCCCTGGTGCTTGACTCCTACGGCACCCAGAGTAAAAGCCGTGAGCAGATGGAAGAAGAACTGGGCGAGCAGTTGGCGCAGGAAGAAGCTTTTGAATGGCGCCTCGATACCCTGCGGCGGTTTCGCAACGAGGAGTTTTTACGAATTGCCCTGAATGATCTTGATGGTTTTATTGAACAGGAAGATATTGCCCGGCAGTTATCCCTGTTGGCTGAAGTGTGCCTGGAACATGCCGCGCGCCTGGCCCGTCAGGAACTGATTATCCGCTTTGGTGCTCCGTTCAGTGGGGATCCGCCTGAGATCGGTCAGGAGACCGAGTTTGCCGTCATCGGGATGGGTAAGCTCGGCGGTTATGAGTTGAATTATCACTCTGATCTCGACATCATTTTCATTTACCAGGAAGAAGGGCAGACCCGACCGGTTAAAGAAACCGATCCGGAGCGCTTTCGCACGATCAGCAATCATGAATATTTTGCCAAACTGGCGCAGCGCATTATTACCATTCTCACCCTGGTGACACGCGAG
>JAWOFG010000148.1:0-14855 GCA_046482365.1 Pelovirga sp. | reverse complement strand
ATCGCGTGTCCGGGCCGGATACCCTCACTGCAACGCATATATCTGATTTACGACGATACCGGCTTCAGCCGGTTTTCGTGCATCTGGAATCGTAATAAACCTGGATACAGAATATAGAATTCAAAAATTTTAAAATCAGATAACATCAAAGTGACCCTTATGATGTGTCGGAGGTGATATGGAAAGCCAGTACAGTCCCGAACGGATTGAAGCTAAATGGCAGGATTACTGGGGTCAGCAGAAGACCTTTCGGGCTGATCAGCACAGCAGTAAGGAAAAATTTTATCTGCTTGAGATGTTTCCGTATCCTTCCGGTCGCATTCATATGGGGCATGTGCGTAACTACGCGATTGGCGATGTTGTGGCTCGTTTCAAACGGATGCAGGGATACAATGTGCTGCACCCGATGGGCTGGGATGCATTCGGTATGCCGGCGGAAAACGCCGCTATCGAGCATGGTATTCATCCGGCTAAATGGACCTATGAGAATATCGATAATATGCGTAAACAGTTGCGCCGTATCGGTTTGTCCTACGATTGGGAGCGCGAGTTTGCCACCTGTGATCCCGCTTATTATCGTTGGGAGCAGCTGATTTTTCTGAAAATGCTGGAGCGCGGTCTGGCCTATAAAAAATCCTCGTCCGTCAACTGGTGTGAGGATTGTCAGACGGTGCTTGCCAATGAACAGGTAGAAGATGGAAGTTGCTGGCGTTGCTCCCGAACCGTTGCCCAGAAACAACTGGAACAGTGGTTTTTCAAGATTACCGATTATGCCGACGAGCTGCTTGAGGGAACAGACAAACTGAGTGGCTGGCCGGAGCGTGTGCTGGCGATGCAGCGTAACTGGATCGGCAAGAGCTATGGTTGTGAAATCATTTTTCCGGTCGCCGATCGTAAAGAGCAGGTCAAGGTTTTTACTACCCGCCCTGACACCCTGTTTGGTGCGACCTTTATGAGTCTGGCGCCGGAGCATCCCCTGGTCAATGTGCTGGTGACTGATGAGCAGCGGTCGCAGGTCGATACTTTTATTGCTGAGGTTGCGCGCCAGGAAAAAACCGATCGTGTCAGTGGTGAAGTAGAAAAAAAGGGGGTATTTACCGGTTCCTACTGCATCAATCCCGCTAACGGCTGCAAAATACCTGTCTATCTGGCTAACTTTGTTCTGATGGACTACGGTACCGGCGCGGTGATGGCTGTTCCCGCTCACGATCAGCGTGATTTTGAGTTTGCCCGTCAATATGATTTGCCGGTGATTGTGGTGATTCAACCCGAAGGTGAAGAGCTGCAAGCTCCGTCTATGGTCGAAGCTTACGCCGGAAGCGGTGTCCTGGTGAATTCCGGCGCATTTGATGGCCTCGACAACGAAACGGCCAAAGATCGCATCGCCGCATTTTTGACCGAGCAGGATAGTGGCCGGCAGACCGTCAATTACCGCTTGCGTGACTGGGGCGTGTCGCGTCAGCGTTACTGGGGCACCCCGATTCCGGTAATCTACTGTGACCATTGTGGCACTGTCCCGGTTCCGGAAAACCAGTTGCCGGTGCTGTTGCCTACCGATGTCGAATTAACCGGCGCAGGAGGATCGCCCCTGGCGCGTCATCAGTCCTTCGTTCAGGTCGATTGCCCAACCTGCGGCAAACCGGCGCGCCGTGAGACCGATACCTTTGATACCTTTGTCGAAAGTTCCTGGTATTTTGCCCGCTACGCCTGTCCGCAGTATGATGCCGCCCCTCTTGACCGCGCTGCGGTCAACCATTGGCTGCCGGTTGATCAGTATATCGGGGGGATTGAGCATGCCGTGATGCATCTGCTCTATGCGCGGTTTTTCACCAAGGTGTTGCGTGATTTAGGGCTGCTCGATGTTGATGAACCCTTCACCAATCTCCTCACCCAGGGGATGGTCTGCAAGGAGACCCAGCGTTGTTCCGAACACGGCTGGCTCTACCCGGAACAGGTGACTGAGGGCAAGTGCAGTGTCTGCGGCAGGACGGTGGAGGCAGGCCGGACCGAGAAGATGAGCAAGTCAAAGAAAAACGTGATTGATCCCAATCAACTGATCGATACCTATGGTGCCGATACCGCTCGTCTTTTTTCCCTGTTTGCCGCACCACCGGAAAAAGACCTGGAATGGAATGAACAAGGGGTAGAAGGGTGCGCACGTTTTCTTGGTCGGGTATGGCGTGCCGTGAGTGACAGTCTGGACGATCTTAAGCAGGCTGGTTCAAGTTCAGAGCCTTTATCCGAGGTTGCAATAGAACTGCGCCGCAAGACCCATCAAACCATCAAAAAGGTCACGGAAGATATTGACGGACGATTTCATTTCAATACCGCCATTGCGGCGGTTATGGAGTTGGTGAACGCTATTTACGCCCTGCCGGATCGCCGCCGGGAAGCAACTGTCCTGAAAGAGGCCCTGGAGGCGGTGGTACGCTTATTGAACCCCTTTGTCCCTCACATCTGCGAGGAATTATGGCAAACCCTCGGGCATCAGCAGAGTGTTGAGATCAGCGGTTGGCCAAGCTGGAGCGAAGAGGCTCTTAAGTCAGACATCATCAATCTGGTTGTTCAGGTTAATGGCAAGGTGCGTGGTAAAATCCAGGTTGCAGCTACGGCCGAGCAAACACTGATTGAACAGGAGGCCTTGCACGAAGCCAATGTACAGCGCTACATCGAAGGCAAACAAGTGCGCAAGGTGATTGTGGTTGCCGGACGACTGGTGAACGTGGTGGTGTCCTGATGCGCTTGTTACTGCTGGCGGTGGCCCTGCTATTGGGTGCCTGCGGTTATCATTTTCCCGGCCAGGGTGGCTCGTTACCGGGAGGGGTTGAGCGTATTCATATCTCGATGTTTGATAACCTGACCCGTGAACCCTTGCTGGAAAACCGTCTGACAACAGAAGTCATCGATATTTTTTCCGGTCGATCAAATATCCGGCATGTTGCCATCGAAGACGCCCAGGCGGAGCTGACCGGCCGTATTCTTTCTTATGACAGCAGTTCCATCGCCTATCAGCAGGACGACCAGATCAGTAAGTATCGGGCCGGCATGGTTGTTGCCGTGCGCTTGCAAGGTATCGATAACCAGAGGCTGTTGTGGGATGGGACGGTGCGTTGGCAGACCGAATATGACGCCGCTGCCGACAAAATGCTGCAAGGGGATGACGAGCGCCAGGCCCAGGATGAGTTGGCGCGGCGGCTGGCCGAAGAAATTTTCTCTCGTCTGCTCGACGACTTTTGAAATGAACAGCTGATGCGACTTGATGATTTCTATCGTCAGCTTGAGGTCGACCCCCCAGCGCTTATTTTGCTTTATGGTGAAGAAGACTTTCTGCTGAATCAGGCCCACCAACGCATCCGCTCTGCCATTTTCGGCAACACCAGGGATGATTTTAACGACCATCAGTTCCACGCCAAAGGAGCGCGAGTTGAAGAGATTCTTGACGCTGCCGCTACCTATCCCGTTTTTGCTTCACGTAAGCTTGTCACCGTTAAAGATTTTCAGCTGCTGGCGGCTGCAGATCAGGATAAGTTCAGCGCCTATCTCGAAGACCCGCTCGAGCAAACCTGTTTGTTGCTGATCGCTGATAAAATGGACAGTCGCCGCAAGTTCTTCCAGCTGTTTAAAAAAAAGGGTGTCGTTCTCAAATTTGATCCACTGGCAGATCGCGAGCTTCCCGATTTTGTCCGCCGCGCCGTACAGCAACGCGCTATCAGCATCAGCAGGGAAGGTCTTGACCTGTTTTGTTCATTGGTGAGTAATAGCCTGCATGAGATCGAGGGCGAGCTTGATAAACTGGTGTTGTACCTTGGAACGCGCCGGGAAATTGGGGTGGACGATGTGGAAGCCATCGTCTCCCGCGGTCGCAGTGAAAGTGTTTTTGCGCTTGGAGAGGCAATAGCCAGGGGCGACCTGGTTCGTGCCCTGACCCTGGTGCGTCGCTTTGCCGCGGCATCTGAACCGCCGCTCTTGGTACTGAATCTGATCACCGGCCACTATCGCCTGTTGTGGAAAATCAGAGCCCTGGATAACCAGCAGTGTTCAGCTGCCGATATTGCCAGACAGGTCGCCCGCCCGCCTTTTGTTGTTCAGCGCCTGCTGGATCAGGCGCGACGCTTCTCGCGACGGCATTTTATGAATGCCTATGAGCTGTTTATCCAGACCGATCTGGCGATGAAATCCAGTGGTGGTGATGCCGGGCCGTTGCTCGAATTGATGGTAATTCGTCTGATTCGTGACAAATAAAAAACCCGTAGATTGATCCCTGAAAGGGGTCGCACTACGGGTTTTCTCAATATTCAAAAAATGGCAGTCATTGATCAGCTGATAGCTGCTGAAAAATTATCCCTGTGGCAGACTGTTGACCAATTTTGTCAGCCGCGAAACTTTTCGGCTGGCCGTGGATTTATGAATAATGCCCTTGGCGGCGCTGCGGGAAATATAAGGAATGGTCTTGGCCAGTGCAGCGTTGGCTGCCTCAGCGTCGCCGGCGGTGACGGCAGTGCGAACATTTTTAACCAGGGTGCGCATGGTTGAACGGATATGGGTGTTGCGTGCATTGCGTACCAGATTTTGTTTGGCTCTTTTCAGGGCCGACTTGTGATTTGCCACGAACGAGTTCTCCTTGTTTAAGTAATATCATCTGTGATTGCTTGAAAGTTTCGCAATCATAGGGAGCGAGATCGCATCTGTCAAGTTAGAAATAGCTCATTATAAGAGAAAAAATACGTAGCTTCAGCAGCTTGTAAATTTTCAATAAGGATTAAATATTATTTATGTCAAGCAGGAAGCGGATTGCAGGAGCAGCCCTGGTGATGTCGATCGCCACCTCCATCAGCCGGGTGTCAGGTTTGATCAGGGATATGGTGGTCGCGCGCTTTTTTGGCGCCGGTGTTGTGACCGATGCCTTTTTTATGGCTTTTACCATTCCCAATCTGCTCAGGCGCTTCTTTGCCGAAGGTTCACTGACCGCGGCCTTTGTGCCGGTATTTTCCGAGGTGTTTCATCGCCGTGGTGAAGAGGAAGCACAGCAGTTGGCTAACCGTTGTGCCACTCTTTTACTGCTGGTCATGTTTGTGGTAGTGGGGTTGGGATTGATCTGTTCGCCTTGGATTGTTCAGGCCATCGGCTATGGTTTTGCGCAGACTGAAGGAAAGCTGGAGTTGACCCACCAGCTTAACCTGATCATGTTCCCGTACATTGCCATGGTGTCGCTGCTGGCCTTGTTAACCGGTATTCTTAATGTGCGCGGTCACTTTTTTCTACCCTCCCTTTCCCCTGTACTACTCAATCTGGCCATGATATTCGGGGCTTTGAGTCTGGGACAACTCTTCCAGCGCCCGATTTTTGGTTTGGCTCTCGGGGTGCTGTTGGGCGGGGTACTGCAACTGCTGTTACAGTACCCCGTCTTGCTGCGCTTTCGCATTCGATTGCGCCCCGATTTTCGTTTTTTTCAAGATGAGCAGCTAAGAAAAATTACCCTGCTTATGCTGCCGGGGATTGCCGGGGTTGCAATCTATCAAATTAATATTGTGATTTCTCGCTTACTGGCTTCTTTTCTGCCTGATGGCAGTGTCTCTTATCTCTACTATGGTCAACGACTGTTCGAATTTCCGCAGGGAATTTTTGTCGTGTCCCTGGCCCAGGCGGTGTTGCCGATGATGAGCCGGCAGATCGCCGATGGTGACGAAGAGGGGATGCAGCAATCACTGAATTTTTCCCTGACCCTGATTGCCTTGTTGACTCTGCCGGCGATGGTGGGACTGGTGTTGTGTGCTAAACCGGTTTTTTCGCTGTTTTTTCTGGGTGGCGAGTTTAGTCTGACCGATATGAATAACAGCGCCCTGGCATTGGTCTGTTTTGCTCCAGGGTTGCTATTTGTCGGCTTTAGCCGGATAGCGGCCCAAACCTTTTATGCCCTGCAGGATACCCGTACGCCGGTGGTCGTCTCGTTCTGGACATTGCTGGTCAATCTGGGTGCCGGTCTTTTATTAATGCAATGGCTGGGCTTTATCGGACTGGCTTTGGCTCTGACGATTGCTTCATTGTTTAACGCTGCCGTGTTATTAGCCCTGTTACAGCGCAAACTCAAGCTGAGGCTGACCGCGCAATTACTGGCTCAGAGTGTCAGAATTGTCATCGCTTGTCTGCCGATGGCGCTTTTGGTGTATTTGTTGCTGGGAATGGTTGATTGGAATCAATTCGGATCATCTGCCTATAAAGGGCTGATTCTGGCTTTTTCCGTGGGGTCAGGCGTTGTTGTTTTTGCCGGCAGCTGTCTATTGCTGAAAATTGATGAGATTCATCAATTACTGCACCTGATCAGAAATAAATTACGACGCGACAAGCAGCCGGTGGAACATTCTTAAAGCCGTCGGAACTGAATCTCCCCGCGAGCTACTTTTTTTTCAACCCACCGGCGAAGCCATTTTTTGATATGGTTTCTGGTGACCGGCGTCAGGAGCATAAAACCGATCAGATCGGTACAGAAGCCGGGGGTTAATAACACAACGCCCCCCGCCAGAATCATCGCCCCATCAAATAACTCTTCAGCCGGAACCCGCCCGGCCTGCAAATCAGATTGGATGCGCATCATCAGTTCGAACCCCTGGCTACGGGCAAGAAAGGCACCAGCTATTCCGGTCAGGATCACGAGGCTGATGGTTGACATGACGCCTATCTGCCGTCCCGCCTCGATCAACACCGTAATTTCCAGGATTGGGATAAAAGTAAACAGAATCAGCAGTTTTATAAACATGTAGAAGCCTTTTCATCAAAATAATTAAATGAATCATTACCATCATATGGTATTTATTTTTCAGTTTTTTACAAACACCTAACTGTCTGAAATATAAGAATAAAATAAGTGACTAAAAAATGTGCAAGGAGTAGGGTAGAGCGCTTGTTGTTAGACTTTGGTTACAATTAACAGGGCTATCCACAGGTTTTCAACGGTTGATGTGGAATCTTGGCAAAAGTTACAGAATTTCAGGAATTTGTCAAATCTGACGAAGCAAGAGCGGCATTTTGGCCATCTATTTCCGCAATAGTAGCTGTTGTTTTTCGGCGCAGCAGATCTTCTGCGTCAATTCCCAGCGTCTCTGCCAAACCGGTCAAATCAAAATACAACTGAGCAATAATGTCTTCGCTATGCTGTCTGGAGCAAGAGGTTTTGATGAAATATTGTTTCAGTTGTTCATGGCCGGCATGCAGTCGCTGAAATCTGTCCATTGCAGAGCTATCGTCAGTTTTTTTAATCAGTTTCTGGGTGCGTTTGAGTGCCGGTAGTGAAGGGGGAAGGCGTTGAGCCAGGCGATGTGACTGTCCCTTATCGAGACGTTCCTGTTGCTTAATCTGCTCCCAGCGCTGTGCGTGCCCGTGGGAATCGGCATCAGCAAAGACATGGGGGTGGCGCCGGATCATCTTGGAACATATTCCCTCAATCACCTTAGTCAAGTTAAAGTCCCGGCGTTCCTTGAAGATCTGGGCCAGAAAAACAACTTGCAGGAGCAGATCCCCTAATTCATCACAGATATTATCCGGATTGCCACTGTCAATTGCTTCGAGAAGTTCATAGGCTTCTTCAAGTATGTAGCTCTTTAGGCTCTGGGGGGTCTGCTGCTGATCCCATGGACATCCGTGCGGAGCACGCAGGGCTGCCATAATCGCAGCCAGAGGTGACAGGTCATGGTTGCCGGTGCAAGAAGTTCGGGTCTCTGACATGGGGAGTTCATCCTTATTGAATGTGGTTGGAATCGGTCATAACCTAAAGGCTGACGAAGAGTAAAAAAGCCTTGCAAAACCGCCACGGATAGGCTAGACAAGAGCGCCATAAATGCGGGGGAGAGCAGGTCTTTTGTCTTGACATGAATACCTCTGCCTTTATACTGTTCCCTTTGCTCTGGGGGCGATTGTGCAACTGGAACTGAAACATATCAAGGGTGGACAGCTGGAGCAAGACTACCAGTGTGCGGTTGGCGATTTTCCGGAACTACAGGAACTGGCCAATACCGGGGACTGTGTTTACCGTGACCCCATTCGTCTGCTCTTGCGCTTTATCCAGTCCGGTCGCATGGTCGAAGTCAGCGGGCATATTCAGGCAACACTTGAGTTGACCTGTGGCGGTTGTCTGGGCAGTTTTGAGTATGCACTGGCAGAGGATTTTGACCTGACCTTTGTGCCTGAAGTGGAACCAACCGAGCCGGCCCTCGAACAGGAGCTTGAAACTGACGAGCTGGGGCTGATCCCTTATCGCGAGGATCGTCTCGAGTTGTTGACTCCGGTGCAGGAACAACTCCTGCTGGCGGTACCGATGCATCCCTTGTGTTCTGCTACCTGTCGAGGTTTGTGCCCGGTTTGCGGGGTTGATTTAAATACATCAAGTTGTCGATGTGAGAAGAAAATATTTAATAACAAGTTTGGCGCTCTGGCTCAAATAAAAGGCAAGGCTGATTAAGACTTGTTGGTTTTAGCTGGTAATCAATAAAAAAGCACTCCGGCAACGTCCGGTGTCATCCATTCAAGGAGAATAAGATGGCTGTTCCAAAGAAAAAGACTTCAAAGTCCAAAAAAAATATGCGTCGTGCTCATGATGCTATCAGCGCCCCGGGCATTTCCACCTGCCCGAACTGCAACGAGATCAAGCTTCCCCATCGGGTATGCTCCAGTTGCGGCAATTATAAAGGAAAAGAAGTTATCAGCAGCGATAACATCTGATCTGATTTGGCGCCGGCATGTTGAAGAAAATAGCTGTTGATGCCATGGGGGGGGATAATTCTCCTGAAGTTGAGGTTGCCGGCGCTGTTGACGCATGTCGACGCTGGGGATGTCAGGTTATTCTGGTTGGTGATACCCCTCGGGTACAGCAGGAATTAGCCAAGCATGACATTGGAGGTCTGCACATCGAGCTTCATCATGCCAGTGACGTCATCAGTATGCAGGATTCGCCGTCAGCGGTAAGACGCAAAAAAGATTCTTCCATCCGTGTAGCTTTTGATCTGGTTAAATCAGGTTCAGCTACGGCCGTTGTCAGTGCCGGTAATTCCGGTGCCATTATGGCCGCCGGGATGCTGGTCTGTGGTCGTATTAACGGAGTTGAGCGTCCGGCTATCGGTACCTCTCTGCCGAATCTGACAGATCAGACGATGGTTCTCGACATGGGTGCAAACGTCGACTGCAAGCCAAGTCATCTGTATCAGTTCGCCCTGATGGGGAGCATTTATGTTGAACACCATCTCGGGAAACCTAACCCCCGGGTTGGACTGCTGTCTAATGGCGCCGAAGAAAAAAAAGGTAATGAGTTAACTCGTGAGGCTCATCTGTTGCTTAAGGGAGCGCCGCTGAATTATTGTGGCTACGTTGAAGGTGGCGATGTCTATAACGGTTCAGTCGACGTGGTCGTGTGTGACGGCTTTGTCGGCAATGTGCTGCTCAAAGTGTCTGAAGGTCTGGCTGTGGCGATTGGCACCATGCTCAAGCGTGAGATCGAGAACCGTTTCTGGGCCAGAGTCGGTTATTTGCTTAGTCGTCCGGCTTTCAAATCATTTAAAAATAAAATCAATCCGGCAGAATATGGTGGTGCGCCATTGTTTGGTATTGCCGGCGCAGGAATTGTCTGTCATGGCAGCTCCGATCCTGTCGCCATGAGTATTGCCATCCGCCAGGCCGGAGAATATGCCCGGAGCGGATTTTTTGAGCGACTGGCAACGGTATTTTAGTAATGACAGGCTTTTTTGAGGAGGTACAGGCATGAGAGCACGCATCACCGGTACGGGATCCTATATGCCTGAAAAGATCCTCACCAATCTCGATCTCGAAAAGATGGTCGATACCAACAATGAGTGGATCATGGCTCGTACCGGTATCGAAGAGCGACGAATTGCTGCCGATGATGAGTGTACCTCTGACATGGCGGTCATTGCCGCTGAGCGGGCCATGGAAATGGCCGGAGTCAGTGCTGACCAGATCGACCTGATTATTGTCGGCACAATTACCGGGGACTATCCCTGGCCGGCAACCGCCTGTATTGTTCAGGCCAGGATTGGTGCCAAAAAGGCTTTTGCCTATGATGTGTCAGCAGCTTGCAGCGGTTTTTTGTATGCCCTGTCCTGTGCCAATGATTATATTCGTTGTGGCCATGGCACCAAAGCTCTGGTGATTGGCGCTGAAACCCTGAGTCGTTCGATTGACTGGACCGATCGTAATACCTGTGTTCTTTTTGGTGATGGTGCCGGAGCGGTAGTGGTCGAAGCCGGCGCTGATGATGCCGGAATCCTTTCCTGTCACCTGCATTCCGATGGCAATTATCTCGAACTTCTTTACCAGCCGGGTTTCGGAGCTAAACACCCGGCTTCAACAGCGGGCGTTGATTCGCGTCTGCAGTTTTTGAAGATGCAGGGAAATGAAGTTTTTAAGGTTGCGGTTCGCTCGCTGACCGAGGTATCCATCGAAGCTCTTCAAAGCAATGGTTTTACCCATGAAGATGTTAAGTTGTTCGTGCCCCATCAGGCCAATCGCCGGATTCTCGAAGCGACCGCAAAACGGTTGCATTTAACCGATGAACAGACTTTTATCAATGTCCATAAATATGGTAACACCTCGGGTGCTACCATTCCGGTTGCCCTGGATGAAGCTAATCGTCAGGGGTTGATTAGCTCCGGTGATCTGGTCTTGTCGGCTGCTTTCGGTGGTGGCTTTACCTGGGCAGCGGCTTTACTGCGCTGGGCCTGATCTTATATGACAGGAATTTGAGACCATGTTGACATTGGTGTTTCCCGGCCAGGGATCGCAATATCCGGGCATGGGTAAGGATCTGGCTCAGAACTTTCCCCTTGCCCGACAGCTCTTTGAAGAAGCTGATGATGTGTTGGGCTTTAACCTTTCGCAGCTGTGTTTTGCCGGCTCGGAAGAGGACCTGAAACTGACGGCCAATACCCAGCCGGCGATTCTGGCAGTCAGTATGGCCGCCTTGTGTGTCCTGCGTCAGGAAGTGGAGCTCAAGCCGGCCTATGCTGCCGGCCATTCCCTCGGTGAATATTCCGCCCTGGTAGCTGCCGGAGTTCTGTCTTTTGCTGATGCCCTGGCGACCGTGCGACAACGCGGAATCTTCATGCAGGAAGCGGTGCCCGTCGGGGTTGGTGCGATGGCAGCGATACTGGGACTTGAAGGTGAGGCCCTGGAGCAACTGTGCTGTGATGCTGCTCAAGGGGAAGTGGTTGCCCCGGCTAATTTTAATTCACCTGGGCAGGTGGTGATTGCCGGTCACGCCTCTGCAGTTGAGCGCGCTATTGTTCTGGCCGGCGAGCGTGGCGCCAAACGAGCCCTTAAATTACCGGTCAGCGCACCGTTTCATTGTGCCCTGATGGCGCCGGCTGCGCAACGTCTGGAACAGGCTCTGGCCTTGGTTGACGTTGCTCCATTTGCTTTTCCGGTGGTTACCAATGTTGAGGCGACCCTGTGTGATGAACCTGAACGGGTCAAGCCGCTACTGGTCAAACAGGTGTGTGCACCGGTGCGATGGGATGCGTCGATCGAACATTGCGCTGCTCTGGGGGTCGATCGCTTTCTTGAGGTCGGTCCGGGCAAGGTGTTGACTGGTTTGATCAAACGGATTGCGCGTGGCGCTGTTCTGGGTCAGGTTGGGGATGTTGAAAGTTTAAAGCGCCTGCAAATATAATCAGTTGTGTTAAGCTGGTTGGATTCAGGTCCTTGAGGAGATGATTGCATGCTGTTAAAGGATAAGGTCGCTGTTGTCACTGGAGCTACTCGCGGCATCGGCCGGGCCGTTGCTCTGGCCCTGGCGGCCCAGGGTGCTTATCTGGTTGTGGTTGGTACCCAGGCCGAAAAAGCTGCCGCAGTTGCTGCCGAGATCGAACAAGGTGGTACCCGGGCTCTCGGTATCGGTGCGGATATTTCCCGAGGGGACGATGTCGAGCGGCTGGTTGCAAGTGCAAAAGAACACTTTGGCAGGATTGATATTCTCGTTAATAATGCGGGAGTTACCCGTGATGGTTTAATGTTGCGCATGAAGGAAGATGATTGGGATACGGTTCTCGATGTCAACCTTAAGGGCGCTTTTTTGTGCACCCGTGGCGTTGCCCGACTGATGACCAAACAGCGCAGTGGCCGCATTATTAATATTTCTTCTGTCGTGGGACAGATGGGAAATCCCGGTCAGGCCAACTATTGTGCCAGCAAGGCCGGTCTCCATGGCTTAACCAGATCCAATGCCCGTGAACTGGCCAAACGTCAAATTACTGTCAATGCTGTTGCTCCCGGTTTTATCGAGACGGATATGACCGAGTTTCTGACCGAGCAGCAACGTACGGAATTGACAAGCCAGATTCCCCTGGAGCGTCTCGGGCATGTTGATGATATAGCAGCAACCGTGGTATTTCTGGCGTCGGATCAGGCCGGCTACATTACCGGTCAGGTGATTGGCGTCAATGGTGGAATGTACATGTAAATAAACACATAATGGTCTGCTACAGGCCGACATAACAAAGGAGAAACATAAAATGGCTTCGATTGAAGAAAGAGTAAAACAGATTGTTGCTGAGCAACTGGGTGTAGATGAAGATCAGGTTACTGAAGATGCCGCTTTCATGGACGACCTCGGTGCTGACTCGCTTGATACCGTTGAACTGGTCATGGCACTCGAAGAAGAATTTGACATTGAAATTTCTGATGAAGATGCTGAAAAGATCCAGACGGTCAAGGATGCGATCGTCTATATCAGCAAGCTTTCCTGATGTTACAGCGGACTGGAGGCGATCTGATCACCTCCAGTCCGTTACTTAATGATGGCTTGTTTTAATCTTTACCTGATGAAAAACCAAACTTTTGTTTAAAGAGAGTTGACCTATGCGTAGAGTTGTGGTGACCGGTCTGGGTGTCGTATCTGCCCTGGGAACCGGTGTTGAAAAAAACTGGACGGCTGTTACCAGTGGTCAATCGGGTATTGGACCCATCACGCGCTTTGATGCTTCCGACCTTGCCACCCAGATCGCCGGCGAGGTCAAGGACTTCAACCCTGAAGACTTTATTGATAAAAAAGAGATCAAGAAGATGGATCTCTTTATCCAGTATGGTGTTGCTGCAGCCACCATGGCTTATGAAGATTCCGGTTACGTAATCACTGAAGACAACGCAGAAATGGTCGGTGTGCTGGTCGGTTCCGGTCTCGGCGGTCTGCCGGCGATTGAGCATTACCACCAGGTGATGCTTGAGCGTGGTTACAAGAAGATTTCGCCCTTTTTTATTCCAGTCGTCATTATTAATCTGGTTGCCGGGCAGATTTCCATGCGCTTTGGTGCCAAGGGTCCGAACCTGTCTTCAGTTTCTGCCTGTGCTACCGGCACACACTCGATTGGCGACGCCTATCACATGATTGCTCGTGGTGATGCGGATGTCATGTTCGCCGGTGGTTCCGAAGCGACCATTACGCCGCTGGCGATTGGCGGTTTTAATGTGATGAAGGCCCTGTCAACCCGCAACGATGATCCTCAGGCAGCAAGCCGTCCCTTTGATAAAAATCGTGATGGATTTATCATGTCTGAAGGTGCCGGGGTGATGTTGCTGGAAGACTATGAATCGGCCAGACAGCGCGGTGCAAAAATTTATTGTGAGGTGGTTGGTTATGGTTTGAGCAGTGATGCTCATCATTTGACCCAGCCCTCTCCCGGTGGTGAAGGCGCTGCCCGTTGCATTAAAATGGCACTGCGCAATGCCGGTCTTAATCCCGAGCAGATCGGCTACATCAATGCCCACGGCACCTCAACCTATTTCAATGATCTTTACGAAACCATGGCTATTAAATCGTCCTTTGGTTCGTATGCTGATAAGGTGATGATCAGTTCCACCAAGAGCATGACCGGGCACAGCCTGGGTGCAGCCGGCGGCATGGAGGCGGTCTATACTGCTCTGGCTCTGGATCGCGGTGTGCTACCGCCGACAATCAATTATCAGGAACCGGATCCTGAGTGTGATCTTGACTATATCCCCAATACGGCGAGGGAAATCTCCTGTCAGGCGGCCATCTCCAATTCGTTCGGTTTTGGTGGTACCAACGCGACCCTGGCATTTAAAAAAATCTAGGAGTTTGTTGATGATTGCTATTGCCAGCGACCACGGTGGATTGGATCTGAAAAACGCGATTGTTGCATCCTTGCGTGAGCAACAGATCGAATGTATCGACCTTGGCACCGATGGTACAGCTTCAGTGGATTATCCCGACTTTGCCGAGAAGGTTGCCACAACCGTCGCTTCCGGTGAAGCAAAGGCTGGAATTCTTGTCTGTGGAACCGGTATCGGCATGTCAATTTCTGCCAACAAGATTCCTGGTATTCGTGCGGCACTGGTCCACGATGAATTCACTGCAAGGATGGCGGCAGAGCATAACGATGCCAATATTCTGGTTTTAGGTGGTCGTGTTCTCTCTGTTGAACAGGGTTTGCGATTAGTCAATGTCTGGTTGACATCGCGCTATGAAGGCGGGCGTCACCAGCAGCGTTTGGATAAAATAACCGCACTGGAGTAATATGGAGTGTTGCCGTTATGATTCATGCGGAGCGGTTAACGGCTCCGTTTTTTTATTTGTGGCAAGTTTTTATTGCAGCGTGTTCCATTTGATAACAGGAGAGCAAACATGACCGCAGATAGATTGGCAACGGTTGACCCTGACATCGCAAAGGTTGTTGAGCAGGAAGTTGCCCGGCAGGAATACAGCCTGGAGTTTATCGCCTCGGAAAATTTTGCCTTCGGACCCTGATCCACGACCTTGCCATGTTGCATCACCACCATCTCGTCGGCGATCGAGCGCACCGTCGCCAGATCATGCGTGATGAACATGTAGGCGAGGT
>JAWOFG010000173.1:0-8141 GCA_046482365.1 Pelovirga sp. | reverse complement strand
ACATCAGGAATACCGATACGTAATACCGGCAATTGCAATCCGACGTCACTGAACAGCTCCAGAACCGCAGATCCAAATCCGCCCTGCAAAACGTTTTCTTCCACCGTCATCACAAAGGGAACATTTTCTGCTAAAGAGATTATCTGTTCACGATCCAGAGGTTTGATAAAGCGCGCATCCAACACACCCAGATCAATACCTTCGGTTGCCAGTTGCTCTGCGGCAACAATGGCCTGCTGTACCATACTGCCAACCGCAATCAACAATCCGTCTGCGCCTTCCCGCAATAACTCAGATTGACCGACGGCTACCGGCTCAATTTCATCCGGCAAGGCAATGCCTATCCCCTTGCCCCGCGGATAGCGATAAGCAAAAGGCCCATCCACGTTCAGCGCCGTTTTCATCAAACGCTGCAGTTCGTATTCATCTCGCGGTGCGGCCAATATCAGGTTGGGAATGGAGCGCAAAAAAGACAAATCAAAAGCGCCATGGTGCGTCGGACCATCGGCCCCGACCAGACCGCCGCGGTCAAGCGCCAGGGTAACAGGTAGATTCTGCAAACAGACATCGTGCAATACCTGATCGAAAGCACGTTGCATAAAGGTGGAATAGATGGCAACGACCGGACGCAAGCCACGGGCAGCAAGACCCGCAGCAAAGGTCACTGCGTGTTGTTCGGCGATACCGACATCATAAAAGCGTTGCGGGTAAACTTGTGAAAACGGCTTCAAGCCGGTTCCTTCAGCCATGGCTGCGGTAATGGCAACAATCCGTTCATCAGCTGCGGCGAAATCGACCAGAGTACGACCAAAAACTTCGGTGTATGAAGGCGGTGTTGCCCCAGAAGCGGCCGGGACCTCGCCGGTTTGTGCATCAAAAGGACCGATCCCGTGAAATTTCGCCGGGTTTTTTTCTGCCGGCTCATAGCCCTGCCCTTTTTTGGTCAATATGTGCAGCAAAACAGGACCTTTAATCTGGGCGGCGTTCTTCAGGGTTGCCATCAGGTCTTCGAGATTGTGACCATCGAGGGGGCCGAAATAATCAAAACCGAAACCCTCAAACAACATGCCCGGCGTCATGAAGCTTTTCAGCGATTCCTCCGCGCGCTTGGCGATACCAACCAGATCACGCCCAATTCCGGGGATATAATTCAGCAGGGTTTCCGTTTCTTTTTTAAAGCGGATAAAAGTATCAGACGTCATCTTACGGCTCATGAACGACGAAAGGGCGCCGACATTGCGTGAAATCGACATCTCATTATCATTAAGAATAACGACCATTTTCTGCTTCAGATGACCAGCATGATTGAGAGCTTCAAACGCCATACCAGCGGTCAGTGAACCATCACCGATAACGGCAACAATACGATCATCGGTGCCGAGAATATCCCCGGCCACGGCCATCCCCAGCGCCGCGGAGACGGAGGTACTGGAGTGACCAACATCAAACACATCGTGAATGCTTTCTTTGCGCTTTGGAAAGCCGCTCAAACCCTGCCACTGGCGCAAGGTCGGGAACTGCTCCTGGCGTCCGGTCAGCAGCTTGTGGGCATAGGCCTGATGGCCTACATCCCAGATAATTTTATCTGTCGGGGAGTTAAAAACCCGATGCAGAGCAATAGTCAGCTCAACGACGCCCAGTGAACTGCCCAGATGACCACCATTGGCAGCCACCGTAGTGACAATCTGTTCACGCAGTTCGCGAGCCAACTGGGGCAGTTGCTTTTTGTCGAGAGCTTTAAGCTGCTCCGGCGATTGGATCTGCGGCAATAGCCTTTCCATTTGTTCTCCTTGTCTACCGGTTTTAACCGGCAGCTTGCTGCAAAACGGGCACCGTCACAGGATCAGTATGAACGTTCAATGATATAACGCGCAATAGCTCGCAGCGGTTGTGCTTCCTGACCGAAAATCTGCAAGGCATTGATGGCCACCTCGTTCAGTTCCCGCGCACGTTCCCGGGCCTGGGTCAAGCCGAGAAGAGCGGGATAAGTCGCCTTGCCGCGTTGCTGGTCGCTGCCGCTGCGTTTGCCCAATTCTTCCGTCTTGGCCGTCACGTCGAGGATGTCATCAGCGATCTGAAACGCCAACCCGACTGCCGCAGCGTAGCGCTGCAGGGCATCGCGCTGCTCGGGTAATGATCCACCAATAATACCACCGATGTCGATTGCTGCTTTAATCAGCGCACCGGTTTTATGGGTATGGATATATTCAAGAGTCGGCAGATCGATGGGATTTCCTTCAACCTCCATATCAACCATCTGACCGCCCACCATACCGCGGGTGCCGGCGTGGGTTGCCAGCAGATTAATGATGGTCAGACGATCGGAGGCAGATACTCCCGACAATACATCACTGCGACTGAGCAACACAAAGGCTTCGGTCAACAACCCGTCACCGGCCAGAATGGCAGTCGCTTCGCCATAGACCTTATGATTGGTCGGTCTTCCGCGCCGTAACTCGTCATTATCCATCGCCGGCAGGTCATCATGAATCAATGAATAGGCATGAATCATTTCGACCGCACAAGCAGCCGGCAGAGCTTGGCGGCCATCCCCGCCCACGGCCTCACAGGCCGCCAGCATCAACACCGGACGGATACGTTTACCGCCACCTAACACCGAATAACGCATAGCCTCGTGGAGGCGATCCGGACGGATGGTGACAGCAGGCATATAGCGATCTAGAGCTTCTTCAATCAGCGCTAATTGGCGGCCTAAATAGGCCTGCAACTCGCTGGTGTTATTGTCCATCGACAGGCTCCCGCTGTTCACTGCCATCGGCCTGCTGCAACAGTTGCTCGACTTTAAGCTCAACATCACGCAAGGACTCGCGACAGTAGTCGGCCTCTTTAACCCCGGAACTGAAAACCGTCAGGGCTTTCTCCAGCGAAAGTTCCCCTGATTCCAGTTGTTCAACCGCCTGCTCAAGTCGCTGCAATGCTGCCTCAAATCCGCTTTTCTTTGACATAAATACTGTCCCTTAAATTTTGGTAACTACTCAGCTCTGTCCTTGCGCAGGGTCGGGGATCCTGTGCCAAACAGATACGAATTTTGTTTTGATGATTATCTACATCCCCATGACTACAGGTCAAGAGTGGGATCCACATCTTCTTCAGCTGCCCCGGTCACCGCTGTCACTTTTACCTGTAATTGTCCCTGCGCCAGGATGACGCGCAGATCATCACGGCTTTGAACCTGACTACTGGACAAAACCACCTCATTGTCATGCAGAACAATGGCATAACCGCGCTGAAGCACGGCCGTCGGTGAGAGCGCGGCCAAGCGTCCGGTGAGCAGATTGAGGCGATGATGGCGCTCCTGAGATACATGTCGCATGCCTTGGGCCAGGCGAGTCAGCAATTGGGCAACCTGCAGTTGCTGCCGGCGTAACTGCTCGGCCGGTGATCTCAGCCGTTTTTTCAGGCCATCCAGACGGCTCTCCAGCAGGCTGATCTGCCGGCGCATCTGCCGTCCGAGGCGCAGCGTTAATTGATCAAGATGCCGCTCCAGTTCGAGACGATTCTGAACAACCAGCTCGGCGGCAGCACTTGGTGTCGGGGCCCGCAGGTCAGCCACGAGGTCAGCAATAGTCACATCGGTTTCATGGCCAACGGCAGATATCACCGGAATCTCTGATGCAGCAATAGCGCGGGCGACAACCTCTTCATTAAAGGCCCACAAATCCTCTTTCGATCCGCCGCCACGTCCGACAATCATCACATTGACATCAGCATGGCGGTTAAGGTCGGCGATGCCGGCGGCAATTTCCGCTGCCGCACCAACACCCTGAACCCGCACCGGACGCAACAGGACCGTCACCCCGACTGCCCGACGCCGCAGAATCTGCAGAATATCCTGAAACGCCGCCCCACTGGCTGAGGTGACAACACCGATGGTTTGCGGAAAAGAAGGCAAAGACTTCTTTTTCTCGCGCGCAAAAAGCCCCTCCTTTTCAAGTTGCAGCCGTACTTCTTCAAAAGCCTGCTGTAGGCTCCCTAACCCTTCGGGATTCATTTCTTCGACAATCAGTTGCAGGTCACCTCGTTGCGAATAGACTGATACCCGACCGCGACAGATAACCCCCTCACCGTCCTGCGGGCGAAAGCTCAGCAGGCGCACCTGACTGCGAAACATGGCACAGCGGATCTGGGCTGATGAATCCTTGAGGGTAAAATAGAGATGGCCGGAAGATGGGCGTGAAACGTTACTCAGTTCCCCCTGAACCAGAACATCGACGAAGTTGTCTTCAACCAGCTCCTGAAGGGCGCCGACCAGCTCGGTGACCTTCACCACCGCCAGATTGTAATGTTCACTGTTCACGAAAAATTCCCTGTTTTAAACTAAACATCTGTCATCACCGCGGCTTCAATTGTTATAGCGTTTAACCAATCGCGATGCCGGGACAAAATCGATGGGCTGTGCCAGCAGCCAGTCCTTTTCAAGGCGCAGAGCTTCGAGAGTTTCCGGATAAGGATGAGCGATGGCGATGACCTCAGGCTGCTTTTTTGCCAATTGTACCATTTTGCGTAACTGGCGACGGATATAGTCAACGTCTTCCTCGTTATCGAGAAAAATGTCGCGGGCGGCGGTTTTTAATCCCATCCGGCGCGCTTCGGCAAAAGCGACCGAACTACTGATCGTCACACTGTCTACAAAAAACAGATCCTGATCTTTGAGTTCGTCCAGAACGATCTGCATATGCTCTGCATATTCGGTAAAGCGTGAACCCATATGATTGTTCATGCCGGCAGCGCCCGGCACCTGGAGACGATAGTGGTGCATCCACCGGCGGATATCATCTTCCGAATGTTGCAGCAACAAAGCATCAGCACCCGGATTGGTCTGGGGATAACTCCGCGGTTCCATGGGTACATGAATCAGGTATTCGTGCCCGCCTTTACGCAACAACTCAGCCGAAGCACCAGCCCGGTCACTGCCCGGCAGGATCGAAGGAGTGAGGGGCAACCCCAGGTCGAGAAACTGTTGCAAGGTGGTTAATGACGGACCAAGATCATCAATAATAATGGAGACCCGTGACCGTTGCGCAACTTCTACCGGCACAGGAGGCTGAAAAATCAGTTTGAGCTGGAGCTCCCCTTCCCAGTACAACTGGACTATCCCTTGCGACTCAGCAATATCCAGGCGTGCGGGGGCATGGGTTTGCTCAATATGCTGCGCCAGTTCTGTCAAGCGCCCAAGGGAGGGGAAACGTCCAAAGATTTCACGCGTATCAACAACGCCCGGAGCTGCTACCCGACGCCAGCCTTGAGATTGCGGACCACTGATTAATTGCAGATCCACCAGCCGGTAAATATCGTCATAATCATACTGATGGGTTGGTTGATACTCGCTGACCGGTTCTTCATAGACAATAACATCCGTTCGCGTCAGCAACCGGTCGCGCAAACTGGTCAAAACCAGCAAACAGGCCACGACAAAAAACACCAGAACAAGGCTTGCCAACAGCAAGCGGGCTGGTTGACTCAATCCCAGCTTGGAACCTGGTTGGTTTTTTGTTTTCTTCGCTACTTTTTTGCGGGGAGAAGATTTTTTTCGGGTTGCCATTAGTGATACATTCTTTCAGGATTCATGTGGCTGCTCATATGGTTGCTATCTGCGGCTGTTTCCTTCTTACGATTAAAGTGATGGTAACCCTTAAGTAAATCGAGGGCGCGTTGCAGTTGATAATCGTTATTCCGGTCATGTAACTCCTGCACCTCTTGCGGCGATAATTGCCTGGACTGCGTGCCGGGCGACTGTGTCGGCAAATGTTTATCCAGATCCTGTTCGCGCATTCCATCAGGGCCAGGCTGATCTGATAGAAGCATCTGTGGGGCCAGGATGTCGGGCGTAATCCCCAGCGCCTGGATCGATCGCCCTGAAGGCGTATAATAGTGTGCCGTTGTTAACCGCAACCCGGCACGGTCAGGCAGGGGAATGATAGTCTGCACCGACCCCTTGCCGAAGCTCTGTTCTCCAAGAATCACGGCACGATGATGATCCTGCAGGGCGCCGGCAACAATCTCTGAAGCGCTGGCACTGCCGCCATTGATCAGCACGACCAGGGGATAGTCCGGTTGGGTATTTTCAGACTGGGCGGTAAAAGTTTGGCGGGTTTCCGGTTGACGTCCGGAAGCAGAGACAATCAGGCCGTCAGCAATAAACAGATCCGCCACAGCGACTGCTGCATCCAGTAATCCTCCGGGATTATTGCGCAAGTCCAGGATCAGTCCGTTGAGCCCATCGTCGGTTTGACTGTGTAGTTTCTGCAGATGTTCGGCGACATCCTCACCACTGCGTTCCTGAAACTGAATCAGGCGCAGATAACCATAGTTATTATCCAGCAAACGACTACGCACGGATTGCACTTGGATCACCTCGCGCACCAGGCTCACCTCAAAGGGCTCAGCCATGCCGGGCCGCGAAATTGTCAGATCAACCGCCTCCCCGACTTCACCGCGCAACATTCTGACCGCCTGCATCATGTCAAAGTCGCGGGTCTTTTTACCGTTGATCGCAACAATGCGATCGCCGGCAAGGATACCGGCACGACAGGCAGGAGTCCCTTCAATCGGAGCGACAATGACCAGTTCACGATCCCTGATCGCCAGCTCGATGCCGATGCCACCAAACTCCCCCTGGATCTCAACTTTGAGATCATCATACATATCCGCAGTCAGATAATTGCTGTGAGGATCAAGATTGTCAAAAATGCCTCGCACAGCGCCATCAATCAATTCTTCCAGGCTGATCTCTTCAACATAATTGTCGCGCACCAGCGTCAGCACGTCGATGAACAATTCCAGGTTCTGATAATCCTGTCGGCTGTTCAGGGACGGTGCCGCCGTCACTATTGCAGGACCGATCAGCAGAACGAAAATGAGTGACAAAAGACTGTTACGCAACAACATCAGCTTGCTCCTGATCACAGTGGCCGTAACCAGATCAACGGATTGACCGGTACGCCCTTGTGGCGAATTTCAAAATAAATACTTTCCCGACCTGATAATCCACTGTGACCGATCAGCTCAGCTGTGGCAACCGGATCACCGGTTTTTTTATGTAAACGATTCAACTGGGCGTACAGGGTGTGATACTCCCCTTCATGACTGACAATCAAGAGATTTCCATAGCCTCTGAAAAAGTCGGCATAAACAACCTGCCCATGGGCAACAGCGCGAACCTCGGTATTGGGGGGGGCGGAAATTTCCATACCATTACTTTCATATATTGTACCAAGTTTGTCATCTCGCTGAGTTCCAAACCTGATCAACACAGCTCCTTGCAGTGGCCAGTTCAACTGACCGCGCTGACCGACAAAATCAACCGCCCCAGCGGGATCTGTGGAACGCGATGGCGGCGGGGTTTTCTGCAGTTGCTCTACCAACCCTTTAAGACGCCCGGCATCCTGCTGTAAAACCGTTATTTCTTCCTGTAGTTTTTTGTTTTGACTTTGCGCCTGCTGTAACAGGCGAGCCTGCAACCGGCGCGCACCAACCGCCTCCTGCCGTTCCGCTTCTTCACGTTTGAGCAGGTCAGCCTGTTGCTGCTGAAGCAGCTTAAGTTGCGTCAGTTGTTGCTGCTGATGGCTAATCGCCTGACGAAATTCATCCAGTTGTTCTCTGTCGTTTTCCATGACCCGGGTCAGGTAGTGGTACTGCTGCATCAGCTCGCTGGGAGAATCTGCTGAAAAAAGAATTTTCAGCATACCGGATTCGCCTTCTTTATAGAGAGCAACCAGGCGCTGTTCGAGGCCTTTAGCAATTTTTTCCGATTGTGATTGACTCTGCCTGAGCCGTTGTTGCTGTTCTCCCAGGTCGCGCTGCAACCGTTGTTGTTCGCCCTTAATCTGGTTGATACGCTCATCAATACGCTGCAGTTGGCCACTCAGCAGAGCAAGATCACGACTGATGTCGATTTCTGTCTGACGTTGCGCCTTGATGTCGGCTTCCGCCTTTTCAATACGCAGGCGAATCTGCTCAAGCTGACGCTGGGTTTGCTCCAGATTGTCGGCGTAGACCAGGGTTGTCAACAACAGGAAGAGAACAGTCATCAGCAAAAGAACGGTTCGTTTCACCATCAGATCCGAACAAAGCGGCGCAGGGACGAGAGACTGCCGAGGACACCGAGCACTACCCCGGCT
>JAWOFG010000132.1:0-7418 GCA_046482365.1 Pelovirga sp. | reverse complement strand
ATTACGATCACAAGGGAACCAAAAGCTGGGCAGAGAAATCCCAGTGGCTTGGCCTGGAAGTCGTTAGTACCAACGCCGGTGGCGCCGACGACGAGCAGGGTGAGGTCGAATTCATTGCCCGTTTTCGCGACAAAGGGGTGATCCGCAGCCACCATGAGCGTGCCCACTTTGTCAAAGTCGGCAGCGATTGGTTGTTTACCGAGGGGGAAATGATCAAATCTCCACCGGTGACGGTCTCCAAGATCGGCCGTAACGACCCATGCGGCTGTGGTAGCGGTAAAAAATTCAAAAAGTGCTGTGGCCGGTAATCACTATGGCTTCCGCCATCACGCCACAGGGAACCCTCTATGACACTCTGCTTGCCGGCTGTGAGAATTACGCTGATCACAGCGCTTTTATTTATCGGGCCGCCGGCAGCGAGTTTCAGGTCAGCTACGCCAAACTCTTTGAAGATGCTCTGGTTTTGTCCAAGGCCTTTGCTTCCCACAAAATCGGCAAGGGCAGTAAGGTCATGCTGTTGTCGGACAACTGCTACGGCTGGATTGTCACCGACTTTGCCCTGATCTCCCTGGGAGCGATCAGTGTGCCCCGCGGTAGCGACACCCCGACCCAGGAACTTGAATATATCCTCGAGCATGCCGGCTGCGAGTTTCTGGTAATTGAAACCGAAGCCCTGCTCAAGGCTCACAGCCCCATGCTCAAGAAAATGAAGAAATTGCGGTCAGTCTTCGTCATCGAGGGGGGAAAGACCCACCGCTGGTTCGATAATGTCTACAGCTACAACGACATTTTGGACACCCGCAACATCACTCCAATTGATCGGGAAGAATTCATTGCCCGGCGCTACGCCCTGGGCCTGGATGACACCTTTACCCTGATCTACACCTCGGGAACCACCGGTAATCCCAAGGGGGTGATCCTCACCCACCGCAACATTATGTACAATGTCCGTACCCTGCCGGAAATCATCGCCCTGAAAGAAACCGACAGTTTTGTCTCGATTCTGCCAAGCTGGCATATTTTTGAGCGGGCGTGTGAGTATCTTGCTCTATCTCAAGGGTGCTGCACCGTTTATTCAAGCATCAAAACCTTTGCTGCTGATCTGGAAACCTACAAGCCGACCCTGGTAGCAACGGTGCCACGCCTGTGGGAATCGATGTACAGCAAAATCAATCAAACCCTAGAAAAACAGAACCCGCGCAAAGCCCGGATGTTTAAAAAGCTCGTCGCTATTTCAGCATCTTATCGATTTCATCGACGACGCCTGAAAAACCAGCTGCCACGTTTTCACAAGCTCAATCCTCTGGTTGATGTCGCTCACAAGTTGGTCTCCCTAAGTATGTTGGTCGCCTTGTTTTTGCCTTATCGTTTCGCTCAAAAAAAACTTGCCGCCGTACAGGCTCGTTTTGGTGGTCGCTTACGTATGGCAATCAGTGGGGGCGGCAGCCTGCCGACCTATCTGGATGAATGGATTGATGCTATCGGCATCCGCATCGTCAACGCTTACGGCATGACCGAATGCGCTCCAGCCATTGCCGGGCGGGCGTTGAACTGTGAGATATTCGGCACTTTGGGGCCACCCACCAAAGGGACGGAGCTGCGCATTGTCGCCGATAATGGCAGGATATTGCCGGCTGGGGAAGAAGGGGAGATTCTGGTTCGTGGGGAACAGGTGTTTCCCGGCTATTACCAGGACGATACCGAGAACCGCAACGCCTTCACCGCGGACGGTTTTTTTCGCACCGGTGATCTGGGCAAATTGACCCTGAGCGGTGAACTGGTTATTACTGGTCGCTCTAAAGAGATTATTGTCCTGGCCAGCGGTGAAAACATTGATCCCAGTCGGATTGAATCGACCATTACCCAACTCCCCTTCGTCACCGATGCGGTTCTGGTCGGGCAGGACAAAAAAGGGCTGGGGGCTCTGATCATTCCCGACATGGAGCTGTTACGTGAGTTCATCGCCGATAAGGCGGAGCAACTGACTGAGACCAAGGACCAGTTGCTTGCTGACCAAAAGGTCCTCGACCGGGTGAAGACAGAAATCAATAAACTGCTGAATGCCAAAAAGGGGTTCAAGCCCTTTGAAAAGCTCCAGAACATTCATTTTCTTGACAAGGAATTTACCGCCGGCGAAGAACTGACCAATACCCTGAAAAAAAAACGCCACGTCATCGAAACCAAGTACCGGGAAATTATCAGCAAACTGCTGAAATAAACAGGGTTGTCCAAACGACTGGGCAAAAATCAGATCATTTGACCGGTACGGTATCAGTAACAATCTTCTGCCGGGTTTGGCGAAACACCTCCCGGTGCTCCCCACCTTTGGCGATAGCCTGATCAATCACTGCCAGGGCCTCTGTGCGGCGCCCTGCTTGCGCAAGCACCAGAGCCAGGTTGTTCAACGGAATTCCGTTATCAGGCTGTAGCGCTGCCGCCTGACGAAAAGAACGGATGGCAGGGTCCAGGTCTCCAGCCTGATAACTGCTGTTCCCTGCCCCGATCCAGGCAACAAAACTGTCGGGCCAGACCTTGGTAGCGGTCAGATAAGCGGTTGCAGCAGCTGAAAATTGTCGGGCACGTTCCAGACCAACCACAGCGGTGAGATAAGCGGTTTCGGTTGCACTGCTCGGCATAACAGACGGGGGAACAACCACCAGCCCCCAATAATCAGCCCGGCGCCAGGTGCGCTCAAACACCCCCATCGACATCTCCATGCCAGGATAAACCCCGGAATGGAGCTGCACCTTTTTTTCATCCTGATCGTAACCAATCACCACGGCATAATGCCACCGGGGATACCAGGATAAACCAAGATTCTGGAGAATCATCACCGGTTGTCCGCCTTTAAGCTCTGCCACCAGTTCAGACCAGCCACCAAGGGGGTACGCCAGGTAACCTTGCCGCCGAGCGGCAGCAACGATAGACGGTTGCAGACTCCCTTTAAGCTCCGGCGAGTAAACCTGCTCCACCAGTTGGATCAAGGAAGCGTCATGACCATTCCATGCCAGCAGTATGGCCAGCGCTGCCGGCCCACACTGGTATTCTTCCTGCGCAAAAAAAGGGACTTCAGTGAGGTGGAGACGTTGCGGCTCAGGGCGCAAGGCATGGGGATACTGATGGGTACTGCAGCCGGCGACAATGAGCATAAAACTACAAAAAAAAGCGCAGGCAAGCCGCCGCCCACCTGCGCTGTTCAACCTGTTTATCAGCATCTAACGAATGGGCTGGACAAAGGTAAAGACCTTTGTGTAACCCAAAACATCTGTGATCAGCAGAACCACAAAAATAAACAGGACGGCACCAACCACTGTACCAAGGCTGGCCCCAGCAGGAAGTTGATCAAGTTCGGCGGCAATCTGCATAACCTCCGCATCGGAAAGACTGGCCACCCGCGCAGCGACTTCATCAGCGGCCACCCCCTGGCTTATCATGACCTGCTGAACATCCTCACGCGCAAAAAAATCCGTTACCTGTGAGCGCGCAGCATTATTGGTCTGTGCGGCAAGAACTGATTCAGTGCTGATCATTCCCGCCTGCGCACTACGAATACCGACATCGACGGTAAGAAAGCACAGGGCAAGGAAAAGACACAAAGGTTTACCAACATAGTGAATAATTTGTTTTCTCATTAACAGTGCTCCTTTTCATTAGTAATGAATAGACCTGTTGAAATTAATAGCATTTTGTTTGGAAAAAATCATACAAAACATTTTAACCGGAAAATGGAGAATGTAAAGCACTTCTGACCGGCCCTATCATTCGGTGTTTCCAAAGATTTCAAGAACCAGTTGTTTTACCGCCCGGGCCGCAGGAGAACTGGTGCGCTCCGCCCTCTCTGCCAGCCAGAGTTGCCTGACAATCCGTAGTCCATCAACCATAACCCGGCGCAGTTCCCCGCGCTGGATACTCTCCCTGGCCGACAGGTCGGAAACAAAAGCACAGCCATAGCCGGCGGCGACGGTACGCCGTACCGCTTCGTTGCTTCCCAGGCGCGTCAACACATGCAGTGACTGCGGGTCACAACCCGCTTTAATCAGGGCATTATTCAGACTTTGCCAGGTTCCGGAGCCAGCTTCACGAACCACCAGCTCCAGCTCAAACACTTGTTCGAGACTGATCGTTCCAACCTGGCCCAAGGGGTGATCAGTGCCGACAATCAAAATCAATTCGTCCGACATAATCGGCGTGTAGCGGTAAAGATCATCTTCAATTCGACCACCGACCAGTCCCAGCTCTACCCGCTGAGCACGGATATCGTCGAGAACCTGCTGGGTATCACCCATCTGCACAGTCATTGAAATTCCCGGATAATGCTTTTTCAATAATGGCAGCAACCTTGGTACCAGGTAATTGGCGGGAATATTGCTCGCCCCCAGTTCAAGGTGAGCATGATCAATGCCATGAAAACGGTTCATCGCCTGTTTCAGCTGATCAACCTCGGCCAGAATCATCCGGGCCTGTTGGAGGAAAACCTTTCCACCGGCAGTAAGGACAACCCCTCTACTGATCCGATCCAGCAGCCGTGTCCCGAACTCCTCCTCCAAAGCAGCAATATGTTGACTCACCGTTGACTGGGTAAGGGACAAAAGCTCACCACCACGGGAAAAGCTGCCGGTTTCGGCAACCGCGATAAATAGTTCAAGCTGACGCAGGGTCATAAATGCTCCTATCGGTTTACACAATAGATACCATCGGATTCATCAAAATTATCCATTTGACCCTGTCAGGTCAACCTTTTAGCATGCGTGCCGTAGTGACATGTTTATTCTGCTTGTCAGCGAAGTTTTCCTGCTCAGCACCTACTAACCAAGGAACAGCACCAATGTCCTCCAGCCAGCCAGTTTCCGCGAACCCTGAAACAATCGACCTGGAACTGCGTGGACAACTTGATGAACACCTGCACAACTGCACCCGATGTGGCCTCTGTGTTGCTGAATGTCATTTTCTCCAGCGCTATGGCGATCCCCAGCAACTTGCGTCCGCTTTCGATGTCGACAGCCCCGAACATCTGGCTCGTCCTTTCGAATGCAACCTCTGTGGACTCTGTACCAAGGTTTGCCAGGACGGCCTTGACCCGGCCCGCATGTTTCTCGAAATGCGGCGCGAAGCTTTTACCCGCGGGCTGTCCGACCTGGCGGAACATCGGGGCCTGCGCACATATGAGCGCACCGGCAACTCAAAAACCTACACCTGGTATGCCCTTCCTGAAGACTGCGACACCATTTTCTTTCCTGGTTGTGCCCTGGTCGGAAGTCGCCCAGATACTACCGGCAAAGTTTTTGAGTACCTGCAACAGATCCTCCCGTCGGTCGGCATTGTTCTCGACTGCTGTAATAAGCCTTCGCATGATTTGGGAGATAATCCTCACTTTACTGCCATGTTTGAGGAAATGCGCAACTACCTTACACAACATGGCATCAGGCAGGTACTGGTTGCCTGCCCCAATTGTTCAAAAGTGTTCACTCAGTATGCAGCAGAATTAACAACCCGGACAATTTATGAGGTTCTGGCCGAACACCCACCAATACAATCAGTAACGAATACAGTAAGGGACCAACTTATTACTGTTCACGATCCTTGCGTTACCCGTTCAGACACCGCAGCGCAAGTTGCGGTGCGACAACTGCTGGCAAATGCCGGTGTCAAGATGGAGGAGATGCTCCATAGCAGAGACAACACCATCTGTTGCGGTGAGGGAGGCGGTGCGAGCTGCCTGGTGCCGGAGCAGGCACAGCAGTGGATCGATCAACGCCTTGACGAAGCACAAGGCAAGCCGATTGTCAGTTACTGTGCCGGCTGCACCAACAGCTTCAGCGGAAAAACCACAACCGGCCATGTGCTGGATCTGATATTTCAACCGCAAACCGCTCTAACGGCCAAACACAAGGTCACCAAAGCCCCCTTTACCTATCTGCGGCGGTGGCAGTTCAAGAAAAGTCTGCAGCGCGATTTCCCCGCAGCAACAACCCGGGAACGTACCCTGGTTCCGCCGTGGGCCAAACAGCCTGGGTCATTCATTCTCAAACTCGCCATTATTTCAACTCTGGTCATCGCCGTCATCATAGCCCATCAGACCGGTATCGCGGAGTATTTTGAGCAGGAACGGCTGCGCGGTTTCCTGCAACAGTATGGCATGCTTGCACCGTTGATCTATATGGCGATCTACACCCTGACACCGGCACTGTTTCTGCCCGGGCTGCCAATTACAATCGTCGGTGGTATCCTGTTTGGCCCCTTCTGGGGGGTGATCTACAGTATTACCTCGGCAACCGCCGGCGCCTGCGTCGCCTTTTTGGTATCGCGCTATCTGGCCCGCGATCTGATCAAAAGCCGCTTGAGCGGCGCGCGCTGGAGGCAACTGGACCTGCAGGTCGCCGAGCAGGGGTGGAAGATGGTCGCCCTGACTCGACTGATCCCCCTGTTTCCTTTTAATCTACTCAATTATGCCTTCGGCCTGACCGGCATCAAGTTCAGCCATTACGCCTTGGCAACCTTCATCTTCATGTTACCCGGCTGTATTGCTTTTATTGTGTTTTCCAGCTCACTACTTGATCTGTTTCAGGGCAAGATCTCTCCAACATTCCTGATCGGCCTGTTCCTGATTGCCGGCGTGTCACTGATTCCGGTGATTTATCAGAAGGTCCGTCGCCGACCACAACATAAATCCTGTTAACCGCTACAACTAAACCAACCACAAAAAAGGAGAAACACATGAATAAGTACCTGATCCTCGGTCTGACCTTCGTCCTATCAATAACTCTGGCTTCTGTCTCAATAGCTAAAAACTATAACCAGATTTCCCCTCAGGAGCTCAAAACCCGAATTGATGCAGGCGATATTGCCAACGGCAAGTTGATGATCTTTTCAAGTCAAAATCCGAAAGAGTTTGCCACCGGGTATCTGCCGATAGCCATTCAGACTTTTGCCCGCCCCCTGGAAAAGGAAGAGGATTATCGCAAACTGGATATTGTACTGGCTCGCGCGAACCAGACAAAAGAAGACATTGTTGTCATTTGCCCGCGGGGCGGCAGCGGTGCGACCCGCCCCTATGACTATCTGGTGGAAAACGGCATCGATAACAAACGCCTGTTTATTCTGACCAAAGGACAGGGAGCCTACAACAAGGCATTCCCTGATGATGTGGTTAAACCCTGAGGACGGCCTGTCCATCATCGCTTGACGAAAAAAGATGCAATTCAATTGCCGGTGATGGATGTTTCCACGCCGGCAATTGTGTTATTTTTACCAAACAACTCTTTATTTACCGAAAGGTTTTCTACCGTGACATTACAGCATCTGCGCTATCAGGATTTTTTCAACAAAGCCCAGGAATACACTCTGTTAACCCGGGAAGAAGCACTGCAACTGATGGCTATCCCACTGCATAGCGAGATATTTTACCAATTGTTGGCAAC
>JAWOFG010000207.1:0-3373 GCA_046482365.1 Pelovirga sp. | reverse complement strand
CCACCATGACGAGATAGTTGGCATATGGGTGCGGGTTGTCATTAAGATTTGTGTCGTTATCCGCAGAAGCACCAATAATCAGGCGCATTTGAGTATAGGAACCGCCCGGGAGCCTGCTTTCACCCAAAGGTTCGGTAACGCCGTTAACCAGTTCGAGAAGGTTGTAGGTTGTCTGTGGATTAGCCACGACTTCCCAGTTGCCGTTGGCACGATGGACATCAACCCGGTCGATGGTGACGTAGACCGCCTGGTATTCCTGAGTGGTGCTGTCGGTCAACGACAGAGCGACGGTCCCATCTCCACTTGTGGGGCTACTACCGATGGTTCCATCTCCACTTGGGGGGCTACTACTATCACCTCCACCACAGGAGGCAAGGGTCATCAGCGCAACGAATGAGAGCGCGAATAGCAAAAATAATTTTTTTGACGACATGGTGGAACCTCCTTGAAGAGTTCTTTTCATTTGAATTGATTGTGGCTGCTTTTGTAACGAATCTGAATTATACCACTTCTGCTATCAGTGGGCCCTTTACATCCAAAAAAATATTAAAGAAGCGCACCTGCGGCGGGCTGAAGGAAATGCTTGGTGGCGGTACAATTGGTCCTGACCGTTTAGGCTATAAACAAACATTATAAATAAATTTCATGCGTGGACTTTCGGCAAATTTTTAACAATCTCACATTTGCACCGCCTTGAATTACCAACTCTGATCGCGAAAAATGCACGACAAGGCCTTGTTTTTTATATGCAAGCTTAATTAGCAACCAATGTGCCATAGAAGGTTCATGGATATTGATAACACAAGATGCTGATTATACGAGGAAATCATGAACGAGTGGGAGGATTTGAGGGGGAAAGCCGCCATTGCACTCTGTCGCATAAAACAGTTCTGCTAAACATGACGGATCAAGTTGATCCCCTGAAGGGTTTGCTTCAATATTCTCTTATGCTGTAAAGATAGAAAGCTTTTGTGCTGTATGTCACCGCTTGATGAACACTGAACGCCCCCGGTCACCATATCTAGGGCATTTCTCGTCGGTCAGGGTTTTCAGTAAAGTCGTATTTACTCTCGAAGATGGTTTCAAATTTAATGTAGTGAGAGTGAACACGGTAATTGAGGGATGGCTGACCACGCTAATTGATGGAGTCTGACTCAGGTAAACGATGAGCATGCAGCCCGGTAAATTGAGGACGGAATGCCTTAATCACGCTAAATGAGGGAACAGCCAATCGGCAGTGTTGTGTGCTGCTGATTGGCTGTTCGTTGTTTAGGTGTGATGTTCGTTGTCGGGTGCTGACGTCTCGTCAAACGGCAACAGAAGCTGTCCCGGCAGCGGTGTTGTTGACGTTTTTTTGGTGGTTGGCTCGCTTTTTCTGATCCTCAAGCGGGTGACCAGCCGCATGATCTGCAAGCAGAGGCCTTTCATCATCATTACCTCTTTTCCGTTCGCCGTGCCTTCGGAGTCGGCGTGAACAGTTCCAGATAGAGACTTTCATCCAGCCGCGGCAGATTACGAGATGCGGCTGTTGTCAGCAGTTCTGCCGCCATGTGGGTAAGCACCCGCAGATTGCCGGCGGCATGGGCGGCCAGGGTCTCCATCAACTCCGGCGTCATCAGTTGCGGATGGCCGGCCTGGGTCAGGGCAAAGTCAAGATACTCTTTGAGGGTTTCCGGCGCGAGGGGGCCAAGGGGCAAACGCGCGCGGATGCGACTACCCAGCGGGAGCAGTTCCGGTAAGCGAAAGCGGTCACTGAGCCGGGCATCGCCACAGAGGACGGTAAACAGCAAGCTCTCGGAGTCGAAACGGGAACTCTGCAGCAAGCGCAGTTCGGTGAGGCATTGGCTGGAGACTTCCTGTGCCTCGTCGATGAGCAACACCGCCCGGTGCAGGGTGGAATCGCAATGAGCTTGCCAGCGGGCGCGCAGCGACTTGAAGCCACCATAGCGGTTGGACAGGTTCAGTGGAACACCGAAGATGTCGCCGAGTTCACGATAGAAGTCTGCCATGGAGCTTTGTGGTCTCTCCATCACGCCGATGGACAGATCCGGCACCTGCCTGAGCTTCTCTGACAGCCAGTGTAAGGTTTTACTTTTCCCCTGTGCGTATTCCGGTGAAAGTGGGCCAGTGATTCCGTTTTAAACTGGACCACCCATTCCGGAGCAAAGTGGGCCACCCGTCGGAGCGAAGCGACGCTGGAGTCTTCTTTTAAATCGACTGTCAGTTTTGGTCAAGGCTGATGGCGTGTTTTCGCATCGATTCTCCTTTCAATTCGATTTTATAAGCGTTGTGTACGAGCCGGTCGAGAATGGCATCGGCCAGAGTCGGATCACCGATGGACTCATGCCAGGCAGTGACCGGTAATTGACTGGTGACGATGGTCGATCGCTTGCCGTACCGATCCTCCAGCAGTTCGAGCAGATCCCGGCGGTGTAGATCGGTCATTGGCGCAAGACCCCAGTCGTCCAGGATGATCAGATCGGTTTTAGCGTAGCTGAGCATCAGCTTACCATACCGCCCGTCGGCCTTGGCCATGCGCAGCTCCTCGAACAGTCTCGGCAGTCGCAGATAGAGGACTGAATAGCCTTCAAGGCAGGCCTTATGCCCTAAGGCACAGGCGAGGTAACTTTTTCCAACGCCGGTCGGACCACAGATCAGCACATTGATGCTACGAGCAATCCAGGAGCCGGCTGCCAGGGTTAAGATCAGCGTCTTGTCCAGGCCCCGGGCCGCTTTGACGTCAAGATCTTCCATGCAGCAGGAGTGCCTGAGTTTGGCCTTATTCAGCCGGGTCTGAAGGCGGCGGTTTTCCCGTTCCGTCACTTCCCGGTCGATCAGCAGAGCGAGGCGCTCTTCAAAGCCGAGGCTGTCGATGTCCGGCATCTGCTGCTGTTCGTTCAGGGCTTTGAGCATGCCGCTCAGGCGCAGGGTGTGCAGTTTTTCCAGGGTGGGGTGAGTCAGCATCATTATCTCCTTAGTGGTAGTAATGGCCGCCACGGATATTGTCGTGGGCGATGGGTTGCGTGGTTGGGAAAGATGGTTGTCGGGGCTGCTGATCTAGCTTGGTTTTCAGGATCGACTTCACACTTTTATAGTTGGCAGCTTCACCTTCCATCGCCAGCGCACAAGCCGCTTCCAGTCGCTCCGGCGTATAGGCTTTCGCCAGGCTGATTAACCCCATGGCACTGCGGAATGCCTGCTGGGCATGCTGACGTGAGGCGAGGATTGTTTCGGTCACAGCGGCAGCTTGCGGACCCATTTTAGCGGCCCAGCGGATGAGTCGCTGCGGAGTCCAGTCAGCATACTCCTGATGGCCTTTGGGCATGTGGTCGCTGACCGTGGTATGACGACCCTTCTGGTAAGAGCGTACATG
>JAWOFG010000203.1:0-26108 GCA_046482365.1 Pelovirga sp. | reverse complement strand
CTGAACAGACACAACAAATTCAACTGCACTATTCAGCTCAAGCCTTGCCGCAGGGTCGAGGATCTTTTCTCAAGGTCAAGGATAACCTCATTCAGCCAAAAAACAAATGCCAATCAGACATAGAGTGGACGATTATTCCGTCCGACAGCCTTTATGGAGAAGTTCTCAAGCCCCCAGCCCAAAACCTCTTGTGGTGTTGCTTCAATCAGCTCAGGCGGTGGTTGCTGACCAAGAAAATCGAGGGCCCGCCACAATTGCCCGGCACCATTCGCGATGCTGACCAGGGTATAATCACCGTCGCGCTTACTGAGTTTCCGGCCGGCAGCACCTAAAACCAGCGGGTGATGAAAATAAGCTGGAGGTTCAGCCCCCAGACAGCGATAGAGCCAGATCTGCCGTGGGGTTGAAAACAGCAGATCAGCTCCACGCACGACCTGAGTAACCCCGGCATCAATATCATCAATCACGACCGCCAGCTGATAAGCAAATACCCCATCGGCCCGATAAAGAACGAAGTCACCGACCTCACGTTCGAGGTTCTGGCGTTGCCCTCCTTGAATCCCATCAATATAGCAGATATCTTCATCCTCAACTCGCAGGCGGACTGAGCATTCACGCCGGTTGCCACGGACTCCCTGCCGACAGGTCCCTGGATAGATCGGGCCGTCCTCTCCGGGATGCGGAGCGCTGGCGAGAATCTCGCGCCGGCTGCAGGTGCAATCAAACACCAACTGCCGCTCACGCAGCTTTTTGAGAATGTCTTGATAACGATCAAACCGGGCGCTTTGATAACTCACCTGGCCATCCCACTCGAAACCAAGATCTTCCATCAGCAACAACAATGCGGTCGCAGCTCCGGGGACAACCCGGGGAAGATCGAGGTCCTCAATCCGCACCAACCAGTCGCCACCAGTCCGGCGAGCCTGCAGATAACCGGCAACAGCGGCCACCAGTGTGCCAAAATGGAGGGGTCCGGTAGGACTGGGAGCAAAACGACCGACGGTTGGGGCACAAGAGTGGGTTACAATCACGATAGCAATCTTAATTATTATGGTTAAGTTTCTTTACAGCAGCAACAGTAATCAGGTAATTATAGCAGTAGTATCTGGACAAAAAAACAACCATACCAAAATCCATCGATCTTTTTTTTAGGAGGATCATCGAGTGGTCATAACACGCGCAACCGAGTATGCCATCAGAACTATTATTTACCTGGCTCAACAGCCCCGCGACCAGGTGGTTCTGAAGAAGGATATCTGCCGCACCCAGGGTGTAACCCCTGCTTTTTTAACCAAAATCCTGCAACCGCTGATAAAAAGTGGCATCGTCAGTTCACAGCGCGGTGTCGGCGGGGGGTTTTTATTGGCAAAGGATGCTGAACAAATCACTCTGCTCGATATTTTTCAGGCCCAGGAAGGGGATCTCAAGCTCAACCACTGCCTGATCGATTCTGAGTTCTGTGCCCGTGATGCCTTTTGTGCCGCTCATGAAGTCTGGGAGGAAGCCCAGCAGGAACTCTCCAAGGTGTTAATGCGCCACAGTATTGCCGATATCGTCCGCCGTCAGGAGGAGAAGTTAAAAGCCCTGGACAAGGTCTGATTTGTCACAAGGAACAATTGACAAGAAAAGAGGCGGTAAGCTAGAGTCCTTAAAAACAATAAAGAGATGCACGTCTTTATCCCGAGTGGTGGAGGGAATAGGCCCTGTGAAACCACGGCAACCGGGTTCGTAATGAACCAAATGGTGCCAATTCCTGCCCGACCGGCGACAAGCCGAGCGGGACAGATGGGGACGGCGCCTGACGATACGGATGTAACCGCTATCATGAAAGGCCCTCCCGGATGGAGGGCTTTTTTTGTTTCCGTACTGGAAACCAACCAAGAAAAGGGTTGATTCATTGGAACAGAGCGTCGGTCTGGTCACAACTAAACATTTAGAGATCAATACCGAGCTGCGGCTTGAAAGCGGACGCCTGCTTGGCCCCTTGACCATCACTTATGAAACCTACGGCACCCTGAATCGCGATGGGTCCAATGTTATTCTCGCTACCCATGCCTGGACTGGCGATGCCCACGCGGCCGGCTACCATACGCCGGAGGATCGCAGGCCGGGCTGGTGGGATAACATGATCGGCCCCGGCAAGGTACTGGATACCGACCGTTATTTTGTGATCTGCAGCAACACCATCGGTTCCTGCAAAGGATCTACCGGCCCGACCAGCATCAATCCTCGCACCGGCAAGCCTTACCGCCTTAAATTTCCGGTACTGATGGTACGTGACATGGTGCGTGCCCAGAGACTGCTCCTCGATCATCTCGGTATCGACAGTTTAAAAACTGTCATCGGCGGCTCCATGGGGGCCATGCAGGCGGTCGAATGGGCGATTCACTATCCTGACATGGTACGTTCCATTGTTCCCATTGCCGGCACCGGTCGTACTTCTCCTATGGCAATCGCCCTGAATGCTCTGGCGCGGCAGGCTATCTATAACGATCCGCTATGGAAAAAAGGGAACTACCCGATCGAGCATCCGCCCGGCGATGGTCTCGCTCTGGCACGAGCGGTTGGCCATATCTCTTTTTTATCCGACGCTTCCATGTGGCTGAAATTTGACCGGCGATTTTCTGTGCGTGACGGGATGTTCGATTTTTTTGGTCAATTCGAGATCGAACGCTACCTTAACTATAACGGCGGGACCTTTGTCGACAAATTTGATGCCAACTCGTTTCTCTACCTGGCAAAGGCCCTGGACCTTTACGATATCGCCTGGAACTTTGATTCACTCAGTGACGCCATAAGCCATCTCTATTGTCCCTCCCTGTGGTTTGCATTCACCTCCGACTGGCTTTACCCCCCACAACAGTCTGAAGAAGTCGTCAACGAATTGCGCCGTCAGCACAAACCGGTCGAATACCACTGTATCCCATCCGACTACGGTCACGACTCCTTCCTGGTTGAACCGGAAAAATTTATTCCGTTGCTGCAGGACTTTCTCGATCGGATCGAGTGACTTTTATTGTTTATCAAACAGGTCGAGTTGTTTGAAGCTAAGTTCCTGCGGCGCAAAGGGACGCTGACGATAACGCGGACAGGTAAGCAGCACCATCGATTCCGGTTGCTTACAGGTACGGATGCAGCTGCGACATAGTTTGTTGATCGGCTCTGACGGTTTTTTTTGCACACTAACTCCACAAAAAACGGTTGAAGCAACCGCAAAAAGTCTCAAGGTGGCTAGCTCATACTGAAGTTTAATCCGGGCAAGCGAATCAATCAATCCTTGTACTACTCTGAATCAAAGTGCTAGATTAATTGACCAATTGCCTGTTTTTTACTCTCGGGACAGATCTGACCATGCCAACAACGGCCCTGAACATTGTTCTGCTCGGCACAGGAACCAGCACCGGTGTTCCAGTGGTGGGCTGTCATTGCCGTATCTGCCGCTCTGTTGATCGCCGTAACCAGCGAACCCGCTGCAGTGCCTTACTCACCTACGAGGGGCATAACCTGCTCATCGATAGCGCAACAGATCTACGCCAACAGGCTTTGCGGGAAGATATTGAACATATTGATGCCGTTCTCTATACCCACTGCCATGCCGACCATGTCCACGGCATTGACGATCTGCGCGGCTTCAACCAGCAGGGGCACAATCCCATCCCATTGTATGCTGACCCTGAAACCCTGATCAGCCTGCGCAGAAACTTTAGTTACATCTTCGGTCAGCATCAACCGCCGGGCTACGTCCCCAGACTGACACTACATCCGATTGAAGGAGCAATGAAGCTGTTTGGCCTGAAGATTATTCCAGTCCCCCTGCGCCACGGTACGCATGGAGCCACCGGTTATCGCTTTGGCCCCTTCGCTTACTTAACCGACTGTAACAGGATTCCCGACAGTTCGCTGGCGCTGCTCGAAGGGCTGGAGCTGCTGGTCCTCGACGGTTTACGCTTCAAGCCGCATCCCACTCATTTTAACATTCCCGAAGCGGTTGCCATAGCCCAATCGATTGGAGCAAAACAAACTCTGCTTACCCACCTGAGCCATGATGTCGACCATTCCAGTGTTGACGCCGACTTACCCGCCGGTATCAACCTCGCTTACGATGGTCAGCGCTTTTCCTTTGAAGTAGAACTGCAGAGCAGCGACGGGATCTGTTATGAAAACTGAGTTACGCCTGCACGGGCAGATCAACCACCAGGTGGAATTTGTTGCAACAGCTGCCGGCAACCGGTTATCTCACCATCACTTTTATGCCATGGAAGACGGCAGGGTACGCTTTTTCTCACCCGGCAACGAACTCACCCTGACGGCACAAAGGCTGAGTCTACGTGGGACCGGGGGAACCCTGTGCAGTTATATGTACGGCGATAAGCTGCCCCCGGCAGATTTGATCAAAGACGGTGTCGTAAATCGGCTGACCCTGCTGGGTGCGACTGGTGATCGCCACGGCCAACTGCAATGGAGTGATCACCATCAGGCCGTGCTTGATTATGATCAGGTGTTCAGTCAGGGGCACGCAATCCACAACTACTTTTTCTTTATTCACGGACTTGCCGGCACCAGTATCCAGACCCGTCAGGAAACACTCCTGCGGTTACTCGGCAAAAACCTCAAACGTCTGGCGGAACCGGCACAGGCAGATGATTCGAAGCTGGCAACCAGCATTCTCTCCCAACTGCCGCACGACTGCACCCTTTATCTGATTCGCCTGACTCATACCCGACCTCTTCATTTTCAGCAGGAGCTGCGCAATCTTTATTATCCTGAGCGCAAGCTGACAGATGTCCACCACAAAGCGCTGGAGGACCTGGCAAAGCAGCTGGAGATTTCACCCTCACAACAGGATCGCATCCGTCTTGATGTTATCTATCGACACCGTGACAACTATCGGGTCGCAGACAGCTACCGCAAAGTCCTGTTAACCTGTGCCGCGCAACGCCGGATGACTTCCGCCCAACAACAACAGATCAGCCGGATAAAAACCATCGCCTTGCGTCAGCAAATTCCGGAGATCCTTCTGCAAACCCTTGACCGGAACTATCTGGCCGGACTTGATCCCTGGGCCCGGGAACCTGAATACTTTATTACTGCGCGCAAGCTCTTCGATCAACTGGCGACCGGGCAAGAGTTCAGCAATGATCTGGTGGCCGAACTCCTGGTGGCCCGGCAACAAGCATGCAAGCATTACGATTATCGCTTTAACAGAATGATTGAGGAGCTTAAGGCTCGCCTGGATGATCCACCGGATATCAGTAACAGCGACAGAGTCCGACAGCAGCTCAACAACATCTGTCTTCTGCTTGATGCCGTCGATATCACCACAACCGCCATCAACCGGATTGTTTTTCTTGACAATCACCTGCCTGCAGAAACGGTCATTCATCGCTTGTTTACCAGCTATCAGGAATTCAACCGGATAAGCGCGGGTCTTTTTGAACGACTTTTTTTCAGCGATTCACCCAAAACCTTCTATATCGGCAATTTTGGTCGGCGTAAGCTAGCCCATCTAAAACAAGGACTTACTGCCGTTACCGGTGGACATTTACGGATCAACGAACTTTACGAAGAATTACATTTTATTACCGGAGAAGAGCAGCATTTTCGCCATACCCTGACGGCAGCCAAGGCCTGGTTGAAAACCCACAACACCAACATTTTGAACAAAAAAATTCAGGAAGACCTTTACGAAGGTCTCAATCAGGAACTCGGTTCAAGCAATATGTTCAACCAGCGCTTGAATCGTCAAATGTTTGAGAAAGTCCTGAATGATCTGTACATGGAGTACCTTTATCTGCATGAGTTGCTCCCGGACATCATTCACAACGGTAATCAGGATTTAAGAAAAGATTTTTTCACAAACAGCGGGCTGGATTATTTTCAGATCGAGGAGATCGAACTGGACTACGCCCACGCTAACACCCTGGATCCGGATTTACTCCAACGCCTGCAATGCAGCTTCTGATGAACCACAGGTGACCCATGACGACACCGCAGCTTGAACGGATTCGTAATTTTGGCATTATCTCTCATATTGATGCCGGCAAAACCACCGTTTCCGAGCGAATTCTGTTCTATACCGGCGAAATTCACAAGATGGGCGAAGTCCACGACGGGATGGCGGTCATGGACTGGATGGAGCAGGAACAACAGCGCGGCATCACCATTACCGCCACCGCCACGCGCTGCCAGTGGAACGACTATACCTTTAATATCATCGACACCCCCGGGCATATCGATTTCACCATCGAGGTAGAACGCTCCCTGCGTGCCCTTGATGGTGCCGTTGCCATCTTCAGTGCGGTTGAAGGAGTGCAGCCGCAGAGCGAATCGGTATGGCGCCAGGCCGACCGCTACCGGGTGCCTCGCATCTGCCTGATCAACAAGATGGATCGCATCGGTGCCGACCATGAAAACGTACTCGAAGCCCTGCAGACCAAGCTCCATGCCCGCCCGGTCCTGCTGCAACTGCCCATCGGCAATGAAGAGCATTTCAACGGGGTAATCGATCTGATCCGGCAACAGGCGGTTTATTTCGATGTTAATGATTTCGGTCGAACCCTTGAGTACCATGATATTCCAACTGAGATGATTGACGCCGCCCGTCGGTATCGCGAACTGCTGCTGGAAACGGCAGCGGACTTTGACGACGCAATCCTCGCCGATGTCCTGGACAACAAACCGATTGCGTCGGAGCGCCTGTTGACCGCCTTGCGTAGCGGGGTTCTTTCCTGTCAGATTTTTCCGGTACTGCTTGGCTCGGCCCTGCGCAACAAGGGCGTCCAGCCACTGCTTGATATGATTTGTGCCCTGCTCCCCTCCCCCCTTGAGGCCCCACCGGCACCGGCAAAACAGCTGGAGGACGGCACAGAGCTATTGATTAAAACGTCGCTGGACGGCCCGGTTTGCGCCCTGGCGTTCAAGGTATTGGCCGATGAGGGACGCAAGCTGACCTACCTGCGTATTTATGCCGGCCGGATCAAACCAGGGGATGTGCTCCATAACAGCCGCACCGGCAGCGATGAAAAAATCGCCCGCCTGTTCCGCATGCATGCTCACAAACGTGAGCGCATTGATGAGGCCGGTGCCGGCGATATTGTTACCGCCACCGGCTTAAAACAGGTGCTGACCGGCGACACCCTCAGCGCGCCGGGCAACCCGTTACAGCTGGCCGGCCTCAGCTATCCGGAACCGGTTGTCTCTCTGGCGGTTGAACCAAAGACCGTCGATGATCGTGACAAACTCCCCCTGGCGTTGGAAAAGCTCCAATGGGAAGACCCCACCTTCAAGGTTAAGGAAGACGCGGAAACCGGCCAGACCCTGCTGACCGGCATGGGTGAACTGCACCTCGAGGTCGTGGTGCAGCGCCTCAAAAGCGATTTCAGTGTCGAGACCCAGACCGGCCGGCCGCAGGTCGTCTATCGTGAAACCATCCGCTGTGCCTGCCAGCACCATGAACTGTTTGAACGTGAAATCGAGGGTAAAACCCACTACGGCGAAGTCACCATCCGTCTTAACCCGCAGCCGCGCAAACAGGGGCTTAACATCGAGATCGCAGCAGAAGTCCTTGCTCTCTGGCCACCTGAGATAGCCCAACGGATCAAAGAGCAATTGCATCAATCCTGCCAATCGGGGCCGGCCGCGGGCTACCCCTTGACCGATCTGACGCTGACCCTGACTGCCGCCCCCTATGACAGCCACCGGGTGACGGATCTCGGCATTGCAACCGCCATTTCACGGGCAGTGAACCAGGGCTTACGGGACAGCTCCCCGACCCTGCTCGAACCGGTCATGGCGCTGGAATTGACAGCCCCTTCAGACTATACCGGCAGGGTCATGAGCAGCCTCAACCAGAAACGCGGTCAGATCGAGGGAATCACCTCCCGCCCAGGTCAGGATGTTATTCGCGCCAGCGTACCGCTACTGGAAATGTTCGGTTACATGACTGAACTACGCAGTGCCACCAAAGGCCAGGGCAGCTTCACCATGGAGTTTTCCCACTTTGAACAGGCGCCGGCGGAGATACTCAAGAAGTTTGGATTAAAATAACCCTCCTCCCCTACCCCCGATATAACCTTGACGTTACAATGGTATCTTAATACCAACCTCAAGAATCGGGGGCACGATGGCCACTAGAAAATCCCAAACTCAAGCACAAGCCGGCTGGAACTTTGATAACAGCTACCTTAAGCTGCCTGATATTTTTTACCGGAAACTGGCACCGGTTGCGGTACAGGCACCGCAACTGGTGCTGTTTAATCACGCCCTGGCAGAGCAAATCGGCCTTAAGTCACAAGATCTGAATACGCCCCAGGGCGCTGAAATTTTTGCAGGAAACCTATTGCCCCCGGGCGCTGACCCTCTCGCCCAGGCCTATGCCGGACACCAGTTTGGCGGGTTTACCATGCTTGGTGACGGGCGTGCCCTGCTCCTGGGAGAGCAGATGACCCCCGCGGGAGAGCGGGTCGATATTCAACTCAAAGGCTCCGGTCAAACGCCCTTTTCCCGCCGCGGCGATGGACGGGCCGCGCTGGGGCCGATGTTGCGCGAATATCTGATCAGCGAGGCCATGCATGCCCTCGGCATTCCAACCAACCGCAGTCTGGCGGTCGTTACGACGGGGGAATTGGTGCGGCGTGAAACGCTGCTGCCGGGAGCTATCCTCACCCGGGTGGCGCAAAGCCATCTACGGGTCGGCACTTTTGAATACGCGGCCTGGCGTGGAACAAAAGAGGATGTAAAAACCCTTGCCGATTACGCTATCCGGCGTCATTACCCGGATCTTAACCAGCAGAACAATCCTTACCACACTCTGCTAGAGGCGGTCATTGACCGTCAGGCTGATCTGGTTGCCCGGTGGCTGCTGGTCGGTTTTATTCACGGGGTGATGAACACCGACAATGTTTCCATTGCCGGAGAAACCATCGATTACGGCCCCTGTGCTTTTATGGACGCCTACGACCCCGCTACCGTATTCAGTTCCATTGATCATCAGGGGCGCTATGCCTATGCCAACCAGCCCCCCATCGCTCAGTGGAATCTAACCCGGTTTGCCGAGGCCCTGTTGCCCTTATTGGCTGAACAGCAGGAAACCGCGATCGAGTTGGCTCAGCAGGCTCTAGGTCAATTTAAAGATAAATTTCGTCGATCCTGGCTTAAAGGAATGCGCGGAAAACTGGGACTGCTGGATGAACAGGAACAGGATGTGGAGCTGATCGATGATCTGCAGAATATCATGCAGCGCTTACGCGCGGACTACACCAACAGTTTTCGCGACCTGGCCGTTGAACAATTAACGGACAGTGAACTGCATCGAGATACAGCCTTTCAACAGTGGCACATACGTTGGCTGACACGGTTAGAACAACAAGGCCATTCCTTCGGCACAGTTAAAAAAATCATGGATCGCCACAATCCGGCGGTCATTCCGCGCAACTTTCGGGTGGAAGAAGCATTAGCCGCCGCAGAAAAAGATGGCAACCTGAAACCCCTTGAAAGTCTGCTGCGCGTCCTGGCAACCCCCTATACCGACCTGGCTGACGCTGACATTCAATACCGCGAACCGCCACCCCCGTCACAACGGGTCTATCAGACCTTCTGTGGCACCTGATAGAGGCTTATGCCTTCTAAAAACAGTCGCAAAGAACAAGAATCAGTAAAAACGCCTTGCAATGCGCCATAACTATGCCAAGATCCCTTTAATGAAACCGCCAAAATTTATCGCACAACATCCCCAACTGGCCCTGTTTGCCTTGCTTGCTACGGCCACCTCCGGCTTCGGTCAGACCTTTTTTGTCTCCGTTTTCGGTCACTTCATTCGTGATGGATTCGCCTTAAGCAACAGCGTTTACGGCTTCAGCTACGGTGGTGCCACTTTAGCTTCGGCCCTGCTGCTGCTCAAATTCGGCGCACTGGTGGACACCCGCCCCTTGCCCCAACTGACCCTGGCGGCCTTGCTGATTCTGGCTGCCGGCTGCCTGATGATCGGGCTGGCACCCCACTGGCTGATGCTTATTCCTGGTTTTCTCTTGATCCGCTTCGGCGGCCAGGGATTATTATCTCATCTGGGGGTTACTGTGGCAGGTCGCTATTTTCCCCAGCAACGTGGGCGCGTGATGGCCCTGACCGTTGCCGGTTTTCCCTTGGCTGAATCGACCTTGCCCTTAGCAGCCGGGCTCTTGCTGGTGTTTGGCAATTGGCGTCTGCCATGGTTTGTTGCCGTAGCTTTTCTGCTGCTGGTGACCCTGCCGATTTTAATGTTGCTGGCTCGCCATGCGCCACCTCCAGGCGACACCCGGCAACAGCAGACAGCCAACGACCAACTGTCAAGCCTGACCCGCAAGCAGGTGCTGCATGATCCCGGCTTCTATCTGCTGCTCCCCGCTGCCCTGGCAACGCCCTTCACCATTACCGCTATTCTCTTCCACCAGGCGGCTATTGTCGGCCTGCGGGGCTGGCCACTGGAAAAAGTCAGCATCGCTTTTACCGGCTTCGCCCTCGGCCACCTACTCAGCCTGCTGGTTGCCGGGCCACTGGTTGATCGTCTCGGTGCCCAGCGTACCCTGGCTCTGGGTCTGCTGCCTCTCGTTTCCGGCTTACTGGTACTGGCCACTATTCCCAGTGTATGGGCTCTCTACCTTTACCTATTCCTGACGGGAGGAAGTCTCGGCGGCAGCGGGGCGGCAGCTGGTGCCCTGTGGCCGGAACGCTACGGCACCCGCCACCTCGGCGCCATCCGCTCTGTCGCCTCGGCCATCATGGTCATATCAACGGCACTGGCCCCGATATTGGTCGGGCTGATCCTTGACCACACTGACTCAGCGACACTGATCGGGCTGCTGCTGGCTTCCCTGGTCAGCCTGGCAATTCTCCTGACGTTCAAGGCACGCCCACCACATGAGATGTCCAGGTGAAACCCAATTTACTATCTACCGAGAAGGTTAGCCTCAAAGGCATTTTTTCCGTGGTTACCGGGGTTGTCCTGATCAGCTTCGATGCCCTGCTGGTCCGACTGGCGGCAGTGGATGGCTGGAATGTCTCTTTCTGGCGGGGTCTGTTTATGGCTCTGGCGTTTCTGATCCTAAGTCGCTTAATGACTTCGTTTCAGATTCGATCTTCCGACAATAGAATTTTGGGCGTCTGGCTCGCAGCTGCGATGATGGCCGGCAGCAGCTTGTGCCTGGTCCTGGCATTTACCCTGACCCGGGTGGCCAACGCCGTTGTAATTCTCAGCGCTGCACCGCTTTTTGCCGCTCTAATCAGCCGTATCTTTCTTGGTGAAAGGTGCTCCTACCGTACCTGGGTGGCAATTATTGTCTGTATCCTCGGGGTATTCTGGGTCATGTCGGGATCGCTGGGCGCCGGGACCCTTCTCGGCGACGGACTAGCTGCTGCGTCGGCCTTGTTTATCGGGGCCTACTTCACGGTCTTCCGTCGTTACCCCGAGATTTCACGTCCTGCTGTCATCATGCGAGGCGGGGTTTTATTATGTCTGGCGGCGCTGCCATTTGCTACACCGCTGTCATTGCCGCACTCCAGTTACGTCTGGCTGATGCTTGCCGGTCTGGTTCAGATGCCGGTTGCTTTATTGCTCATTACTTCTGCTACCCGCTTTCTTCCGGCCGCTGAGGTTAGCCTGTTTCTGCTGCTGGAAACCTGTCTTGCGCCCATCTGGGTCTGGTTAGTATTGGGAGAAAGCCCCCCATTGACAACCTTCAGCGGCGGGATCTTGATAGTTACGACACTGTTTCTTCACACCCTGCTTGGCATGTACAGCCGGGCAAGAGAGCATGAAATTGACTGATCTCAAGCTTGTCCTTACAGTTTTTTTTTCAGTAAAGAAAAAAATTAAACCCTAGCAAGCGATCCTTTTCTATTTCGTCCCATTCCAGAAAAAAACAACCCCCGCCATTTTACCGGTCAACCTCCACTGTGCTCGTGCGTTTAATACACCAAGGCAACGTATGCAACTGCAACCATAAAACAGGAGGAAAAAAATGAAAAAACCAACAATGATCACCCTGGCAATTTTCACCATCGGTCTGTGGCTACCGATCACCTGCTTAGCTCATCATATGGGTCAAGGCTATGGTTCTGCACCTGATGTAGTCGATGACTACGCTCATGGCGTCAATGCACAGAGTGATAATCAATCAGGCATCAATGTCGGCATGAGTGATGAAGACGAAGGCATGGGCAGCTACGGAGCGGCAGGGGATAGTAACAGTAACGGCCCGGCCAACTCAATGCAGGGCTCAGACAGTTACGGGAGTGGAGTAGCCGGTGAAGGTAGTGACTACTCCGGTACCGGTGACTTCGGTGAAGCCAGTGCCGGCGTTGGTAGCGGCGGTTCCGATAGTGGCAGTGCTGGCGGAGACTCCGGTAGTGGTAGCGGTTCCGGCAGTGGTAGCGGTTCCGGCAGTGGGGCCGGCAGTGGTAGCGGTTCCGGCAGTGGGGCCGGCAATGGTGGCGGTGCCGGGAACGGCCGGAGCTGATTGGCCATTCTGACCAAGGATCTGACAGATCTGCCGGCTATTTGAGCAGCAGATCGAGCAATCTGCCATGTCCTATTTTCACGTTCGCCCCTGGTGGACAAGGTCGAAAAATAAATGCCGTTGCAGCGTGCCCAGACAGGTTGGCTCTCTAGGTTAGTGAAGGTTCTAGGTACGAAAATCGAGCTCTGATTTTACAGGTAGGGACAGAGTCTCCAGTATCGTTGGGTGTGACTAAGAGGAAGTTTTTCTCATAATTGCCAACTAGACAGCCAAGAGGGCCCTCGATTTTCGGATCGGGGGCTCTCATAATCGCTGAAAAACTTGTTTAACCCTATCATTCAGCGTGCAGCGTGCATTGCCCCAATCTGCACCCCCTTTGCTGACAAACTCCTAAATCATGCTCCTTAGTCATGCCAACGGCATAACATTCTCCTATCAGCCTTTCAGCATGTCCAGGGTAGCGGCACCCTTTGGAACAACCTCCAGACTGACACGAGCTCCGGGCGTTAAACTGACCTTATCATCTCCAAAAACTTCTATTTGAATCTCGTTGCCTTCAATCCCGACAACTTCGCCTTGGATACCGGCAGCAAAAGTTGCATTAGCTATCAACAGCATGATGACAAGTTTCAAGACTATCTTTTTCATATCATCGCTCCTTGGAAAATATCCTCATTGCTTCCAACCTTGAAACCTTCACTCCCTGCCGCACGGTCAAACTACAAAAACCACTGCGGTTCCTTACGCTGGCGAAAGTTTTCCGCCAGCATGGTGCGACGCTCGGCCACCACCGGATGGCTCATGACTCGCGCATCATGGGGACAGCTCTTGACACAGGCACAGCACATGACACACTGCGCCACCTGGGTCAGCACCTGATCGGTAACACGGATAGCAAAGGTCGGACAGACCGAAGCGCACTCCCCACACAACACGCACTGCTCGGCGATTGTTTCCGGTGCGATCTGCCCCAGTACCACTCCTTCTCGGTAAGGCACATTACCGGGAATCATAGTTAGAGGTATCGGCTGTTTACCTGCACTCAACTTCTTTCTGATCGCGGCACCGAAGGCAGTGGCATGTTCAAGATCGGTTTGATCAGGACGCTTTGCGGCAATCGGTTGCTGAGCAGTCGAATAGGAATGCTCACCGACAAAAGTTGCCGCCGCAACGACATGAAACCCTTTTGCCGTTACCACATCGGTCAGTTCACGCAAGGCATCTTCAAACTCACGATTGCCGTAAACCACCACCAGGACGGCAGGAAGCCCATCCCCCTGCAGCTGTGCCAGTCGTTCCAGCACGATTTCCGGCACCCGGCCGGCGTAAACGGGTACGCCGATAATCGTCGTACCGGCGCTGATCCGCCCAGGGCCATCAGTGCTCATGCGGGTCAAATCGTAACGCTGTAAATCGGCATCAGCGATGCCGGCAGCAATCTGCGAAACAATCTTTTCTGTGGTTTTTGTCGGTGAAAAATAGATCAGATTAACCATGATTGCTCCTTTTGTCGGGACGCTTCATCAGGCGGCGATTTCCCGGAAAGTTTTCAATCAGTATGATGCTTGCGGCCGGTCTTTTCCAGATAATATTCGTATCCGCCCTCGTAGGGGGTCATCACCCCATGGTCAATCTCAAAAACCCGACTGACCAGTGAGCGCAGAAAGTGACGATCATGGCTGACGATCAGCAGGGTCCCGGCAAACCCCTGCAGCGCTTCGAGCAACAGATCGCGCGAGTGGATATCGAGATGATTGGTCGGCTCATCAAGGATCAACAGATTTAACGGGCGGCCAAGCAGGGTGGCCAGCACCAGACGCGACTTCTCGCCTCCGGAGAGTTTATCAACCCGTTTCTCGACATCATCTCCCGGAAACAAAAAGGCGGCACAGAGATTACGCAGCACCCCGACGGTCAATTGCGGCAGGGCATCCTGCACGGTTTCGTAGACGGTTTTTTTCGGATCAAGCAGATCCATCGAGTGTTGACTGAAATAGCCGGTAAACACATTGGCTCCAACCGTCACAGTTCCTTGACTTGGCGCAGTCTGCTCACAGAGCACTTTCAAAAAGGTCGATTTGCCGGCACCGTTGATTCCCACCACGGCGATCTTCTCGCCACGCTGCACCAGCCCGGACACCCCGGAAAACACCGGCAGATCATGCCCATCCTCGCGTTGCCAGGTTTTAGCAAGATCCTTGAAGGCCAGCACATCGTCACCGCTGCGCGGCGGCTCAGCAAAATCAAAGCGCACCAGCCGTTGTTCCTGCGGCAGTTCGATGCGGTCAATTTTTTCCAGCTTTTTCACTCGTGACTGCACCTGGGCAGCGTGGGAAGCACGGGCGGCAAAACGAGCGATGAAGTCCTCTTCCTTGGCGAGCATTTCCTGCTGGCGACGGTGACTGGCGATCAGCTGTTCACGACGAATATCGCGCTCGCGCAGGTAGAAATCGTAATTACCGCCGTAGGTGGTAATGGTGCCGTTGCCCACTTCGATGATGCGCGTTACCAGCCGATTCATAAAATCACGGTCGTGACTGGTCATTAACAGGGCACCCTTGTACTCATCGTTGAGCCAGTTTTCCAGCCAGATGATCGACTCCAGGTCAAGATGGTTGGTTGGTTCATCGAGCAGCAGCACATCGGGATTCAGGGTAAGAATCCGTGCCAGGGCGATGCGCATTTTCCAGCCACCGCTGAAACTTTCGACCGGGCGGATATAGTCGTCGGGTCCGATTCCCAGACCGGTCAGTACTGCCTGGGCACGAGACTCCAGATCATAACCCCCGCGCTGTTCATATTCCTGCTGGACGTCGCCGTAGCGCTCAAGCAACGCAGTCATCGCATCATCATCCAGCGGCTCACACATCTGCGCTTCCATGGCAGCGATCTCCTGACCGAGGCGTACCGTCTTTTCCGAGGCGGCAATCACCTCGTCAAGGGCGCTGCGACCGGCCATGTCACCGACGTCCTGGGAAAAATAGCCGATCACGGTTTTTTTCGAACAGGTAATATCACCAGCATCGAGGGCTTCCTCGCCGGTGATCAGACGGAAAATAGTGGATTTGCCGGCGCCATTAGGCCCCACCAGACCGGAACAGCTGTTGGGGAGGATCTGACAACCGGCATTTTTGAACAGCACCCGATTACCGTGCTGCTTTGTGATGTTCGTCATATGAATCATTGTTAAATTCCTGTTGGCTCGCCGTAAGGGCGGTTCATGAATCGCCCTTACGGTTTTGTATCGGACAAGGAGACTGGAATACCTTTGAGCATTTGCTTCAACTCGCGGATCTCGCTGCGCAGGCTGTCAATATCCCGATGCAGATCCTGCTCTTTTTCCTCAGCCAGCGCCTCGATCTCGCGCATCTGTTCTTGCTGCGCAGCGTGGGCCTGGCTCTGCATGGCATCTACGATCACGGCGATAAACAGGTTCAGCATGGTGAACGTCGCCAGCACGATAAAGGGGACAAAAAACAGCCAGGCGTAAGGGAAGACCTCAAGCACCGGTCGGACAATGCCCATCGACCAGCTTTCCAGGGTCATGATCTGAAACAGGGTGTACATGGAGGCGTCGATGGAACCGAACCAGTCGGGGAAATCGGCACCAAACAGCTTGGTGCTCATCACTGCCGCGACGTAAAACACCAGCAGTAATAGCGCAATAATTGAACTCATGCCGGGGATCGCAGCTAACAGGGCTGACACCACCACCCGCATCCGCGGTGAGGCTGAAGCCAGACGCAGCACCCGCAGGACCCGCAAACTGCGCAGAATACTGAAAGCGCCGCTCGCCGGCACCAGGGCGATACCAACCACAATAAAATCAAACACCCGCCAGGGCTCGCGGAAAAAGCCTCGTGGTCCCATGGCAATGATCGCCAGAGTCAACTCAACGACGAAAATCAGCAGACACAGGCGATCAAGCTGAAAAAGAAAATGACCATAGGGTTGGTTGATGGTCGGTATGGTTTCCAGTCCGAGGAGCACCGCGTTGAGCAGGATCACCCCAATCACCAGTCGCTGGATGGTGCGGCTTTCCAGCCAGTAGTATAAACGGATCCGCCAGTCCATTAACTGTTTTGTTGTTTGCTTTGTTATCATTTTTTTACCCGTTACAAAATATCATTGATTATGACTAGCTTGAGGCGCTAGAACTTAAAACAGGAATCGGACTAAAATTCAACGGAAAATGGACATTCCCACTAACCCCCGTATCTGGACAACCACCATGACCAATCATTCCTTTACACCAATACCGGAACCACAAAACTGTCGCCACCATCTGCACCAGATATTTCGTGCTGCCCTCAATCGAGTCGATCCCTACCGGGCGATCCAAAACATGGTCACCCTATGCGGAGACAGGTTGCAGGTTGAAAACGAAGAACTGACGATCGATCTTGACCTGACCCAGTACGACCGTATCCTGCTGCTGGGGGCCGGCAAGGCCACGGCGCCGATGGCACGTGCCTTTGAAGATCTATTGGGGGAGCGGATCGACACGGGTCTGGTCTGTGTCAAAGAAGGGCATCTCGAAGCGTTGCACCGCACCGAGATTATTGAAGCCTCTCACCCGATCCCCGATCAGCGTGGGCTTAGCGCCGCACACCGCTTTGCGGAACTGGCCAAAGCCGCTGACGAAAAAACCCTGATCATCAACTGTATTTCCGGGGGCGCTTCGGCGTTACTTCCCTACCCCCTCGACCAGGAATCTTCCGCCGGCGTGGCTGCCATTTCTTTGGCCGACAAACAACAACTCACCAGCCTGCTGCTCGGCTGTGGTGCGCCCATCGAGGAGATTAACTGCGTTCGCAAGCACCTCTCCGCCATCAAGGGTGGACGCTTTCTGCGTCTGGCGGCACCGGCCCGAAGTCTGAATTTTATTCTGTCCGATGTGGTCGGCGACGATCTCGGCAGCATTGCCTCGGGTCTGACCAGTGCAGATCCGACCAGCTTCAGCGACGCCATCACCATCATTGATCGTTACCAGCTTCGCTCACAGACGCCGGCCAGTATTATGTCGGCCCTTGAACATGGTCAGGCCGGCAGATTAGACGAAACCCCCAAAGAAGGTGACAAGTGCCTTGATTATGCCACCAATATCCTCATCGCTACCAACCACCAGGCTCTGCTGGCGGCGCAGCAAAAGGCGCAACAACTCGGCTATCACACCCGGTCGGGCAGCGTCGTCATCACCGGTGAAGCCCGCCATGCCGCCCGGTATCTGGCAACGATTGCCAGGGAGGTTGCCGTCAGTGACCTGTTCATGGAGAAACCGGCCTGCCTGCTGTTCGGGGGCGAAACGGTGGTAACGCTGCAAGGAAACGGCAAAGGGGGACGTAATCAGGAGCTGGCGCTGGCATTTCTGCAGGAGTTGGCCGGGTGGGACAAAGATCAGCAAGCGCAGGTCTGTTTTTTGTCGGCAGCAACCGACGGCAACGATGGACCGACCGATGCCGCCGGCGCTTTTGCCGACTTCGAGATCCTGTCACGAGCCAACGACGCTGCCCTGGACATAGAAGGCTACCTTGACGACAACGATTCCTACCATTTTTTCAAAAAAATCGATGGCCTGCTGATCAGTGGCCCAACCAACACTAATGTCGGCGATCTACAGCTGGTTCTTGTTCACTGACCACGGCGAGGCAGCAAAAAGCGATAGCGGCCGGAGCGTAAGACAGCCCCATCGCTGGTAATCTCATCGACCGTGAGGTCTTCCGCTATCTGCGCCCCCTCGCGTACCAGACGACCGTTGATCTGAACCAGACTGGCATCTGCATCAGCAGCATTATAGGCATGCAGCGCCATCTGCAGTTCGGGTAAGCGGCGTCGAACCTCTACCGGCAGATCACTGATTGGGTAAATCCGATCCTCGACCGCCTCTGGGGCCGTCGTTGTAACAGGTTCCGCAGGAGGTACTTGATCCGGCACCGGGGTCGGTTGTGTAAAAACTGCTGACGGGTCAGGAACGTTAGCAGCCCCTTCCCCGGGCTCAGCTACCGAGGATTGCGAAGTGGGCTCAACATCCTCTTGTGGCTGCGCTGCAGGCGCAGGGGTTGCCACCTGATCTTGTGTTGCCGATGCAGAAGCTGACGGCTCGGCAATCACTATTTCAGGCAATCCCGACCTGTCCGTAACATTCCAGGGGCCTTGCCACACGAGCACAGTGAGGAGCAGTAGAATTCCCAGCAATAAAAAAATCAGCAGCAACTGTAATGATCGTCGCCGTGTGATTATTTTTTTCTCGCTTATCTCAAAAAGCGGAGCAGAGCTCTCTCCTGCCTCTGCTCGGCGCTTATGTTCCGACTTTTTCAAGGCATCAAGAATAAATGACATATTCATTGCTCCCGCTGATCAGCAAGCCGCGGCTGATCTGTTGCTAGCTGTGCGTTAATAGTAACCAGGGTCTGAGGGCCAACCAACCCGTCAGGAACCAAGCCGTGGCGACGCTGAAAACGGCGCACCTCATTCAGCAACTGATTATCAAAACGCAGCTTCAGCATATCACGCGGTTCACGATCAGCCAGGGCAGCCAGCTGCTGCTCAAGCCAGAAGACAATGATCCCTTCGTCGTCATAGCGCAGTACTTGTTCGTAACCCGGGGGCAGCTGCCAGAGCATGCTGAACCGGCCATCCCATTGACGTAACAAGGTGGCGACAGGAACCCGAAGCAGATCCGTACCGACAATCAGGGTTGCGTTAACTTCATCAAGGGAAGTCAGCAGGACATAAAATCCACCCTCACCATACGCATCAGTCAACAACAGAACAGCCGGATGATTCAACGTGCGTAACAGTTCGAAATCTCCCTCATCTTCCAGCAAGCCCAGTCCATACGCATCAGCAATAGCTGTCATCGTTGCCTGGTCAAAAGAATCAGCATGGCCCCACAGTGTCAGCAGCGCCTGCATTGATTGATTACGACTCTGATCAACTGTGGTCTGCGGCGGCGCGGTCACGGTAAGGACTGCTGCCGATTCTTCCAATGGCTCCGGCGCCGAATAGGCCTCTGGTGGTGGCTGCTCGTCGGGTTCTTTCTTTTCAATCACATCCGTTTGTACCGGTGCTAAAGGCACCATCGCCACTGTTTCCTGCCGCTGTGACGGTGGTAAAAAAAGAAAGAGGGTTATAGCGACGGCAACAATCACAAGCAACAACAGCACTGCTGAAAAAAACCATTTACCAGTCGTTCGGTGTGTGTGCTCAGCACCAAATATTTCCCTGGCGGCCTGTGTCAACACCGTTGAGCTGACCTGATGTTCCCCCCGAGCATAGGCCCCTAACAGGGCACGATCACTGATCAGATTAATCAATCGTGGCACGCCACCACTTAACCGATAGAGTTTTTTGATGGCTGCCGGCGAAAAAAGCGGACGTTCGACTCCAGCTTTTGCCAACCGATAGCTGAGGTAGGCTGAAATGTTGCTGAGCAAAAGCGGCTCGAGATGATAACGAGCACTGACCCGTTGCGCTAACTGACGTAACTCGGGTCGTTCCAATAGCCGGTTGAGTTCCGGCTGACCAAGGAGAATCACCTGCAAGAGTTTTCGTTTATCGGTCTCCAGATTGGTCAGCAGACGGATCTGTTCAAGCACATCAATACTCAGATTCTGGGCTTCATCGATGATCAGAATCGTCCTTTTGTTACGACTGTGAGCAGCAAGAAGAAACAGATTCAGGCGATCAACAAAAACTTTGATGCTGGCTGTCCCTTGAGGATATTCAATTCCCAGTTCATCACAGATCGTTGCCAGCAATTCCAGCACCGACAACTTGGGATTAAGAATAAAAGCAACCTCAGAATTTTCCGGGATCTGATTAAGCAGACAACGGCAGATTGTTGTTTTTCCGGTTCCCACTTCACCGGTCAGCAGAACAAAGCCACTATCGGCTTTCATGCCGTAAATCAAATGAGCGAGAGCTTCGCGGTGCTTTTCACTCATATAGAGAAATTGAGGATCCGGTGCGATGGAAAACGGTTCTTCTTTAAGTCCGAAATATTCTTTGTACATGACTAACCTAAACCCTGACTGAGCCAACAATACCAAGCGTAACAGTCAGGATATACCACAAACAATAAACTCAGGTCAGCTGAAACAACAGGAAGGGGTACTTTCACAAAAAAAATGCCCCGTGATCAGGAGGAGACCACGGGGCGACACACTAAGGAGGTAACGAGAGAGTAATACTTAAATACCTTTTGCCTGCCACAACAAAATGTATTTGAGTCATTTATAACCTTATTAGTTATACTTGTCAACAAGATTTTGAAAGTTTTTTTCAAAATGGATAATCGGGGGACACAATGCCTATTTTGTTCATTCAATAGGCATTGTGTCCCCCGATTAAAATCAACGTAATACTTTTGTAAAACAACAATTTCGAATGCTGATTGGCCTTTACGTCAATGTTATAATACAGGCTTGGACATAACCGCAGGTCATGGAGCAATAAATGAATGAACTATCATCAAATCCGAAAAGATACAGCCTTGCTGAAGAGATTGCCAATAGCATAACCCATGGAATCGGAGCGCTGCTATCCATCGTTGGGCTGGTCGTTCTGGTTCATCTTGCCGCCACCCATGGCGATGTGTGGCATATCGTCAGTAGCAGTATCTTTGGTGCCACCCTGATCCTGCTGTATCTATCTTCCACCCTCTATCACTCTATCACTGCCCCACGCGCCAAGGTGGTTCTGCGCCTGCTCGACCACATCGCTATCTATCTTCTGATTGCCGGCACCTACACTCCCTTCCTGCTGGTTAACCTGCGTGGCCCCTGGGGTTGGTCAGTATTTGCTCTGGTCTGGGGGATAGCCCTGACAGGAATCATTCTCAAGGTATCCCCTTTTGGGCAAAAACGTGGTCTCTCCCTGACCCTTTACCTTGTCCTCGGCTGGATCATTCTGGTAGCGATCAAACCCCTGTTGATGTTTCTTGATCCCGCTGGTATCCGCCTTCTGGTCGCCGGTGGCATGGCTTATACCGGCGGCGTGATTTTTTATGGCTGGCAACGCCTGCCCTACAACCACGCAATCTGGCACCTGTTTGTCCTGGCCGGCAGCTGCTTTCACTTTTTTGCGGTTCTGTTCTATGTTATTCCACGAAGCGCCGCCTGAGCAGTGGGTTAGAACTGTTCTTTATCGAAATCAAAATCGCTATCGGGATCGAAATCGTCCTTGCCGTTGCCGTAAACCAACTGAACCTCCCGGCGAGATCGGGGGACGTAATAGGCATTAGGTCCCCCGATTAGCCCCGCATAACCTCGATCAACCCGATAGCGATCCCGATTTCGATTTCGATTTTTCTCCCAGCAGCTATAACTCTTCGGTCGACATTTGACATCTGGTTTCTTTAACAGGAATCAGAGCCAACACCGATAACAAGACACAGCTAAAAAGCCAGAGAAAAGCAAAAAAATAGGCATTGGTACTGTAACTTGGCGTTCCACCCAGGAGGGCTCCATCCCAATTTCGATCCAGAATATAACCCAGCAGCGGCTGCAATAACGCAGCAAATCCGAGAATCGACATATTGACGACACCTCCCACCGTACCGGCAACGGCAGGATGGTTTGCTTCACGCGCAAAAGCAAATCCGACAATCAAACCGCCCGAGGAAAAACCCATAGCCGCGAAGAGTGGGTAAAGCAATGGTTGAGGGATATCAGCAAACAGAAATATTCCCCACAGCAGGGTCGCACTGATATTGGCTGCCAGATAGGGTAACTTACGGCGTTTGATCCGATCCGAGATAGCTCCCAGGGATGGCCCACCAATGGCCCACGCCAGCAGCATGGTAGAGGTCAGCCCGGCGGCCTGAGAACGTTCCATCCCATAGATCTGGGTCAGATAGGGAACACCCCAGAGCCCGGCAAAGACCAGTAAGGGTGCGGCGGAAAGACCACCGGCAAAAAACAACAGCCAGGTGTCCCGCTTTTTCACAACCAATTTCAGGGACTGTCCGGCAGAAAGTTTTTGTTCATCAACCGTGGCCGCATAGGCAAAAGAGGTATAGCCTCGTTCCCTCGGATCATCGCGTACCACAACCCAGATCAGTACAGCGCCGACAAGGGTCACCACTCCACTGACAACCATGGAGGAACGCCAGCCGAACAGGGCAATAGCTTCGGATAAAGGAACCCCGGCCAGAATCCCGCCCAGATTACCCATGAGCAGAGCAACCCCGGTGATGGTGGCAAAACGATTGGTCGGAAACCAGTGCCCGGCCAGTTTCATACAGGCAACGAAGGCCACCGCCACTGAGGCACCGATCATGAAACGTCCCAGGTAAGCCAGCCACAGGTAGGGTGACAAGGCAAAAGCAAAGATGCCAAGAGAGGCTATCAGCGCAGCGTAAGTACTCAGACGACGGGGACCGATGGCATCAGCCAATATCCCGCTGGGAATCTGCATGGCGGCATAGGCATAAAAATAGGCGGCAGACAAATTGCCCAGAACCGCCGCACCGATCTGAAAATCGGCCATCAGTTCATCGACCATGACAGCCGGGGCGACCCGTTGGAAAAAACCTACAAGATAAAGATTGGCAACTAACCCCCACATGATCCAACCCAACAGCGGGGACGCATAACGTTTTGATGTCACAAAAACTCCCCAATAAATAGTCAGTTGGGAGTTAATCGGGGGACATAATGCCTATTTATTTTAATAATAGGCATTATGTCCCCCGATTAACGCTTACAAGAAGACCATCCAGAGCGTCAAGGTGGCGACGCTGAGCAAGGTTGATATGATGACCACCGAGGTAACAAATTCCGGTACCACATCGTGCTCTTTGGCGATAATGGCCACCAGAATGGCTGCCGGCATCGCGGCCTGCAAAATGCCGGCGGTCTGTTCAATTGAGCCGAAAGAGAATCCGCGTGCCACCAGGACAGCGATAAAGGGGACGAAAAGTAACCGCAAGCCCGATCCGAGCAGGACATCGGCATTAAACTGGATTTTTTTCTGTTCAAGCATCTGCAGACCAAGGGTGAACAGCATGACCGGGATCATCGCCTCGGCCAATAGACCAACCATCCGTTGCACCATTAAGGGGACCTGCAGATCCATTGAGGAAACCAGGACGGCAGGAACCATAGCCAGCAATGCCGGGGTCTTGATTACCTGCCACACCGCTCCGCGCTTTCCACCCCGCGCCCAGCCCGCAGCTCCGACACAGATGACAAAAGCACTGATGGTAATGGCAACATAAAAGATTGTCGCCGAAGCAATCGCTTCATCACCCAGACGAAAGCGAATCAGCGCCAGGCCATAGTTGCCGACATTGCCAAAAGAAGCGATCATGACAAAAGCGGCAATCATCTCCCGTGAACGTTTGCATACCACTCCCAGAACAATCGCGATGGCGACACCAATCAGATGAACCAGCACAATATAGCCGATCATCGATAAGGCGCTGGAAAATTCTATGTGAGCCGTGCTGATTGAATGAAAGATAAAAGCCGGAACAAATACATAATAGGCTGCTCTGGTCAAGGAACGCGCTTCCAGTTGCAAGCGGCCCCCGACCAGAGCGCCCAGAATCACGATACCGAAAACCGGCAGGGTAACGTTGGCAAAGACAAAAAAAAGATCCGCCATAAAGGACATTTCTTTCTGTGATCAATTTGATTGACGTTTTACCGGCCCCGCTCTGATGCTGAACAGCTACAGGTATCGTTGATATCTTCCAGATAACCCCGATTTTCTATCAACCCGACGCTCAAACTCCCAGATAGCGGGCCTTCAATTTCTCGTTGGCAACGATAGCAGCAGTTTCCCCTGACCAGACCACCTGCCCTTTCTCCATGATGTAATGTCGATCCGCCAGCTTCATCAAGGCATCCAGATTTTTGTCGATCACCAGGATTGCCTGCCCGCGGCTTTTAAGAACGCTCAACCCGTACCAGATTTCCTTACGTACCAGGGGTGCCAGACCTTCGGTTGCTTCATCCAGGATCATCAGCTTGGGATTGATCATCAAGGCGCGGATAACAGCAAGCATCTGTTGCTCTCCGCCGGAAAGCTGATCGCCGTAATGATTGAGTCGTTCGGCCAGACGGGGGAAGATCGCCAGCACCTCCTCAAAGGTATAGGGTTCTTTGCGACCACCACGATTGGCGGCAGCGACCAGGATATTTTCGCGCACCGTGAGGTTTGGGAAGATCTGGCGGCCTTCCGGTACCAGCCCGATCCCAAGGCGGGCAATGGCGTAACTGGGCAACTGATGAATGTCAATATGATTGAAACTCATACGTCCAGCGCTGACCGGAGTTATCCCCATAATCGACTTGACCGTAGTGCTCTTGCCCATACCGTTGCGACCGAGCAGGGTGACCACCTCACCGTCATCGATCTGGAGGCTGACGCCGAACAGAGCCTGGCTGGTACCGTAAAAGGTTTCAATCCTTTCGACCTTCAGCATTTTTCTTCTTCTCCCAGGTAGGCTTCACGCACCGCCGCGCTGGAGCGGATTTCATCAGCCGTCCCGGTGGCGACAATTTCGCCGTAAACCAGCACGGTAATCCGATCGGCGAGACTGAAAATCGCCTCAACATCGTGCTCTACCAGAACAATCGTCATCTGCTGTTTTAATCCGGCGATCAGCTTGCCCAACTCGACGCTGCCTCCAGGGCCCATTCCGGCCATCGGTTCGTCGAGAAACAAAACCCGCGGATTGCACGCCAGCGCCATCCCCACTTCCAGCTGTTTTTTCTCACCGTGGGACAGGTTTCCGGCCCGCACGCGAGCGCGCTCTTCAAGCCCAACGCGCGCCAGCGCCGGCTCCAATTCACGCCGCAAACGAGGATCACTGACCGCCTTTTTCCAAAAGCGAAAACTATGACCACTGTGGGCCTGGATTGCCAGGAGCAGGTTTTCCTCGACGCTGAGTTGCGAAAAAACCGAAGTAATCTGGTAGGAGCGCGCAAGCCCCAGGTGGGCACGGTGATAAAGGGGAACCCGGGTGATATCACGGTTGTCGAGGAATATTTGACCGGCATCCGGTTTCAGATCTCCGGACAACAGATTCAGCAGGGTGGTTTTGCCGGCGCCATTCGGGCCGATCAGAGCATGAGTCTCACCTGCGCAGATCTCCAGCGACAGATTATGACAGGCCCTGACCGCACCGAAGTGTTTGCGCAGTCCGACAATTTTCAGCACGGGTTCAGACATTGTTACGCTCCCGGCCCGTCAACATACCGTAAATGCCATGGCGGGCAAATAGGACAACCAGAATCAACGCCGGTCCCAGATAGAGCATCCAGTGTTCGGTATACATCGCCAGCACTTCTTGCAGAATCAGGAAGGTCGCGGCTCCGAGAACCGGTCCGAACAGAGTACCGCTGCCCCCCAACAGCACCATGACCAGAATCACTCCGGAGTGGGTCCAGTGCATCAAGCCCGGGCTGACATATTCGGTATGGTTGGCGATCAGTGCCCCGGCCAGCCCTGCGGCGGCCCCGGCGATCACAAAGCAGGCCAATTTGTAGAGAAAGGTCGGATAACCAAGAGCTTGCATCCGCTTTTCATTGTCCTTGCTGCCCCGAATCACCATACCGAAACGGGACGAAACCAGCCGATAAGCAATCAGTAGAAAAATTCCGAGCA
>JAWOFG010000093.1:0-7019 GCA_046482365.1 Pelovirga sp. | reverse complement strand
GCCGGGCAGGTGGATATCATGAAGCAGGAAGCACGGCGCACCGATCTGCAAATCGTCGACAGCGTCAAGCGCTATTACTACGGGTCGGTGCTGGCTATTCAACTGCATCAGGTCGGTAAGGATACCCTGGCCCGCATGGAGGCGACCCTCAACCTGACTGAAACTATGTACCAAGAGGGGAGCGGCACGGTCAAAAAGACCGACTGGCTCGACAACAAGGTCATGGTTGAAAACCTGCGCGCCATCGTCGCGGAACTGGAAAAGAACGAGCTGCTGACCCAGGCCGCGCTGGCCAACAGCATGGGGTTGCCCTGGCAGGACAGTGTCAGGCCGGCGGATGGCAGTATGCCCTTTACCTCGGTCAATATTCCCCTTAATGAACTGGTTGGCGGCGCCTACCAGTTCAACCCGGACTGGGCGCAGGTTGAGGCCGCTATCCGGGCAGCGGAAGGAGCGGTTCGTACCGCCAGAAGCGGTTATTCGCCCAAACTCGCAGTAACCGGTGAACTGTTTAAATGGTGGAATGACTACGACGGCGGCATGGCGACGGACCGAAACAAGCAGGGATGGACGGCCGGTATCGGTATCCAGATCCCCTTGTTCAGTGGTTTCCTGACCAAAAACAAGGTCGCCGAAACCAAGGCCCGGGTGGCCCAGATCAAGGAACAGAAGTTCCTGTTGCAGGAAGGGCTGGGGTTACAGCTGAAAGAACTGTTACTGTCTCTTAACGCAGCGGAAAAAACCTATCAGGCGTCGCAGAATGCCATGGATGCCGCCGTGGAAAATCGCGACCTCAACACCCGTGCCTACCAGCACGGTCTGGTTGAAACCGAAAAAGTCATTCGTGCCCAGCTGATGGAAGCCCTGATGTCGGCCCAGCACTATAAAGCCCAGTACGATCATATTGCCCTCCAGTCGCAGATGAATATGATCGTCGGTACCGAGTGGCTGAACCGCCTTGCTAGTCGCTGATCCGGTGGCATTGATCAGATCTCGACACCAGCGATGCGGATCCCTTTGGAAATAGGTTCCCGATGAGAAGTGATGCCCCCAATAGCGTCCTTAAGCAAGGTAATCTTGGCATATTCAGGACGTTGCTGATCTCTATCTGTCTATGTCTGTGTTTTGGGGCGAGCGGGAGTGCTACGGCAGGGACCGGACAATTTCGGGTCGGATTCTCCAGCTCCATGTTCACCGATGTTAATGAAAACGACGCGCGAGCGGCAATCAAGGTCTGGGGGGATATGATTGCTACTGAAAAGAACGTCCCGGTTATGACCACCCCGCAGTTTTTCCACCAGGTAGAATCCATTGCGGAGTCTATTCAGCAGAAAAATACCGATGTTGTCGCCTTGACCACCATTGAGTATGAACAACTGATGCGCCACACTGACTTTGCTCCATTGTTCATGACCTACCACTCCGGCCGCCTTGATGAGGAATACCTGCTGCTGGTCCATCGCGATGGGCCGATCAAGAGTTTGGCCGATCTGCGCGGCCGCAGCCTGAATCGGTACAATAACCCGCGCTCTACGCTGGCATCCCTGTGGCTGGATGTTCATCTGATTCAACTGGAGCATGATGTAATTCCCCGCTTCTTCGGCAAAATAGCCGAGCACAAGGGGCTCGCCAATGTCATCCTGCCGGTGTTTTTTCGTCAGGTTGATGCCTGTCTGGTGCCGCGCAGTGGCCTTGAGATCATGGGAGAGCTCAACCCCCAGGTGGCGCAGCAACTGGTGGTTCTAGCAGAGTCGGAAGCCATGATTCCGGCGATCTTTGCTTTTCGGGCTGACTTCAGTTCACCCTATCGCAGCGACATCCTCGCCGGGATCGCCGATCTGGACAAATCGCCGGCAGGCAGTCAGGTTTTGACCATATTTAACAGTCAGCGGATTGTCGAAAAGCCGGTTTCGATGCTGGAAGCGGCATTGAGACTGATTGAAACACACAGAGAGGTGACGCAATGACAACCCTGCGAGCCTTGATCATTGCCAGCATGATGATGACGATTTTTGTGTCTGCACCAACTGGGGCTTCAGGTGCCGATCAGTCGACCATCACGCTCGCTTTCTCTGCCGATTCCTTGCCTGGGTTTAATCGTAATGACGTCCGGGCAGCAATTAAGGTCTGGAGTGACACGATCGTCAAAGAGCTGAACTATAAAGAGTCTGCCAAAGTAATAATTTACGATTCTTTCTCACAATTGGAAAAGGATTGGGCCGCAGAAAAAATCCAGAACCTGACCTTGACAGCCAAAGAACTCGATCATCTGAAGACAGCACCCGAATCGATATTTGTTAACATGGTCGATGGCAATCTTCACATGAAGTACGTTGTCGTTGCTCGCCGCGACAGCAATTTTGCAAGTTTGAAGGATCTCAAAGGACGAACCCTGATCCTTGCTGAAGGTTTTCGCATGTCTCTTGCCAAGCCCTGGCTGGATTCGTTACTGATAGAGCAAACCGGTAGCCTTTTAACGGACTGGTTTTATTCTGTGGCCACAACGTCAAAAATTTCTGAAACGGTTCTGAAAACCTTTTTTAAACAGGCAGATGCAGCCCTGTTGAGCCTGGAGGCATTCAAGATAGCAACCGAGCTCAATCCCCAATTAGATCGGGATCTGGTGGTCCTTTACGAATCGCCCCCCTTCATCCCGGCGTTTGGAATCATTCATCCCTCCTGGGAAAGGTCCTCCCGCCAGAGCCTGGAAAAAACCATTTTAAACCTGCACTCAACCCCGGCAGGTCAGCAGGTTTTAACTGTTTTTCAAAGTTCACGCATGGAAAAGCTGCCGGGTTCTGCTCTGGCAGAGACGATGGCTTTTGTGCACAACTACAAAAAACAGCAGGAAAAGTTATCAGTGGGTAAACAGCAACCATGAGGAGAATATTGGATGACATGGCATTCGTTGAAGACAAAACCAGGCCGATCGGCTTTAGCATCACCGGGAAGATGGCTTTATTGTCCTGGTTGCTGGCTCTTGCCACCCTGCTGACGTTTGTCGCCGTAACAATTCCCCAGCAGAAGCGGACCTTCCTTAATAACCTGCAGTCCAAAGCCAACAGTGTTGCCGTTTCCTTGCACGACGTTGCCGCCGGCGCGGCCATCAATGACGATCTGGCCAGCGTGGTCAGTGCCGCCCAGACGTTGCTGGAAGGTGATCCTGACTTGAATTTTCTGGTGATCACCCGCAATGACGGATTTTCACTGATTAATCAAGCCAGTGGCTGGCGGGTAGAGCCCGAGATTGATGACTACTGGCGCCCGCAGGAGCGAAAGCCTTCAGGGAAGATCGCGACACCGGTACTATTTGATGAGCAGATTTATCACTTTGCCCAGCCTTTTGATTACTCGGGCATCCAGTGGGGGTGGATTCATGTCGGTCTGTCCCTCGATGGCTATAACGACAGTGTTAACACCCTGTATCGCAACACGGTTCTGATTGCCCTGGCATGTATCCTTTTCAGCTTGATCGCTGCCCTTTACTTTGCCGGCAGACTGGTTCGGCCGATCCAGCGACTGCGCCGGGTCGTTGAACAGATTGCCGGAGGTGATCTGAGCGTACGGGCGGACAACTTCAGCCGTGACGAACTCGGCAGTCTCGCTGCATCGGTCAATACCATGACCGAAAGCTTGTTGCGACGTGACGCAATCCTGGAAAGTGTCCGGGACGCCGCCCAGCAATTTCTGTATAGCGACCACTGGGAAGAATCTATCGATAAGGTGCTTGTCAACATCGGACAGGCAGCAGATGCCGATCGGGCGTATCTGTTTGTCAACCATCCTGGGGACATGGGCGACATCCATTGTTCCCTGCGCTACGAGTGGACCGATAAAGATATCTCTGTACAATTATCCAACCCGGACCTGCAGAACATGTGCTATCGACAGGCCGGTTTTGAAGAGTGGACTAGTGTTCTGGGACGCAAAGACATTATTGTGGCAAAGGTCGCCGAGATGTCCGAGCCTGCAAGGTCTATTCTTGAAGCACAACAGATCATATCTATCGTAGTGATTCCGGTGTTTGTCGATGACGTCTGGTGGGGATTTCTGGGTCTGGATGAGTGTACACGCGAGCGTGTCTGGAGCGATGCCGAACAGGACAGCTTACATACGGTAGCTAATATGCTTGGGGCAACCATCGCCCGTCAGCATGCCCAGCAAGCTGTGCTCGAAGCCAAGGCGACCCTGGAACAGCGGGTCGAAGAACGGACGTTGGAACTACTGGAACAGGTAACAGCCAAAGAACAGGCTCTGGCCCAACTGGCCGAGGCCCAGGAATCGCTGGTGGAGGCGTCGCGCAGCGCCGGCATGGCCGAAGTCGCAACCGGTGTATTGCACAATGTCGGTAATGTCCTCAATAGTGTCAACGTCTCCAGCAATCTGCTGGTAGAGACGCTCCGCCAGTCCCGTATCGCCAATCTGGCCAAGGTGGCGGAACTGATGAACCTTCCGGAAAAGGATCTGGCCGGGTTTATCAGCGAAGACCCGCGCGGCAAACAGATCCCAGCATATCTGCGCAGCCTGGCCGCGGCCCTGAAAGATGAACAACATGGCATGATCACCGAGGTTGAAAGTCTTCACAGTCGCATTGAACACATTAAGGAAATTGTTACCATGCAGCAAACCTACGGGCGACTCGCCGGTGTGCTGGAAAGCTTTAAACCCGACAAGCTGATGGAAGATGCCCTGGCGCTGAACAGCAGCGCCCTGAACCGGCACGGAGTCAAGGTGGTACGCCGTTATCAGGACGCCTCGAACATCACTGTCGACAAACATAAGGTATTACAGATTCTGCTCAACCTGATCAACAACGCCAAATACGCCTGCTCGGAAGGCACAGGCGAGAAGACCATCACCTTAGATATTTTCCACGCTGGCCCTGATCGCATTGTCTTCCAGGTGTCGGACACCGGCATCGGAATCCCCGCCGAGAACCTGACCCGGATTTTTCAGCATGGTTTTACTACCCGTCAATCGGGACATGGGTTTGGCCTGCACAGCGGGGCCCTGGCGGCCAAAGAAATGGGAGGCAGTCTCAATGCCCACAGTGACGGCCCCGGTATGGGCGCGACCTTCACCCTGGAACTGCCGATAATCCCAGAACCAGAAAAAGAAAAATCATGAACAGTGAAATTCTGAGCTTGATCATGGAACTCAAACCTGCGGCGCAGGTCCAATATGTTTGAAATATCGATTAACCGAGGAGGGTAACAATGAATACCGACTATAAACATCCGGTTTTCCGTATTCTGGTGATTGATGATAACCAGGCGATCCATGAAGATTTCAGGAAAATTCTGATGCAGAATAAAAAAACCAACACTGACCTGGACGATCTGGAATCCGCTCTGTTCGGTTCTGAGAAACAAATTGCGACAACCCTCACTTTTGAGCTTGATGTGGCCTCTCAAGGCGCTGAAGGTCTGGCCATGGTAGAGGCAGCGGTGGCAGAAGGGCGCCCCTACTCCTTAGCGTTTGTCGATGGACGTATGCCGCCGGGCTGGGACGGGATTGAAACCATCGGACATCTCTGGCAGGCAGACCCCGATCTCCAGACCGTCCTCTGTACCGCCTATGCCGACTATTCCTGGCAGGAAATTCGCAACATTCTGGGAGAAACCGACAGCCTGTTGATCCTGAAAAAGCCGTTTGACAATATCGAAGTGCTGCAGCTGGCTCATGCCTTGACCCGCAAGTGGGAGATGAGCCGGGAGATTAAGGGGAAACTGCATCAACTGGCCTATTATGATTTTTTGACCGGCCTTCCCAACCGGGGTTTGTTCCTTGAGCATTTGGCTGAACATCTGGAAAAGGCAAAGAGTTCCAACAAGCCTGGGGCGCTATTGTTCATCGACCTGGATAATTTCAAACGCATTAACGATACCCTGGGGCATGTCACTGGTGATGAACTGCTGAAAATTGTGGCTCAGCGCCTGGCCGGTTGCGTCAGGGACGAGAACCGACTTGGGCCGAAGGGCAACAGTTATGGCACCTCCCGCCTGGGTGGCGACGAATTTGCGATATTGCTCCATGATATTGATTCTCCGGAAATTGCTGAGACAGTGGCCCAACGGGTATTAAAAAAACTGTCAGCCCCGATCGAGCTGGGGAATAATCAGGTTATTGTGACTCCCAGTATCGGTATAGCCCTGTTTCCGACAGATGGTGATGATATCACCTCAGTTTTAAAAAATGCTGATCTGGCCATGTATTTTTCCAAACGTAACGGCGCAAATACCTTTCAGTTTTATCAGGAATCTATGAACGCCGATGCCCTGAAACGGATGACCCTTGAAACCCAGCTGCGTCAGGCCTTGCAGCGGGATGAGTTTTCTCTGGTTTATCAACCGCAATTTGACACTCAGACAGGCGTTCTCAGCGGGTTGGAAGCGCTGTTGCGCTGGAATAATCACGAACTCGGACAGGTTCCTCCGCTGGAGTTTATTTCTGTCGCCGAAGACTGCGGATTCATTATTCTTCTACGTGAATGGGTGTTGCGTACAGCGTGCCGTCAGGCACAACAGTGGATTGATGAAGGCGTCTATTTACCTCGCATCGGGGTCAATGTGTCACCGCAACAATTTTTACACGCCGATTTTGAAACGATGGTGGCGTCCGTTCTTCAGGATACAGGACTGGAAGCCTCCAGACTGCAGCTTGAAATTACCGAAACCCTGCTCTTGAAAGACCCAGCAAAAACTTCTGCGATTTTGAACAACCTGACAAAAATGGGGGTGGGATTTGCTATCGATGACTTTGGCACCGGCTATTCCAATCTGAGTCGCTTGCGCGAGTTGCCAATAAACTGCCTTAAGGTCGACCGCTCTTTTGTCAGTTCTGTCGATACCGGCCTGCGCGGCCAGACCATATTAAGCGCTATTATTGCGATGGGGGCCGGAATGGATATGGGAGTTTGGAAAAATTAAAAACCTGGGCGTAAGCGTCGAAAAAGTGGAAGAGGGCCTTAAAGCAATTGAATTTCCTAATGTGGCCTCAGTTCAAATCATTTTCAATTT
>JAWOFG010000068.1:0-13777 GCA_046482365.1 Pelovirga sp. | reverse complement strand
GTTGATTGTCAGACGTAGCCGGACTCATTCATCCCCTCGTAATGCACCTTGCCGAACAGGGTTTTCCAGGTCGCCGACGGATGCTTATTGTCCAGTTGCCACCCCATCAGGCCGCTCGGCACCAGCGCAGTGACCAGATTGTCGCGCGGCGCCAGGGCGACGGCGGCAACGGCACCTTGCCCGGTCTTTTCTTCAACCAACAACTGGTCACTGGTCACGTGATAGGTACGTACCGTGCCATCGCCATAACCGGCCGCTAAAAGCCGGCTTCTGGTGGAAGGAGCGAGTGCGACAACCTCGCCGGGCCCCTGCCCAAGGTCATGTGCCAGGGTCAACTTGCTGCCATCCGAAGTTCCTGTGCCTTCAGGGCGGGTCCGGAACCAGGCACCTAAACGCCCTTGGGAATCCCCGGCCACCAGAGTGGTGCGGCCGATCAGAAAGGAAAGTGCCGTCAGGGTTGCATCACCATCGGGGATCAGACTGAGTTCCTCAGCAACCGCCAGATCGTTCAAGTCACGACTGTCGATCCGCATCAGATGACCATCAGGCCAGGCCAGGTAGGCCGTATCGCCGCGGCCGGACAGATCTAGCCACTGGGGCATGCCACGCTGGGTCAAATCAAGTGGTAACGATCCGCCGGTGACCGTGGTTGTCACCTGACCGGTCAGCAGGTTGCGCCGGGACACCATGCGCTGGATGCGCAACATACCATCATCAGTCAGATGGGTCAGGATCGGCCCACTATTGGTCATGATCATGGATATCCGGCGGATATCCTGATAATCTGTTTCAACAACCGATTCGCTTGTTATCTCCAACTTGATCTGGCGCAATTGACCAACCGGGGTGCGTTGTACGATTCCACCCTCCCATGGAATCACCGAGCCGACTTCAAGCTCCTGCAAATCATCGGGCAAGATCTGTTCATCGAGCAAGAAGTTGGTGTTGTACTCGACTGTTTTCAGCTCAATCCGCCCATCGGCAAAAGCACTGATCAATGTCCTGGAGAGCGAGTCATATGCCCATGTTTGCGGTGTTTCCCCCTCATAAACCGAAATCTGCTGCAGGTTTTCACCATCATCCAGGGCAAAAACCCGAACATTGCTGCCGCCCCGCTCAAGGGTCCAGGCGCTGAAAAGATATTCGTCAATGATCAACAGGGGAGAAGTTCTGGTTTCATCGCTGATCGCAGAAACTTTTTGCGCCGGCGTCATCTCGGCCGAGTCAAATAACGGAATAACCACCGATGTCAGGAAGACAAAGACTCCGGCAACGGCAATAATGGTGCCCAGCCCACCCAGCGAAATGAGGATTTTCGCCGCAGCATCCATATACTTGATGCTTTTTTTAGTAGCGTAGCGCCGCTGGGTACCGGTAATTTTTTTCTGTTGGGACATTTATTCGACCATCATCAGTTAGGCAAATAGCGCGTTAAATCTATTTTTCAATCTGAACTTCAGCCGCACCTTCTGCCTTTGCCGCTCATACCGGTCATCAGAAGGGGCCGCGGAAATCAGCCCGGAACCGTAGTTACTAAGACTACGTTTCCGGGCTGCAGGTGTTACTCGATAGCTAATCCTATTTGATCCCGACTTTCTGCAGTTGTTCCTGGGCAAGCACGTTGGACACCGGGAAATAACCATCACGCACGACATCTTCCTGGCCGTCGCGGCTGAAGATGTAACGGATAAATTCGCGGCGCAGCGGGTCGAGCTGGCTGCCCGGTTTGTAGTTAGTGTAGAGAATCAGGAAACGGGACATGGGATATTCACCAGTGTAGGCATTATCCGCTACAGCGGCAACGCATTTTTCACCGGGGCCGGTGGCCAGTGGAACGGCGCGCACGTCAGCGGTCTTGTACCCGATACCGGAGTAGCCGATGCCGGCGAGCTCACTGGCGACACCCTGAACCACGGAAGAACTACCCGGTTGCTCCTTGACTTCATCCCTGTAATCACCACCGAACAGGGCATTGTCCTTGAAGAAACCGTAGGTACCGGAAGCGGAGTTACGACCATAGAGACTGATCGGCAGGTTGGCGAACTGACCAGTCAGACCAACATCACCCCAGGTGCGGATATTCTCGGCATTACCACCACGGCGGGTCTTGGAGAAAATAGCATCCACCTGCTGCAGGGTCAGACACTCGATCGGGTTGTCCTTGTGGACGTACACGGCGAGCATGTCGATGCTGGTATTGAGTTGGGTTGGTTTATATCCATAGCGTTTCTCGAAAGTGTCGATTTCCTTGTCTTTCATCGGGCGGCTCATGGGGCCGAACTGGGAAGTGCCACTGATAAGGGCGGCGGGAGCCGTTCCGGAACCTTTGCCCTCAATCTCAATCTGGATATTGGGATAATGGCTCAGGATCCCTTCTGCCCAGAGGGTCATCTCATTGTTCATGGAGTCTGAACCGATACTCTTGATGGTACCGGACACACCGGATACCGGCGTATAAGGTTTTAAAGCGGGATCAAGGGCCAAAGCGGCAAGTGGCAGGCCAAAACACAGCAGCCCGGTTGCAATGATACTGACGATACTTTTTTTCATGACGAAATTCTCTCCTTTGTAGTGGTTAAAAATCCTCTGGACACATGAACTCAACGTGCTTACTCGCAGTTTCGTTGCTGCACATATCGCACTCTTTTTGTTAGGGCAATGTTAGGGTTTGACGATTTTTTGATGAGGCTGGTGAGGTGATTCCATGTGCATGAGAAAAGTTTGACGTTGATACAGCTGTGACAGTAGAATGATCTGCTTTTGTTTTTATTAAAGGAAGGGGCCATTACGGGTGCTGCGCACACTATTTTTTTATCTGGCGTTCTATCCCTGGACAATAATCGCCCTGGCCATTGGCGTGGTTCTTTCCCCACTTGGTCAGAATACCGTCCACCGTTGGGGGATCCTGTGGGGGCGCAGCTGTCTTTGGCTGGCGGGGTTAAAGCTCAAGGTAACAGGAACTGAAAACCTCAGGGTTGATAGCCCGGCGATTTACATCAGCAACCACCAGAGCAATTTTGACATCCCCCTGCTCTATGTCGGCCTGCCGATCCAGTTCCGCTGGATGGCTAAACAGGAACTGTTCAAAATCCCTCTGTTTGGTCTGGCAATGAAAAGCAGTGGCTATATTCCAATTGACCGTTCCAACCGTAAAGAGGCCATGCGCAGCCTGACAGCCGCCGCGAAACGGATTCGCGACGGCGTCTCGGTCATCATCTTTCCGGAAGGAACCCGCAGCCCCGACGGCACCCTGCAACCGTTCAAAAAGGGGGCCCTGCTGCTGGCTGCCAAAGCCGGGGTGCCGATTGTGCCGATGGCTATTCACGGCAGCCACCAAGTACAGCCTAAAGGCCGTCTGCGCATCAATCCGACTCCGTTGCTGCTGACCATTATGCCGCCGATTGCAACTGTTGGATTAAAAATGTCACACATCGATGAACTGACCGATCAGGTCCACGAGCGGATCGCCCGCTGTCTGGAAAGCTATGACCAACCCATCTAAAGATACTACTGAAGACCTCCGCCTGCTGCCTTTTGGCGGTTTTGGCGAAATCGGCATGAATCTGCTCGGAATTGAAACGCAGGGCAAAATTCTGCTGATCGATTGCGGATTGATGTTTCCTGAAGCCTACATGTTCGGCATCGACCTGGTGTTGCCGGACATCAGCGTTCTTGAGGAGCGCAGTGCCGACATCATCGCCCTGATCCTGACCCATGGCCATGAGGACCATATCGGCGCGCTCCCCTTTTTATGGCAACGTCTCGGTTCTCCGACGGTTTACGGCACCGGCCTGACCCTGGGATTACTGCAGCGCAAGCTCAAAGAGCATGACCTCGACCAACGGGTTGAAATGATTGAAATGACCCCACGCCGGCAGATTGATCTTTCACCCTTTGTGGTTGAACCTTACCGGGCCGCTCACTCCATCGTTGATGGGGTCGGACTGGCGATCAGAACTCCGACGGGGTTGATTGTCCACAGTGGTGATTTCAAGATCGACCCCACCCCGGTCGACGGCAAAAATACCGATCTTGCCCGTCTGGCCGAACTTGGCGAGGAAGGAGTTCTGCTGCTGCTGGCAGATTCCACCAATGTTGAAAACGAAGGCTACACCCTGTCGGAACGCACCGTCGGTAAGGTGTTGGAAGAAATCATCCCCCGCTGTCCGCAGCGCGTCATTCTCTCGACCTTTTCCTCCAATATCCACCGTATCCAGCAGGTTGCTGACGCGGCCGGACTGGCCGGGCGCAAACTGCTGATTAACGGCCGCAGCATGATTGGCAACATCGCTGTTGCCCGCCAACTCGGCTACCTCACGATCCCGTCCGAGCAATTTATCGAACTGCGCGATTTGCCCCACCTGCCGCCCGAAGAAGTGCTGATTATCACCACCGGCAGCCAGGGGGAGCCATTAAGTGCGTTGATGCGCATGGCTCTGGGGGATCACAAACAGATCAGCATCGAACCAGGCGATACCGTCATCCTCTCCTCAAAGTTTATCCCCGGCAACGAAAAAGCCATCAGCGACCTGATTAATCATCTTTACCGCCGCGGGGCTGAAGTTATTTACGAAAAAACCAGTGAAATCCATGTCTCCGGCCACGCCAGCCGGGAAGAATTGAAGCTCTTGCAGAGCCTGGTCAAACCGCGCTATTTTGTTCCCCTTCACGGCGAATACCGCCATCTGGTCAAGCACCGCCAACTGGCCATAGAGATGGGAGTAGCAGCGGAAAACACCCTGGTTCTTGAGAATGGTCAGGAACTTATCGTAGACACAGAGGGCTTACGTCTGGGAGAGCGCTTTGAAAGCGGCCGGGTTTTTGTCGATGGCAAGGGGGTCGGCGACGTCGGTGTCATGGAGCTGCGCGACCGCCGCCATCTGGCCAACCACGGTCTGGTCATTCTGATGCTGGCGATTAACCAGTCAACCGGTAAAGTCATTCAGGGTCCGGATATTTTTTCCAAAGGGTTTATCCCCGAAGATTCGGACAATGGTGAAGCATTGCTGGCCGAAGCGCGACAGCGCGTCTGCGAACTACTTGATGAACACAGCCTGGCTATGGTCGGCGATTGGGAGGAACTGCGGGTCGAAGTCCGCAAGGTTCTGCGCCGTTTTTTCAACCGCGCCATCGCCCGGCGCCCGTTGATCCTGCCGGTTATTCTGGAACTCTGATATGAACGATAAAGAAACAACAGCCTTAGCCGAGAACCGCATGCGCAAGGAAATCCTCGGCTTGGTGTGGCTGGCCTTAGGGATTTTTCTGCTGATCTGCCTGCTCAGTTACAGCAATGATGATCCTTCTTTCAATAACAACCTGCATCCTGAGCAGGTACAGAATCTGATCGGTGTCTTTGGTGCTCACCTGGCCGACCTGATGTATCAGACCTTCGGCCTGACCGCCCTGTTATGGCCGCTGGGCTGTCTGCACCTGGCCTGGCGCTGGCTCAAGTTTAATGATGTCCATTTTCGCATTACCCGACTGATCGCTTTTCTGCTCATGCAGATCACCCTGGGGGCCCTGCTCGCCCTGCGTTTTGACAGTATCCCCTTGTTCGGCCAGCGAATCGATGAAGCGGGCGGCACCCTGGGGCGCATTCTGGTGCAGATATTGACCCACTATCTTAATGTCGGTGGTGCGGCGATTGTGCTGATTGTTTTTTTTCTGGTGGCGCTGATTCTCTCGACACGTTTTTCCTTCGTACTGTTTATCGACGGCTTTCTCGATCGTCTGGGACGACGGCTGGAGATGCGCCGGGAAGCCCGGCGGGCACGAAGGGAAATGAAGAAAAAAACCCGTCAGCAGCGTGAGGAGAAAGGGCCGGCCATCATCACCAATGAGCCGAAAAACCTGACCCCGACAGCACCGAGTAAAAAATCCAAAAAAAGGGCAAACGATAAAGAAGACCCCCAGGTCGCGTTTTCTTTTCTGGAAGCCAGTGGCGACTACCACACGCCGCCGGCGTCCCTGCTTGAACACGACGGTGCTCCTGCCAAACCGATTGATCGTAACAGCTTGACCATGGCCGCGCGCATGCTGGAGAAGAAGCTTCTCGATTTCGGGGTCGAAGGTGACGTGGTTGAGGTCAAACCGGGACCGGTGGTCACCATGTATGAATTCTCCCCGGCTCCCGGTGTCAAGGTCAACAAGATCTCCAACCTGCAGGACGATCTGGCCATGGCGCTGCAGGCTGTCTCCATCCGTATCGTCGCCCCGATTCCCGGCCGGGGGGTGGTCGGTATCGAGATTCCCAACAAGGATCGTGAAACCGTCTACCTCAAGGAAATCATCGATTCCGAGGCCTTTGACAAGCATGGCGGCAAACTTCCCATGGCCCTGGGCAAGGATATCTTCGGCCAGGTGGTGGTATCCGACCTGTCACGCATGCCCCACCTGCTGGTTGCCGGTTCCACCGGCAGTGGCAAGTCGGTTTCCATCAATACCATGATCCTGTCCCTGCTCTACCGTGCTGCACCTGAGGATGTCCGATTGATCATGATCGACCCCAAAATGCTGGAATTATCAATCTATGAAGGCATTCCCCATCTGCTCCTGCCGGTAGTGACCAACCCGAAAAAAGCCGCGCTGGCTCTGAACTGGGCAGTGCGGGAGATGGAACGTCGTTACCAACTGATGGCGGCCAAAGGGGTCCGCAATATTGATGGCTACAACCGCAAACTGGTTAAAGAGGCCAAGGAGGCACAAAGCCGGGTGCCCGATCCGGAACCGCAGTTGGACCCCAACGACCTGATGGACGAGCTGCCCCCCATCACCGCAGAAATCCCGCCGGAGGAACTGGAACACGGCCACCTCCCCTATATTGTCGTGATTGTTGATGAACTGGCCGACTTGATGATGGTTGCCGGGCGCGACATCGAGGAATCCATTGCCCGTCTGGCACAGATGGCCCGGGCTGCCGGAATTCACCTTATTCTTGCCACCCAGCGCCCGAGCGTTGATGTCATCACCGGCCTGATCAAGGCCAACTTTCCAACCCGGATCTCCTTCAAGGTTTTTTCGCGCATCGACTCGCGCACCATCCTCGATTCCATGGGTGCCGAAGCCCTCCTCGGCATGGGCGATATGCTCTTTCTTCCCCCGGGGGTTGGTTACCTGCAACGGGTTCACGGTGCCTTTGTTTCCGAACTGGAGGTACAGCGCGTGGTAGAATTTCTCTCGCGCCAGGGCAAGCCTGAGTATGACAAGTCAATCCTCACCGCTCCTCCGACGGCCACCGAACAAGCCGGTGAAGAGGACTATGATGAACTCTGGGATGATGCGCTTAAAATTGTCAGCGATACCCGCCAGGCTTCCATCTCCATGATCCAGCGCCGCTTACGTGTCGGCTACAACCGTGCTGCCCGCATGATCGAAAAAATGGAACAGGAAGGCATCGTCGGCCCTTCCGACGGTAGTGGTAAACCCCGCGAGGTTCTTATCAGCAAAATCGAGTAGCGATCAGTTCATTAGATATCAGCAGTTTTTGCCCTCACCCGCACATCACCAGACAGATACCTCTCGGGCCCGCATGAATGATTTCACTGCGGGCCCTTTTATTTTTCTACCCCCATGGATGCGCGCGCCGCCCGTGCTACTGACAATCGTCATAACGAACAAATATTCTTTCGTATTATTCCGTAATTTTCATGTAGCAATTCTTCGATAATTCATGTTGATATCTTGTTGGGCTTGCGCTACCCTTGCTCAAATTTTTAAAGCAGTACCTGTCTGTTCCCTCTTCCCAGCTGCCACCATAGGGAAGATCAGGCGGAGCTGATCACTCATCACACACTGGAAAAAAGGAGAACCCCCATGCACGCCGTCGGCAAAAATATCCTCATTATCCTGCTTCTGTTGTTGGCCGGCACAGCCTCAGCAGCAGACCATTCCATGTTTATTACTGAACCCTTAACTAGCGGACCGGAAGTCACTGAAACCTGTTTACAGTGTCATGACGATGCCGCTCGTCAGGTCATGGAGACGAGCCATTGGACCTGGTCGTTGGAACAGAACGTCGACGGAAAAACTGTCAACCGCGGAAAAGTCAACGCAATTAACAATTTTTGTGTTGCTGTTGGTTCCAACGAACCGCGCTGCACCAGCTGCCATGTCGGCTATGGCTGGAAAGACGATAGCTTTGATTTTACCGATCAGACCAAAGTCGATTGCCTAGTCTGTCATGATGGCACCGGCACCTACAAAAAGTCTCCGGCCGGCGCCGGCAACCCCGCACCTGACGTTGACCTGCTCAAGGTCGCTCAGAGTGTCGGCAAATCCTCGCGTGAAACTTGCGGTTCCTGCCATTTCTTCGGTGGAGGTGGCGATGCGGTCAAACACGGTGATCTCGATTCCAGTATCACTAACCCAACTCGCGATATCGATGTCCACATGGCTGTTGACGGCCTGAACTTCAGCTGTAGCGACTGCCATACGACCGAAAATCACAACATCCGCGGCCATGCTATGGTCGTTTCTCCAAGCGGTGAAAATCATATCGGCTGTGTCGGTTGTCACGGCGAAGATGTCCACAAAAGCAAAATTCTTAATAACCACTATGCTTCTGTCGCTTGCCAGACCTGTCATATTCCCACCTTTGCCAAAGAGGTTGCCACCAAAACCTCATGGGATTGGTCTACTGCCGGGCAGGATCTTGATGTTCCTAAAGATGAAAATGGGCGTAAGGTATATGACAAGCGCAAGGGCCATTTTACCTGGGGGAAAAACATCCAACCAACCTATGCCTGGTATAACGGCGAAGCCGGAGCTTATGAACTAGGAGACAAAATTGACCCGGACCAGGTCACAGCACTGAGCTATCCCATCGGCGCGCGCACCGATCCGAAATCAAAGATTTACCCCTTTAAGGTTCACACCGCAAAACAGATCTATGACACCAAAAACATGTACCTGATTACCCCTAAAGTCTGGGGGCCAAAAGGCGATCCGGACGCATATTGGGTGAATTTTGACTGGAAAAAAGCAGCAACAGCCGGGATGCAGGTAAGTGGCCTTGATTTCAGTGGTGAATACGACTTTGCCCCTACCACCATGTATTGGCGTATTAACCACATGGTGGCCCCCAAAGAACAGGCCCTGCGCTGTACCGATTGCCATGGTAAAGATAGTGATTTTGCCTGGAGCGAATTAGGCTACAGTGCTGATCCGATGCTTGATCGTAAGCAAAAACGGCTCAAATAGTTCGAACTGACAAGCTATCTACGCCAAAGCTCTCCGTGCACACTGACGGAGAGCTTTTTTTGTGCTTCTCTCTTGACTGTTACTTCTGGATCTGTAACAAACAATGAACGCAAAGGTTCAATGAACACACACCCCTTTGACATAGGTGAATGACTGATTTTAGTGACACTTATTCCAGGACAAGGGTGGCGCAAAGGAACCTTATGCATCCAGTACAAAGGTGACGACAATAAATCGCTAAAGCCCGTTGAGGTACCCTATGCCACGCAAACCACGCCTGGAAGATGATCAGATCATCTACAACAGCATGCAGGCCATCCGCGGCATTCCACAGGCCAAAATTGAATTCATGATGCAGAAAATCGGTGGTCCCTTCGCCGGAGCGTTCAGGCTGTCCGGCCCCTGGGGGGAACGCTATTACTACATCAAGGTGGTTCCGCGCTTAACCGCCGACATCGCTGACCTGGTTATCCATCAACTCAAAACTTCGCCGGCACCACAGAATGCCGCGCCGCTACTGGTCAGCAATTATATATCCGCCAACATGGCGCAAAAATTGCGCAAGAGCAAAATCGAGCACGCCGATTGTGCCGGCAATGTCTATCTTGACCAGATGCCATTATATATCGATATCAGTGGCCGCAAACATACGCCCAAACCCCCGACCGTCGACCGCCTGTTCCGCGCCGGTGGCCTTAAACTGATTTATCTGCTGTTGCGCAACCGCAAGGCAGTCAACGCCACCTATCGTGCCTTGGCCGACGATGCCGGCATTGCCCTGGGAGCCATCGGCAGCTTGTTTGGCGAATTGGAAAAACGCGGTAATTTGATCCTGGACGAACAGGGAAAACGGCAACTGACTGCTGTCGAGGAGTTGCTGCAACGCTGGCAGCTTGGTTACGTCGAAACCCTGCGCCCGCGCCTCTTCCTGCAACGCTGCCGGCTGGCTGCCGGCGACACGCCGGTCAGTCTGGCTCAAAGACTGAAACAACTGAACCTAAACTCACAGATATTCATTGGTGGCGAGTTGGGTGCCGGCCTGATGACCCGCGGCTTCCAACCGCAATCGGCGGTGCTCTATCTTGAGTCGGAACAACAGCTCAAAACCATGCTCCAATTACATCTGACCGCTGACCCCGAAGGCGAAGTTACCCTGCTGCAGACCTTCGGGCGCCAGTGCCGTTGGACCGGACTGCAACCGGAGGGGCTGACCCTGGCTGACCCCTTATTGACCTTTGCCGAGCTCAATGATTGTAGCGACGACCAGCTGGCAATCCGTCTCTATCAGCAATATCTGACCCCGCGTTTTAACGATGACAAATGACGGAGAGGCGACCTGTGTCAGCCACAGATCAACCGGTTCCGCACCTGCTCGCTGTTGATACCGGCCTGCGCACCGGGCTGGCGCTATACTGTCACGACAGCCGGCTGTTGTGGTATCGTTCCCACCATCTGGCTGATCAGCAGAAGCTGAAACGCCTGATCGCCGGATTATTGCGCAGCGCCCCCCTGCCAACCCATATTTATCTGGAAGGTGGCGGCCCCCTGGCCGAACTGTGGCAGCGTGAAGCACTCAAACTTGAGCGCGTTTTCGTCCAATTGCATGCTGACCAATGGCGTCAACGACTATTTTACAACCGTCAACATCCAAACGGCCGGGTAGCCAAACAACAGGCACTGAAGGTGGCGAGGGAGGTTATTGACCTTTTGAGTCACAAAAAACCGACGGGACTGCGGCATGATACCGCCGAGGCTATTCTGATCGGACTCTATGGGTTATTGGATCTGGGCTGGCTCGCAAACTGGCCCCCGAAAAAGGAGTAACATTGATGGCACAATATGATTTTATTGTTATTGGTGGTGGTATTATTGGTCTGGCTACCGCGCGTCAACTTCAGCAGGATCATCCCGCCAGCAAGATTGCCGTCCTGGAAAAGGAAGCACGATTGGCCCTGCATCAGACCGGACGCAACAGTGGCGTTATCCATGCCGGGGTTTATTACCAACCGGGAAGTCTCAAGGCGCAATTCTGTCGTGAAGGGAATCAAGCCACCAAGGCCTTTTGCAAAAAACACAAAATCCCTTTTCATGAAACCGGCAAGCTGTTGGTGGCGACCAACCATGCCGAACTGGGGCGCATGCAGGATCTGCTCGAGCGTTGTCGCCAAAATGACATCCCAACCGAGGTACTCAACCAGCAGCAGCTGCAAAAAAAAGAACCCAACATTGTCGGCCTGGGGGCAACCTGGGTGCCGTCAAGCGGGATCGTCGACTACGCCCGGATCACTCACCAGCTGGCAGCCCTTTTTACTGCTGCCGGTGGGGAGATTCACACCAACTGCAGGGTGACCGGCATCAGGGAGAATCAAGGGGCCGAGGTCATGTCCAGCATCGGCCGTTTCTCCGCTAAATTTGTCGTCGGCTGCGCCGGCCTGCACTCCGACCGTCTGATTCGCATGCTGGGCAAGGAGCCGGATTTCCGGATTCTGCCGTTTCGTGGTGAGTACTTCCAATTACCGATCGATAAACGTCGAATCGTCAAACATCCGATCTACCCGATCCCTAATCCGGAGCTGCCATTTCTGGGTATCCACCTGACTCCCATGAGCGACGGTTCCCTCACTGTCGGCCCTAATGCCACCTTGGCGTTGGCCCGCGAAGGCTACAGCCGCTGGAGCATCAACCTGCGCGACCTGATCGATATGTTCAGCTACGCCGGGCTCTATCGTCTGATTGGTAAATATCCTGGGCCAACCCTGAGCGAGCTGAAAAACTCCCTCTATCGTCCCGGCTACCTCAAACTGGCCCGGCGCTACTGCCCGCAGATTGAGCTCAAGGATCTCTGCCCCTACCCTGCCGGGGTGCGCGCCCAGGCGGTACGGGCCGACGGCAAAACCCTCGATGATTTTCTTTTCGTTAAAGGGGAGCACAGCCTGATTGTCGGCAACGCCCCGTCACCGGCAGCGACCTCAGCCCTGCCCATCGCCCGTCACATCTGCGATCAGGTCAAGGAAGTTCTGGGTTGATAAAAGGATTCACCATTTAGCCAGGTGTTGTACGGTAAAATGTTCAGGATGGTTTATGTGAGGGGAATAATCTGGTCAGTAATCTCAGTAAAAGCGACATCGTGGCTGATCAGGAACAACTGATCGTACCAGTGTTCGGTGACCTCTTCCTTACCGATATCAATAGCCCTGAAGGCGTGGGCCAGATTTTCCCGGCGAGTCACATCGAGATTAGAGGTCGGTTCGTCAAAGAAGGCAATGCGGGCGCCGATCGTCTGTAACATGGCCAGACGCAGAGCCACCACGGCGCTCATGATCTGACCACCCGAGAGCTGGTCATCGGCTCGTTCACGCAGTTCACCATCAATCATATCGCGTAGCACAATCTGATAGTTGTCACTCCAGGCCAGTTCCTCATCAACTTCGGAGATGATTCGATAGATTCGATTGGCACGCTGGCTGATTTCCTCCCGGAAGCGTTCAGAGAGATAGCCGGAGACATTCCGAAACACCCGATTACGCAGGAATTTGACCAGCTCATCCTTCTGCCTGTAGGTTTTAATCTGCTCCCGCTTGGCGACGATTTCCTGTTCAATCTTCTTGAGCTTGTCGACTTCAACGGCAAGACGGGAAACGTCGACCACCAAGCCCTTTAACTTCTGGCCAAGGGCGCTGACCCCACCCCAGAGGGCATCTTTCTGCCGCCGCAGCTTTTCATGTTCGACGGCATCATACTCCTTTTCTACCTCACTCAAGGCCGCCTCCCTGACGACCAGGTCATCCTGCAATTGTTTGAGGTGCTTGGTGAACTTTTCCAGATCAGCACGGCGCTGGTCCAACTCTTTTGCCTGTTGCTGATTTGCTACATAACGGTCACGATCTTCCTGGTGGTGCGTCTTCTTGTTCTCAGCTGCTTCAAGGTCGGCTTGCAACCGGCTGTAGCTATTCAGCACCTTTTGTTTTTCATCAAGCCGTTGCTGCCCTGCTGATTGTTCCTTTTGCAGCCTTGCCAGGCCTTCAGCCTTGAGTTCATTCACCTTGCGACGCTCCGCCAGTTTTATCAACTGAGAATCCAGCCCTTCAAGTTTAACCGCAATCGCCTTGAGCTGATCGTTGGCACCACTGGCCGCCTTCTCTTCAAATTCGTGCGTCTGAACTTCCTTTTCAAGACGCCGACACTCCTGATCCAGCTCAGAGAACTTCAACGAGAATACATCGGCGGGAGGGCTTGCAGCGATATTGAGGCACGGCTCCTGGAAAAACGGGCATATCCCCTGAGCAAGTTTTTCGCTCCCTTCTTCCAGTCCCAACCGGCGCCCTTCGAGTAACCCCAGCTGCTTGCGCTTTCCTTCAAGGTTCATGCGGATTTGCGGCAGTTGCTCAGCCAGGACCCTTTGCTCATCAACCAGCGATAAGTCTTTCCGGCTATCAGTCAGGATCTTCTCATCGGCGGCCAGTTCTTCGCGGGTTCGTTGGGTCGCTTGAGTCTCAACCTTTAACCGTTCGGTCAACTTGTCGAGCTGGTTTTTGAGATCAGCGGCTTCCTGCTCCTGTTGCCGCTGAACCTTGGCCTT
>JAWOFG010000018.1:0-9216 GCA_046482365.1 Pelovirga sp. | reverse complement strand
GCATCTTCTTTCGAACGTCTCAATAGTTCTCTCCCCTGGATTAAATTTTTTATCCGGCCGGATAAAAAACCGGCTTTTCTCTTTACAAACATGCATGCATGTATGCTAGCATTGTACTGTTTTTCGAGCAACGATTCTTTTCTCTCCGGACCACCACACCACCGGAAAAACACTATTGAGCTTTTTTTGATTTGGAGATTGAGCATGCCCACTTTTAATTTTCAGCGCCTTCTTTTCTTCAGTGCTGTCCTGTTACCCCTGATGTTGATATTGACTGCATGCGAATCCAGACAGAACCAGGGGCAAAGGCAGCGTCCGCCCTCTCCCGTTACCGTCAACAGGGTTCAACCGACTGATACTGAGCAGGTTCGTGCTTACCCCGGTCGTGTTTACGGTGCCCGCGAAGTGAACGTACGGGCGCGCGTTCAGGGGATTCTGCAACAACGTTTGTTCAAAGAGGGGGAAGAGGTCAAACAGGGGACCATCCTCTTTCAGATCGACCCCGAACCCTTTCAGGTGGCGCTGGAAGCCGCGAAAGCTAACCGTCATACCGCTACCGCTTCGTTAAATCAGGCTGAACGTGAGTGGCGACGCACTTCACGCCTGTATGAGCAAAATGCCGTCAGTCAGCGTGAATATGACAACGCGCGTTCAGCATATGAATTGGCTCAAGCCAATCAATCCCTGGCCCAATCCCAGGTGGCAAAAGCCCAACTGGAACTGAGCTATACCCGGGTCGAAGCACCGGTTAACGGGGTGACCGGTCTTGAAGCAGTTTCTGAAGGTAATCTGGTTGAACGCGGCACCCTGCTCACCAGTCTGATTCAACTCAACCCGGTGCATGTGCGCTTTTCCTTGCCCGAAGCTGATGCTGACCTGCGTCGTAACGCTAACGCAGGAAAAAACAGCGACATCATCAACCACCCGGTCACCCTCCAAACCGCAGAAGGAAGCGTCTATCCCCTCGCCGGTGAAATCGACTTCACCGCCAGCAGCGTCGACCAACTGACCGGGACAGTGGCAGCGCGAGCGATATTCCCCAATCCTGACAAACTGCTGGTCCCCGGAGAATTTGTGCGCCTGCAGGTGCTCCTGCAATCATTCAAGGACATCATCGTGATCCCTGAGACCGCTGTCGTGCAGGGGCCACAGGGGCCCAGCGTTTTTGTCGTTGAGGATAACAGCGCCCAGTTTCGTCCACTGCGCTTAGGGCCGGTAACTGGCGCCGGGCAGGTTGTCCTTGATGGCCTGTCGGCTGAAGATCTGATTGTGATTAACGGTCAGGTCAGCCTCTATCCCGGCGCCCAGGTCAATATTGTCGCCGGCCTGGAGGAGTAAGAACTGATGCTGAGATTTTTTATTGATCGGCCGATCTTCAGTTCGGTTATTTCTATTATTATCGTGATCATCGGCCTGGCTGCCCTGCGGATTCTCCCGGTTGAACAGTACCCCGATGTGGTCCCCCCCCAGGTCGTGGTCAGCGCTCAATATGTCGGTGCCAGTGCCGATGTGGTTGCTGCCTCGGTAGCTGCTCCCCTTGAGCAGGAAATCAACGGCGTCGATGACATGATCTACCTGGAATCAACTGCCACCGATGCCGGCAGCCTGCAGATCACCGTATCCTTTGAGCTCGGCACCGATCCCGACCAGAATGCCATCAACGTCAACAACCGGGTTCAGGCCGCTCTGGCGCGCTTGCCCCAACAGGTGAGAGACACCGGGGTGCGGGTTGAATCGCGTTCTACCAACCTGTTAATGGTCGCCACCCTCAACGCCCCTGAGGGGCGCTACGACACCCTGTTCATCAGCAACTATGCCCTGCTCAATGTGCTGGACGAACTGGTACGGATCCCCGGCGTGGGTGGGGCATCGCTGTTCGGTGCCCAGGACTACTCCATGCGGATCTGGCTACGCCCGGACAAACTGGCCCAGTATCAACTGACGCCCACCGATGTGGCCCAATCCATCCGTGAACAAAATGCCCAGTTTGCTGCCGGCCGCTTAGGTGATCAACCCGCGCCGGATGACCAGGCCTTTACCTTCACCGTCACAACCAAGGGTCAGCTGGTATCACCCGCAGAGTTTGAGCAGATTATTCTGCGCTCCAGCTCAGATGGCGGAACCCTGCGCCTGCGAGACGTTGCCCGGGTCGAACTCGGCTCACAGAATTATGGCTTTCACGCCATCTACAACGGCCAACCAACCGTCCCCTTAGGAGTCTATCTGCAGCCGGGGGCCAACGCTCTGGAAACCGCACAACTGGTGCATCAGACTTTTCGTAACCTGGCTGAGCGCTTCCCGGCCGGCCTGGAATACCGGATTCCCTATGACACCACTGAATTTGTCGAAATTTCAATCCGTGAAGTGTTCATTACCCTGATCATCGCCGTCGCCCTCGTGGTGCTGGTCACCTTTGCCTTTCTTCAACACTTACGCGCTGCGTTGATTCCCATTGCCGCAATTCCCGTCTCGCTGATCGGTACCTTTGCCGGGATGCAGGCCCTCGGCTTTTCCGTCAATCTGCTGACCCTGTTTGGCCTGGTCCTGTCGATTGGTATCGTTGTTGATAACGCGATTATCGTCATGGAAAACGTTGAGCGATTAATGAGAGAACAACAACTCAGTGCCCGCGATGCATCAGTGGAAACCATGCAACAGGTTTCTGGTGCGGTAATCTCGTCGACCCTGGTGCTGGTCGCGGTGTTTGCCCCGGTGGCCTTCCTGGGGGGGTTAAGTGGTGAACTTTACCGTCAGTTTGCTGTCACTATTGCCGTTTCAGTGGTTATCTCAGGTGTCGTTGCCGTAACCCTGACTCCGGCTATGTGCGCTTTGCTTCTTGATCGCCAACCGCACAAACTGGCAGCCCCTTTTCGCCTTTTCAATCGCGCCTTTGATACTGTAACCACAATCTTTGTTGCCGGCGTATCCTTTTTACTGCGTCACGCGATCATCGGCGTGATCGGCTTTGTTCTGGTCATTGGCACGACGTTATGGCTGCTTGAACGTTTGCCGGCTGGGCTGGTGCCGCAGGAAGATCAAGGGGTAGCCCTGGTGGTAGCGCAATTGCCGCCGACCGCGTCTCTGGGCCGCAGTTCAGAAACCCTGGCAGAACTTTCGGCCCAGGTTATCAGCATCCCCGAGGTCGATCAGTTCACCTCTTTTGCCGGTTTTGATATTTTTTCGTCGTCGTCAAAATCCAACTCTACCGTCGGTTTTGCCAAACTTACAAACTGGAATGATCGTCAGGGTCCCGGCCAGGATGCCGCTTCAGTTACCGGCAAGATCATGGGAATCGGCATGGGCATCCAGGAAGCTAATGTCTTCGCTTTCACCCCGCCACCGATCAGAGGGATGTCCTTGACCGGCGGGGTCGAGGGGTATTTGCAGGTACGAGGCGATGTCAGCGTTGAAGAGATTGACGCGATTGCCCAAGATCTGGTTGCCAAAGCCAACCAGCGCCCGGAGTTGACCAATGTCCGTTCCTTGCTCAACACCACAATCCCCCGTTATAATGCCGTGCTCGATCGCGAAAAAGCACGTGCCGCCGGAGTCCCCATTAACCAGGTCTACGATGCCATGCAGAGCACCTTTGGCGGTATCTACGTTAACGATTTCACCTATTTTGGCCGTCTGTGGCAGGTGCGCCTGCAGTCGGAAGGCGAATTCCGTAACCGTGCTGAAGATCTCAATCAGGTTTTTGTCCGCTCACAACAAGGGGAAATGCTGCCGCTAAGCTCGCTGATCACCATGGAGCGGATCAGCGGCGCTGATGTTGTCAATCGCTACAACCTTTATACCGCGGCCAAACTGCTGGCAGATCCGGCGCCGGGATTCACCAGTGGTCAAGCCAAAGCGGCGATGGAAGAAGTAGCCGCCGGACTTGAACGTGATAACACGGTGCTGGGCTGGACCGGTGAGGCCTACCAGCTCGACGCCGCCGCCGGTACCGGTACAGCGGCTTTTGGGCTGGGACTACTGATGGTGTTTCTGATTCTTGCCGCCCAATATGAACGCTGGACCCTGCCGCTGGCCGTTGCCTCGGCGATCCCTTTTGCCATTCTGGGGGCTGCCCTGGCTGCCTGGACCCGGGGATTTCCCAGTGATATCTATTTTCAGGTCGGACTGCTGGTGCTGATTGGACTGGCGGCCAAAAACGCGATTCTGATTGTTGAGTTCGCCGCCCAGAATCGCCGCGCCGGCATGAGCTCCCTGGAGGCAGCTACAGAAGCAGCCAGACAACGCTTTCGGGCGATCATGATGACCGCCATGACCTTTATTATCGGCACCCTGCCGCTGGTTTTTGCCAGCGGTGCCGGGGCTGCCAGTCGTCAGGAAATCGGCACCGTAGTAGTCGGCGGCATGGTCGCTGCCAGCTCCCTGGCGCTGTTTTTTGTGCCGCTGTTTTACAAGCTTCTCGAAGATATCGCGACCCGGCGCCGGGAACGCCTGAACAAGCGAAAGGCCGCTCATTCATGAAAACTCTGATCCTGTCAGTTACCCTTTGTGCGCTGCTGCTCGGTGGTTGCAGCAGCGGGCCGGAATATCAACGTCCGAACCTTGATCTGCCGGAGCAATGGCACCAAACGGAAAAAAGTTCCGATCACCATATCATGGCGATGGAAAACGACTGGTGGAGCTACTACCAGGACCCGCTGCTGAACCGACTGATCGAGCGCGCGCTGAGTGACAACCTCACCCTGCGCCTGCAACTGGAGCGCATTCGCGAAAGCCGTGCCCGCCTGGGATTCGCCTCGGCGCAGCGGCTGCCCAGCCTCGACGGCCAGGCCGAAGCGGCACGCACTCAGCAGTCTGCTGCGGTTTCTGCCGGTGACATCAACAACAGCTTCAGCCTGACCGGCATGCTCAGCTACGAGGTCGACATCTGGGGACGCCTGGCGCGGAGCCGTGAAAGCGCACTGGCACAGTTTGAAGCCTCCCACTACAGTCACGATGCTGTGCGCCTGCAACTGATCGGCGACGTCATCAGTACCTATACCAACCTGCGTGCCGCCCAGGAACAGCTGCGCATCACCGAGCGTACCCTGGGTCTGCGCCATGACAGCCTGGAATTACAGCAAATCCGCTATGATGGCGGGGTCATTGATCAACTCGGTCTGCAGCAGGCCCGCTCGGAATGGGAAGCGGTACGGGCGTTAATCCCCCTGCGCCAGGAGCAGGTGACCCGCCTGGAGAGTGCTCTGGCGGTATTAACCGGCATGAGCCCGGCTGAATTGATGGGAACCCTCGATTTTGGCGATGGTCGGCTTGATCAGTTAACACCGCAACCGGCCTTTCCTGACTTCCTCCCCTCTGAACTGCTTGAGCGTCGCCCCGATATCCGTGCGACCGAAGCCACCCTGATGGCTGCCAATGCCCAACTGGGAGTGACCATGGCGGAGCGTTTGCCACGGTTTAATCTGGCCCTGTTTCTCGGCAGTGTCGCCGGTGATATTGATGATCTGTTGAAGAGCTCGACCGAAACCTGGGGAATCAGCGGGGCGATTCTTGGCCCCCTGGTTGATTTCGGGCGCAACCGCGCCCGCGTTGAAACGGTCACGGCCTTGCGCGACCAGGCGAAGACCAACTATCGGATCACTGTCCAGACCGCCTTTCGCGAAGTACGCGATGCGCTGTTATTGACCAGTACGATTGCTGAGCGCGAGATCGCCCTGCGCCGCCAGCAGGAAGCGGCAGAAAAGACCCTGGAGCTGGTTGAATTGCGTTATCAAGAAGGATACAGCAGTTTTATCGAGGTTCTTGATGCCCAACGCCAGCTGCTGGGTGCCGAGCTGGCCCTGACGGAAGCGACCCGTGACCGCCTCAATGCCACCACCGCCCTGTTTAAAACCCTGGGCGGCGGCTGGCAGGCAGTTGAGAAGTAGGGGCGAGGCATGCCTCGCCCGATTATCCGGTGCGGATGGTAACAGGTGTAGATGGTAACCGGCAGACGAAAGGCAGGGCGAGGCATGCCTCGCCCCTACCAGGCAACAACAACCGGGGTTACAGCCTCTTTGCCGCATCATAGAGGGTTTCCGACAGGGTCGGATGAGGATGAATAGTCTTGCGCAGGTCCTCTGACAGGGCCGCCATCTCCATCGCCAGCACCCCTTCTGCAATCAGCTCCCCGGCCCCCGGACCGGCGACAGCAACCCCTAGAATACGATCATTCTCTGGATCAACAATCAGCTTGGTGATGCCGTCATCACGCCCCAGGGTCAGGCACCGCCCGTTGCCACGCCACGGCAGTTTGGCAGTTTTGATCTTAATTTTCTGTTCGCGCGCGGCGGTTTCCGTCAACCCGCACCAGGCAATCTCAGGATCGGTAAAGACTACTGCTGGAATCGCGCGGGGCTCGTACACTGCCTTGCCCCCGGCGGCAACCTCTGCCGCGACATCGGCCTCAGCATAAGCCTTGTGGGCCAGCATCGGTTCACCGGCAATATCACCAATGGCAAAGATATGCGGCTCCGCCGTCCGCTGTTGACCGTCGACCTCGATAAAACCTTTGTCGTTCTTTTTGATCCGGGTTTTGTCCAGTCCCAGTTGTTCCGTGTTGGGTTTGCGCCCGATGGCGATCAGGACCTTGTCAAAACGCCGATTAGTCGACTCTTCTTTTTTATCCTCCAGGGTGACCGCGACACCATTTTTCTGCTCTTTGAGTTCAACGACTTTGGTTTTCAGCAGAATGTCTTCGAATGTTTTATCCAGCCGCCGTTTCAGCAAGGAGACCAGATCGCGGTCACAACCGGGAAGCAGACCATCGGTCATCTCTACCACCGTGACTTTACTTCCGAGCGCCGCATAAACACTGCCGAGCTCAAGACCGATATAACCACCACCAACCACCAGGAGCGACTTTGGCACATCGGCCAGATTCAAGGCTCCGGTCGAATCAATAATCCGTTGACTGCCCGCTTCAACGTCGGGGAGCATGATCGGCCGCGACCCGGTCGCCAGGATCGCCTGCGAAAATTCAAGCTCGCTGGTTTTACCGTCCGTGTCGGTTACTTCGAGATGGTGAGCATCCTTGAATTGTGCTGTCCCTCTGATATAGTTCAGCTTCTGCTTCTCGACTTTTGCCCCGAGGCCACCGGTCAGCTTTTCGACCACGTCATTTTTCCATGCGCGAACCCGGTCGATATCAATCTTCGGTTTGGCAAATGTGATGCCGATAGCCGCGGACTCCTGTGATTCGGATATCAGTTTGGCGACATGCAACAGGGCCTTGGAAGGGATACAACCACGATGCAGGCAGACCCCACCGGGATTCTCCTCGGGATCGATCAGAGTCACGGACAGTCCCAACTCCGCCGCCCTGAACGCTGCGGCATAACCACCGGGACCGGCACCAATGACGACCAGATCCTTTCCGGTTGATGCCGGTGGTTCCGGAGATTTTTTGGCAGACGATTTTTTCTGCGGGGCCTCTGCCTTTGTCTCCTTCGCTTTTTGGTCCTGCGTCGATTCTTCCTGTTGCGGCTCAGATTCTGCGGCCGGGGTATCTGCTTCCGTCTCCTCGTCCGTCTCTTCCAACACCGCAATAACCGCACCCACCTCCACTTCATCCCCTTCGGAAACCTTTATTTCACTGATTTTCCCTGCGGCAGGTGAAGGGATGGACACCACCGCTTTATCCGTTTCCAATTCAATCAGGGTCTGATCCGCTTCCACCTGATCGCCCACCGTGACAGTAACAGCGGTCACCGTACCCGAGGTCACACCTTCTGACACCTGTGGAACAACGACATCAACACTCATAAAGATCTCTCTTTCACATGAGGCTTTTGCAAAATAATTGTCCTTCCCGATCAAAACCGTTTGGGGAATGACGAACAAGGGCCCTTTACCACAGGCTTACATCAGTAACTGCAACGGCTGTTCAATCGCCGCGCAGATCCAGCGCAGAAAGCGTGCACCATCAGCGCCGTCGATCACCCGGTGGTCATAAGTGAGACTTAAGGGTATCGTCTGCTCTGGCACAAACTCTTTGCCGTTCCAATGGGGCGAGGTCTCGGTCCGGGAAACGCCGAGGATTGCTACCTGTGGTGAGTAAACAATCGGGCTGAAGGCAGTCCCGCCAATACCCCCCAGGTTACTGATGGTAAAAGTACCCCCCTCCATCTCATCCAAACTGATCTTACGCTCACGGGCTTTTTCCGCCAGCTCGCTTAACTCGGCAGCCAGAGCGACAACACCCTTGCTGTCCGCATCTCGTACAACCGGCACCAGCAAACCACCGGGGGTATCAACCGCTACACCGATGTGTACATATTTCTTGTATATCAACTCACGCGCGGCCAGGTCGAGGCTGCTGTTAAATTGCGGGAAACGCTTTAACGCCACCGCGCAGATTTTCAGCAGGATAGCCGTCATGGTCAATTTCTGGTCGGAATGGGTCTTGTTATATTCCTGTCGATAGGATTCCAGAGCCGCCACAGCCGCGCGGTCATATTGAGTCACCATCGGAATAGTCGACCAGGCGTAGCCCATGGCATCTGCCGTTGTCTGACGCACTTTTGACAGGGACTTGCGCTCAGTATCGCCCCACTTACTGAAATCAGGCAACGGTCGTTGGGCATGGAGTCCCCTGAACTCTCCCGTGCTGACCGCCTTACCACCCGTCACTTGCTCCATGGTTGTGCGGACAAACTTACGCACATCCTTTTCACTGATTCGCCCACCGGGACCGGAGCCCTGCACCTGGTAAATATCAACCCCCAGTTCGCGGGCAATGCGCCGCACCGAAGGAGCAGCCGGGGCCACCAGATCACCACTGCGCCTGGATGCCAGATCGGGTGCGGAGGCGCCATCGGAATCAGTGCGCTTGGCCGGAGTCTTTGAGGCTGACTTCGATTTTTTTTCTGTTTCTTCTGTTTCTTCTATTTCTTCAGATTTCTCACTCTTTTGCGGGGAGGAATCCTCTGATTCCACCTTATCCTGGTCCTGGTCCTGGTCCCGATCCTTCTGTGAATCTCCAGCCGCCGATTCTGTCTCATCTTGAGCAGCATCAGCTTCCAGCTCCATAATCACTGAACCAACCTCGGCCTCGTCTCCTTCAGCAACATGGATGGCGCTGATCTTGCCGGCCTGGGGTGAGGGAATCGCCACCACCGCCTTGTCGGTTTCCAGTTCCAGCAAAGTTTGATCTTCCGTGACTTCATCACCGACTGCTACGGTCAGAGAAGTGACGGTTCCGGAGGTAACGCCCTCAGAGAC
>JAWOFG010000233.1:0-18314 GCA_046482365.1 Pelovirga sp. | reverse complement strand
CAAGAGGTTTTGGGCTGGGGGCTTGAGAACTTCTCCATAAAGGCTGTCGGACGGAATAATCGTCCACTCTATGTCTGATTGGCATTTGTTTTTTGGCTGAATGAGGTTATCCTTGACCTTGAGAAAAGATCCTCGACCCTGCGGCAAGGCTTGAGCTGAATAGTGCAGTTGAATTTGTTGTGTCTGTTCAGCACTGGATCTTTGGATCCGGCGCAAGGCCATAGCTGAATAGTTGCGAATTTTTATTAACGGAGAATGAAATGAAAAGACTGTTTTTTGTAATAGTTGTTCTGTTGTTCCTTGGAGCATGCAGCAGCGGCACCTATAATATTCCGAAACGCGAATACCAGTCCCGCGTGCAGGTGCTGGGGGTGGTGCCGATTCTGGTCGATAGCCGGCCGATCAATTATCCCCACAGTGATGAAGTTTACAATCTGCTTAAGACCTCCGCCGAGAACAAGCATTATCACCTGACCGAACAATTGCGGGAGAAAAAGGGCTACTTTGATGTGCGGCCCCTTGATATCAATCCTGATATGACCGCCCTCTCCCTGTTGGCCGGTGGCAGTACCTATGATGACAGCGGACGTCCTTTGGGGTATCAGTTTGATCCGGAAACGGTGTCAGCGCTGGCTCGCCAGAATGTTGTTGATGCCCTGCTGGTTGTGGTCTTCTCCGGTGAGCAGATCGAGGAAAACCGTCGTTCGCGCACCAGGCTGGAAAGTTTGCGTACAACCTACAGTAGTATTCAGGCAACGGCCAAGGTGGTTGATCGTGACGGCAAGACTCTCTGGGAATTAACCGGCGCAGACAGCTATCCGGCGGTCAATCTGCAATATCCCGATTTCGATGAGGCACACTTCAATCTTACCAACCAGGTTCATGTCAAAAACATCAGCGTTGCCGGGGTCGAGCGCATCATTACCGCCGGCGAGAAGCCTGATACGGCAGAGCCGTCGCACATGTACCGGGAACTTTTTTCCAGCATCGCTGGTGCCATCAGCCCGGGACTGCTGGACTCCTTGCGGTAGGGCTTTTTCGAAAAAATCCTGACCGGTTGATGCAATAAATAGTATCTTCCTGGTTGACATGAGACGATAAAGCGGGTAAAAGCACAAAAAGCGTGAAAATTGTGATACCTGCCCGCTTTATCTTCCTTTAAAAAATATCGTTTAATTTATTATGTGTTGCCAATATATGCCTGATATAAACAGACCAACCATCGACAGAATAAACCTGGACTAAAAGAGCCCTGATTACATACTGATTAATAAACCCACCTTTACCGTTTTTAGTCGACCTGTTTCTGTTCGTTGTCTTCGGACGCGACAGTTATGTTGGCGGCGGCTGCCCTGTCGGTCAATTCCGGAGAACCTTCTATGAATCTGAAAGATCTGAAACAAACAAAAATTGCTGATCTGATTGCTTTAGGCAAGGAAATCGGCCTTGAAGAAATCGGTGGTATGCGTCGCCAGGATCTTATTTTTAATATCCTCAAGGCGACAGCGGCCCAGAAAAACGCCATCTTTGGTGAAGGCGTCCTGGAAATACTGCCGGATGGTTTCGGTTTTTTACGGGCACCGGATGCCAACTATCTGCCTGGTCCGGACGACATCTACATTTCGCCGTCGCAGATTCGTCGCTTCGCCTTGCGTACAGGTGATACGGTAGCCGGACAGATTCGTCCACCCAAGGAAGGTGAGCGCTACTTTGCTCTGCTCAAGGTTTCTGAGGTGAACTTTGAGAATCCGATCAAGATGCGGGACAAGACCTTCTTCGATAACCTCACACCCCTTTATCCTGAACAGCGTCTGACCCTGGAAACCTCTTCCGATAACCAGGCGACCCGGATCATGGACCTGCTCGCGCCGATCGGCAAGGGGCAGCGCGGTTTGATTGTCGCACCGCCACGAACCGGTAAAACCGTATTGTTGCAGAACATCGCCAACTCCATAGCCACTAATCATCCTGAGGTTTTTCTGATTGTTCTGCTGATTGATGAGCGTCCGGAAGAGGTGACCGACATGCAGCGTAACGTCAATGGTGAGGTTATCTCCTCGACCTTTGACGAACCCGCCACCCGTCACGTGCAGGTTGCTGAAATGGTTATTGAAAAAGCCAAGCGTCTGGTTGAACACCAGCGCGATGTGGTGATTCTGCTCGATTCCATCACCCGTCTGGCGCGCGCCTACAATACCATCGTTCCCTCCAGTGGCAAGATCCTTTCCGGCGGGGTGGACGCCCATGCCCTGCATAAGCCGAAACGTTTCTTCGGTGCCGCGCGTAACATTGAAGAGGGGGGGAGCCTGACCATTATTGCTACCGCCCTGATCGATACCGGCAGCAAGATGGATGAGGTGATTTTCGAAGAATTCAAGGGCACCGGCAACATGGAGTTGCATCTTGATCGGCGCCTGGCCGACAAGCGGACCTTCCCGGCCATGGATATCAATCGTTCCGGTACCCGCCGCGAAGAGCTGCTGGTGGATGAGACCCATCTCCAGCGTATCTGGCTGTTGCGCAAAGTGCTAACATCGATGAATACCGTTGACACCATGGAGTTCCTGCTCGAGAAAATGGCGGAAACCAAAACCAACCAGGAATTTCTTGATTCGATGAATCAGTGAGGGTGATTTTGGGTACACAAGAAAAATACTTGCCCGCGACCGTCAAAAGTGTTATCAAAATCAATTGTTCGTGACATTTAACCGGTCTGTACCCAAGCCAGGCTGACAAGGAGAAAAACGATGAAAGAAGGAATCCACCCCAAGTATGACGTGAGCCCGGTGCGCTGTGACTGTGGCAACACGTTTGAAACCCGCTCAACCCTGTGCAAAGAAATCCATACGGAAATCTGTTCGGCCTGCCACCCGTTCTATACGGGCAAACAGAAGCTGATTGATACCGCCGGCCGGATTGAACGCTTCCGCAAAAAGTACGCCCAGAAGTAATCGGGTAAGATCCAAAAAAAGCGGCCCGGTTCAAGGGGCCGCTTTTTTTTATGGTGCTGCCGGATAACCTGCCGGTCGTGCCGTCACCTTCATCAGCGTTGTGAAAGAATCCTATGTTTGCCAATCTGGAAGATGTTGCTGATCGTTTTCGCGAGGTCGAAGGGCTCCTTTCCGAGCCCAAGGTCATTGCCGATCAGAAGCGTTATCGTCAGCTGAGCAAGGAGCACGCTGATCTAAGCGAGGTGGTCGCGGTTTATAATCGCTATCAGCAGGTTTGTTCCGATATCGCCGGAAACCGGGAACTGCTTGGTGACAACGATCCGGAGATGAAGGAGCTGGCCGAAGCTGAGCTCGAACAACTCGAGCAGCAACAGGAGCGACTCGAAGAAGAGTTGCGATTATTGCTGTTGCCCAAAGATCCCAACGACGAAAAAAATATCATTCTTGAGATCCGTGCCGGTACCGGTGGCGACGAGGCCGCTTTGTTTGCCGCCGATCTGTTCCGCATGTACAGTCGTTATGCCGAACGTAATCGCTGGAAGGTTGAACTGATGAGTTTATCGGAGACCGACGGTGGGGGATTTAAAGAGGTGATCGCGCAGATCAGCGGTGAGCGGGTCTATTCGCGTCTGAAGTTTGAGAGCGGTACCCATCGGGTGCAGCGTGTGCCGGATACCGAAACCCAAGGGCGAATCCATACGTCAGCTTGTACCGTAGCCGTGCTGCCGGAAGTTGAAGATGTGGATATCCAGATCAATCCTGCAGATTTACGTGTCGATTTGTACCGCTCTTCCGGGGCCGGTGGTCAGCACGTCAACAAAACCGAATCAGCAGTGCGTCTGACCCATATTCCTACCGGTGTAGTTGTGGCCTGCCAGGAGGGGAAATCCCAGCACAAAAACAAGGCGCAGGCGCTTAAGTTGCTGCAATCGCGCATTTATGAACAGATGCAGCGCCAGCAACAGGCCGAAGTTGCCGCTGATCGCAAAAACCAGGTCGGCAGTGGCGATCGCAGTGAACGGATCCGTACCTACAATTTCCCCCAGGGGCGCTGTACCGATCACCGTATCGGTCTGACCTTGTACAGGCTTGACGCGATCATGCAGGGTGATGTGGATGAAATTATCGAGGCCCTGATCACCGATCATCAAACCCGGTTGATGAGTCAACAGGAGTCGTAAGGGTTGAGCGAAAGCTGGACACTGCTGAAGCTGTTGCGCTGGATGACCGGTTATTTTACCGATAAGGGGATCGACAACCCGCGCCTGGATGCCGAATTGCTCCTTGCCCACCAGTTTGGTCTTGACCGAGTCGGTCTGTATTTGAATTATGATCGACCACTGACGGCCCTTGAGCTGGACGCCATCCGTCCTCTGGTTCAGCGGCGCGGTCAGCGTGAGCCGCTGCAATATCTGCTTGGCAGCAGCGAATTCTGGTCGTTGCACTTTGAGGTAACTGCGGCGGTGTTGCCGCCCCGCGCTGATACCGAGGTACTGGTGGAAGAGGCACTCAAACGCTGTGGCACGGATGGGACATTGCTCGATGTCGGCACCGGCAGTGGTGCGATCCTCATCAGTCTGCTGAAAGAATTGCCGGGCTGGCAGGGGGTCGGCATGGACATTTCACCTGCAGCGCTGAAGGTTGCGCAGCGGAATCTGGATGCACATCAGTTGACGGGGCGCGGGCAGTTGCTGCAAGGGGATCTGGCAGAATTGCCGCAGCGAGGTTTTGAACTGATTGTTTCCAACCCCCCCTATATCCCGACAGCCCAGTGGGATGAGTTGATGCCGGAGGTCCGCGATTATGAACCGGCCCTGGCTTTGCTTGGTGGTGCCGACGGACTGGATTGTTACCGTAAGTTAACAGCCCAGATGGATGCCTGTCTTAACACCGGTGGTTGGTTGCTGGTGGAAATCGGTGCCGATCAGGGGGGAGCGGTGAGTGAACTGTTTACCGCAGCAGGGCTGGTCGAGGTATTTTTACGTCACGACTACGGCGGCAATCCACGGGTTGTCGGCGGTCAAAGAAATCAATAACTAGATAGCTTCATCCCCGATCCGGTGCTGTACCGATAAAGAAATGGATAATTAGTGGACAAGATTGTTATCAATGGTGGGATTCCCCTGCGTGGCGAGGTTCAGGTCAGTGGCGCCAAAAATTCTGCCCTGCCGCTGTTGTTTGCGACCCTGCTGAGCGATGGGGTGAGTGAAATCACCAATGTCCCGGAATTGCGCGACATCAGCACGGCGGTCAAGCTGTTGGGTGAGCTGGGTGCTGATGTGACCATGCACGATCATTGTTGCCGTATCGACAGCCAGCGGATTCAGAGTATCCAGGCATCCTATGATCTGGTCAAAACGATGCGTGCCTCGGTGCTGGTGCTGGGTCCATTGCTGGCGCGCTTTGGTCATGCCCGGGTCAGCCTCCCCGGCGGCTGTGCCATCGGTGCCCGCCCGATCAACCTCCACCTTAAAGGGCTGGAGGCCCTCGGCGCGACGATTCGCATCGACCATGGTTATGTTGAGGCCACTGCGCCGCGCTTACGCGGAGGGCGAATTTCCTTCGATCTGCCGACCGTGGGGGGGACTGAGAATCTGTTGATGGGGGCCGCTCTGGCCCAAGGTGAGACGGTGCTGGAAAACGCTGCCCGAGAACCCGAAGTCGTGCAGTTGGCGCAAGCCCTGATGAGTATGGGGGCAAAGATTGAGGGTGCCGGCACGGCTATTATTCATATCCAGGGGGTTGATGGTTTGAACCCGTTGCACTGTCGGGTCATCCCCGACCGGATTGAGGCCGGCACCTTTATGATTGCTGCGGCCATTACCGGTGGCGATGTGCTGGTCAAAGGGGCATTGCGCAAAGATCTCGAAGCCCTGATCAGCAAACTGACGGAGGCCGGAGCCCGGATCAGTGAGGAGGGTGACGCCCTGCGGGTGACTGGTCCCAAGAGACCGACACCGGTAGATATCCGTACCAGCGTTTTTCCCGGTTTCCCGACCGATATGCAGGCCCAGTTCATGGCCCTGATGACCCTGGCTGAGGGCAGCAGTCGGATCTCGGAGACGGTTTTTGAGAATCGTTTCATGCACGTGTGTGAACTGCAGCGGATGGGCGCGGACATCCAGATTGATGGCAACAGCGCTATGATTCGCGGTGTCCGCCAGTTAACCGGGGCGCCGGTCATGGCGACCGACCTGCGCGCCAGCGCCTCGCTGATTCTGGCCGGTTTGGCCGCCGAAAATACGACAGAAGTATCGAGAATTTATCATCTTGATCGGGGTTATGAACGGATCGAGAAAAAACTGGCAACGCTGGGTGCCCGCATCCGGCGTGAACGGGAGTAACACTGATGAATGACTGGATTACCTTTGCCCTGCCCAAGGGGCGGATTATGCAGGATTCCATGGAGCTTTTCAGCCGAATCGGCATCACCTGCCCGGAGATGAACGAGGACAGTCGCAAGCTGGTGTTTGAAAACCCTGAGCAGAAGCTGCGTTTCATGGCGGTGCGCGCTACCGATGTGCCGACCTATGTGGAATACGGCTGTGCCGATCTGGGGGTAGTGGGTAAGGATACCCTGCTCGAGCAGGGGAAAAAACTGTATGAGCCCCTTGATCTCAAGTTCGGTTACTGTCGTCTGGTGGTGGCTGAACCCAAAGGGCTTAGAAACTCGGACAATCCGATGAACTGGTCAAATATTCGTGTGGCCACCAAATATCCAAATATTACCGAGCGCTATTTCGCCGCCCGTGGCATCCAGGTGGAGTTGATCAAGCTCTATGGTTCCATTGAACTGGCCCCCCTGGTCGGTTTATCCGAGCGCATTGTCGATCTGGTGTCCACTGGGGGCACCCTCAAAGCCAATAACATGGTGGAGGTAGAAACCATCGCTGAAATCACCAGCCGGCTGATTGTTAATCGCGCCAGCCTGAAGACCAAACATGAGCGGATCAGGGTGATTATTGATGGCCTGGAAAAGGTCATTGGCGATGAGGTGAAGATATCGCAATAGCGACGGAGAATGGGATGATCAGCATATTGAGGTTCAGCGATAGCGATTTTTGTGAACGCTTCCGCCGTATTGAAGAGCGGGCGGATGAAATTCCGGCAGGTATTGAAGAGACGGTAAAAAAGATTATTGCCGCTGTTCGTCAGCGGGGTGACGAGGCGGTTTTTGAGCTGACAGCACGTTTTGACCACTTACAGTTGTCTGCTGCTTCCATCGAGGTGACACAGGAAGAAATAGCCGCAGCCAAAGCCTCTATTGATTCCCGTTCGCTGGAAGTGTTGGAACTGGCGGCCCGGCGCATTGGCGTTTACCATCAAAAGCAGAAGCAGCAGACCTGGCTGTCAACCGAAGAAGATGACGTACTCCTGGGGCAGATGGTCACTCCGTTAGAACGTGTCGGCATCTATGTGCCCGGCGGCAAAGCGGCCTACCCCTCCTCGGTGTTGATGAATGCCATCCCTGCCAAGGTGGCGGGAGTTTCCGAAATCATCATGACCGTGCCGATGCCCGGTGGCGAGGCCAACCCCTATGTGCTGGCCGCGGCTGCCATCGCCGGGGTCGACCGGATTTTCAGGATTGGTGGGGCCCAGGCTGTGGCGGCCTTGGCTTATGGAACCGCCAGTGTACCTCGGGTCGACAAGATTACCGGGCCGGGCAATATCTATGTGGCGACGGCGAAAAAACAGGTCTTCGGCCAGGTCGGTATCGATATGATCGCCGGGCCGAGCGAGATCCTGGTCATCAACGACGGCAGCGGTAACGCTGCCCACATTGCTGCAGATCTATTATCCCAGGCGGAACACGACGAGCTGGCTTCGGCGGTGCTGGTCACCAGTTGTGAACAGATGGCACTGGCGGTGCAGCAGGAGGTAGAAAAACAACTGCAGCAGCTGCAGCGCGAGAATATCGCGCGCAAATCGATTGACGATTACGGTGCGATCATTGTTGCTGACAGTCTGGATGAGGCCATCCATTTTTCCAACCGTATCGCACCCGAACATCTGGAGTTGGCGGTAGCTGATCCCTTTGCGATCCTGCCCAAAATCCGCCACGCCGGTGCAATTTTCATGGGGCATCACACCCCTGAAGCGGCCGGCGATTATCTGGCCGGACCGAATCATACCCTGCCAACCGGCGGCACCGCGCGTTTCTTCTCGCCTTTATCGGTAGAGGACTTCGTCAAAAAATCGAGTATTATCTCTTTTTCTGTGGCAGGTTTGAAACGGCTGGGTAATGATGTTGTCCACCTGGCGGAACTGGAAGGGCTGGAAGCGCATGGGCGGTCGGTGACGTTGCGGTTGCAGGAATGAGATTAACTACAAAGACAGAAGATAGAATTCAGAATATAGAATTCAGGAGGTGTTGTTCTCCTTCTGTATTCAATATTCTGAATTCTGAATTCCTCCTCTGCGTCTTTTATGCCTTTGTGGTAAAAAATTGTACTTGGAAAAGAGGATAATATGACCAGATCAGCCACGATCGAGCGTGAAACCAAGGAAACCGCCATCTCTATTACCCTCAATCTTGACGGTAGCGGTCAGCATGACATCGACAGTCCGGTACCTTTTTTTAATCACATGCTCACTGCGGTGGCGCGGCATGGTTTTTTTGATCTGAGCGTGAAGGCGACGGGCGACATCGAGATTGATGCCCATCATACGGTGGAAGATCTCGGTATTGTTCTCGGGGAAGCGTTCAAGAAGGCTCTGGCTGATAAAGCCGGGGTGCGGCGTTTCGGCCGGGCGACCATGCCGATGCATGAGGCGCTGGCGTCGGTGGTGATCGATTTTTCCGGGCGCCCGTTTCTGGTGTTTAATGTCGAGCTGCCCAAAGTTAAGGTTGGTGAATTCGACACCGAGCTGGTTGAAGAGTTCTTTGTCGCTTTCTGCAACCACTCCGGCGCCAACATCCACGTGAATCTGGCCTATGGTGACAATCTCCATCATATCATCGAGGGAATTTTCAAGGCCTTCGGCCGGGCGCTGGATGAAGCAACCAGTATTGATCCCCGCATCCATGGGGTTATGTCGACCAAGGGCACATTGGAGTAATATTGACCTGTGCCAATTGACGGGCAGCTACTGCGTTTGCAGGCCGGTCTTGTGGCATCCAATCCGAGGGACGCTTTTCGCCCTCCATGGCCGCTTGACTGTCGCCATCCATGGCGACAGACACCCTCGTCATGGAAACCACAAGCCCTGCCTGCAATGTGGCTGGATACTTAGAGTGGACAGTTTAGCAATGATTAACATTATCGACTATGAAATGGGCAATTTGCGCAGTGTTGCCAATGCCTTTAAACGCCTGGGGTTAAAAGCGCGGATCAGTTCTGATCCGCAGGATATCGTCAGCGCTGATAAAGTGGTTTTGCCGGGAGTCGGGGCTTTTCGTGATTGTATCGACAATCTACGCCAGGGTGGTTTTGTCGCGCCATTGCTTGATCATATCGACCAAGGCAAGCCGCTGCTCGGTATCTGTGTCGGCATGCAGATGCTGTTTGACGAGAGTGAGGAGTTTGGTCGCCACCAGGGGTTGGGGTTGATTCCCGGCCGGGTGGTGCGCTTTCCCGCTGACATGGTTGAGCAAGGGGAGCGCCTCAAGGTACCGCACATGGGATGGAACACCCTGACGCTGCGCAAACCCTCACCCCTTTTCAAGGGTGTTGCCGACGGCAGTTATGTCTATTTTGTCCATTCCTACTATTGTGCCGCAGAAGATCAGAAGGATGTAGCTGCCGGCTGTCGCTATGGCGATATTGAATTCTGTGCGTCCCTGTGGCGTGACAACATCATGGCAACCCAGTTCCATCCGGAAAAAAGTCAGGATCTGGGCCTTAAGATTTTTCGCAATTTTGGAGAATTGTAGTGATTATTCTGCCGGCAATTGATTTGAAAGACGGGCGCTGTGTGCGTCTTGAGCAGGGATTGATGGACAAGGATACGGTCTATCACGATGACCCGGCGGCCCAGGCGCGCATCTGGCAGGAGCAGGGCGGGGAATATCTGCATATTGTTGATCTGGATGGTGCTTTTGCCGGGGTGCCGAAGAACCGTGAGGCGATCCAGTCGATCGTCGCTGCTATCGATATCCCTGCTGAACTCGGTGGCGGCATTCGCGATCTGGCGACCATTGAAGCTTACCTTGAGTTGGGGATCGAGCGGGTGATTCTGGGTACCGTTGCCAAGGAGAATCCGGCCCTGGTGCAAGAGGCCTGTCGGCTGTTCCCGGGGCGAATTGTTGTCGGTATCGATGCCAAGGACGGTCTGGTCGCCATTCGGGGCTGGGCCGATGTCACGGAAAAGAAGGCCACCGCACTCGCCGCCGAGATGGAAGGATTCGGCGTGACCGCCATCATCTACACCGATATCGCTCGTGACGGTATGATGCAGGGACCTAATATCGAAGCGACCAAAGCTCTGGCTGAATCGATCAGTATCCCGGTGATTGCTTCAGGCGGGGTTTCCTCCCTGGCGGATATCCGCAATCTGCTGGCCATTGAAGCCTCCGGCGTCAGTGGCGTGATTACCGGCAAGGCGATCTATACCGGCGCCCTTGACCTGCGCGCCGCTGTGGCCTTGACCAAAACAGCTTAACCAAAAACAGCTTAACCCTTGGTCTTTCCGGTAGAGAGTGATAGAATAGTATCACTTTCTTGCGCCGGAGGACTTTATGAAGGTCGAGCTTGTTACCAACCTGAAACGTCAGGCCACCAGAATTCTGGCGGATCTGCACGATTCTAAAGAACCGGTCTTGATCACCGAACATGGCAGGCCATCTGCCTATCTGGTCGATGTTGAGGATTATGAGTTTATGCAGCGACGCATGCAGATTCTCGAAGGTATTGCCGTGGGAGAGCAGGCGTTGCTGACCGGACAGGTTTTTAGCGAAGAAGAAGCACGTAACAAGCTGGATCGATGGCTAAAATAATCTGGACCGAGCCGGCTCTTGGCGACCTTGATGAAGTAGCTGAGTATATCGCCATCAATAATCTATCAGCGGCCAAAAAGCTGGTGGCTCTGGTTTTTTCCAAGGTTGCACGTTTGGCCGATTATCCTGAATCGGGGCGAGTACCGGCTGAATTAGCAGGGCTGAAGTATCGCGAGGTTGTGGTTCCTCCTTGCCGCATCTTCTACCGGATCGAGGCAGATCAAGTGTTCATCTTATATGTCATGCGCCAGGAGCGCGATCTGCGCAGGTTTATGATCGACCATGAAGCCATGAATGATCTCAATAGTTGACAACGCAAGAACCCTAAACGAAAAAGGTAGAAACCCTGATGCTGGCTAAACGGATTATTCCCTGCCTCGATGTAAAGGATGGGCGCGTCGTCAAGGGGGTCAATTTTGTCGATCTGCGCGATGCCGGTGATCCGGTTGAGGCGGCTGAAGCCTACTGTGCCCAGGGGGCGGATGAGCTGACCTTTCTCGATATCACCGCCAGCAGTGATAACCGCGGGATTATCCTCGATGTTGTTGCCCGTACCGCTGAACGGGTGTTTATGCCCCTGACCGTCGGTGGTGGGGTGCGCGAAATTGCCGATATCCGTAATCTGCTCAATGCCGGGGCCGACAAGGTATCGATCAATACGGCGGCGGTTCAGCGGCCTGAACTGGTGCGCGAGGCGGCACAGCGCTTTGGCAGTCAGTGTATTGTCGTGGCTATTGATGCGCGCCGGGTGCCTGGAAGCGATCCTTCAGCCTGGGAGGTCTATACCCACGGTGGGCGCAAGCCGACCGGCATTGATGCGGTGGCCTGGGCCCGGCAGATGGAAGAATACGGCTGTGGCGAGATTCTACTGACCTCTATGGACTGTGACGGTACCAAGCAGGGCTACGATATCGCTCTGACCCGTACCATTGCCGACGCGGTCCCTATTCCGGTGATCGCGTCCGGCGGTGTCGGCAATCTCGAGCATATCCGCGCCGGTTTTGTTGAAGGGGGAGCCAGTGCGGCTCTGGCGGCCTCGATTTTTCACTTTAAGGAATACACCATCGCCGAGTGCAAAGATTATCTGCGCGAGCATGGCGTCGTCGTTCGTCTCTGATGAAAGAAGGAATGGCATGAGTTCTGATAATAAAGCCACCAACCCCGATATTCTTGATGCGGTCTATCAGATTATCCTTGAACGCAAGCAGCTTGGACCCGGGGAAAAATCCTATGTAAAATCCTTGTATGACAAGGGGCTTGACAAGATTCTAGCCAAAATTGGTGAAGAGGCCACCGAGACAGCGGTTGCCGGTAAAGGGGGAAACCCCGATGAGGTGGTTTATGAAGCCGCTGACCTGATTTTTCATCTGCTGGTTCTGTTTGGTTATTACGAGCTGCCACCGGAAAAAATCTATGCCGAACTGCGCCGACGTTTCGGGGTTTCAGGTATCGACGAGAAGGCGTCACGTTAATCGTCTGATTCTTCAGATGGCCATCGGGACTCTGAAATATCAAATTTGACATCCGCTAGCCGTTGCCCGATCGATTCTTTCCCGAAAATCATTGAGAATTTCCCGTCATCATATACACTGATAGCTGTCTGATGAACCATATGGGTGTTTTTTATCCTGTTTCGCGGGAGATCTCATGACCAAAACGCTGCCGAACGAACCTGCCACCAACGACAAAAGTCCTCACCAACTCAAACTGCAACTCCTTGATAAAGCGCTGAAAAAATGTCAGTACCAGCAGGATGCCCTGATTGAGGTACTGCATACGGCGCAGGAAACCTTCGGCCATCTGGACGAAGAGATCCTCGATTATGTCTCGATTCAGCTCAAGCTACCTCCGAGCTGGGTCTATGGCGTCGCCACCTTTTATAACTTCTTTAGCCTCGAACCCCAGGGCGATCATGTCTGCGTTATCTGTATGGGCACTGCCTGCTACGTTAAAGGTGCCGGGGAGATTGTTGCACGGATTGAGCAGGAGTTTGATCTCAAGGCCGGATCAACCTCAGCGGATAACAGCCTGACCCTGGTCAGCGCTCGCTGTCTGGGTAATTGCAGCTTGGCCCCCATGCTGACCCTTGATGGTGAAGTGCTCGGCAAGCAGACGGCCGCCACCACGGTGGCTGCCATCAATGAAAAAACCTGCATATCCTCTGCCGTCAGCGAGGAGACCTCATGAATACCGTCGATCTGCAAAACGTCGCTGAAGAAGAGCGGCAACGTCAGCAGCAGTTGAATCTGCGACTGTTTCTCTGCTACAGCACTCCCTGCCTGGCTGCCGGAGCTGACCGGGTCAAGGAGGCTTTGGCTGAACTGCTGGATGACCTTGATGAAAAACAACGACCGACCCTGGAGGTTGTCGCCACCGGGTGTATGGGCCCCTGCAGTCGCGGCCCGCTGTTGCGCGTGGCCCGGGGTGGTGAACCGGAAGAGACCTACGAGAAAGTCACCCCGAAGATGGCTTGTGACATCGTTCGTGCGGCGCTTGCTGAGCAGACTGCAGTGGTCGAGCCGTTGCCGGCCGACTTCCCTTTTTTTGTTCGCCAGACCCTGATTGCCCTCGAAAACAACGGCCGGATTGATCCGGAGCAGATTATCCACAGTATCGCTCGCGGTGCTTACAGTTCCCTTGGCCATGTGTTACACGAAATGACTCCGGAGCAGGTCTGTAGTGAAATTACCCGTAGTGGCCTGCGTGGCCGTGGAGGTGGTGGTTATCCGACCGGCGTCAAGTGGGAGCTGGTTCGCAAGGCGCAGGCGGAGCGCAAATATGTGGTGGCCAATGGCGACGAAGGGGATCCGGGCGCTTATATGGACCGCACTATCATGGAATCGGATCCTCACCGCGTGCTTGAGGGAATGGCGATAGCCGGTTATGCCTGTGGCGCGGAGCAGGGATACATCTATGTACGCGGTGAATACCCACTGGCGGCGGCGCGCCTGGCCAAAGCGATCAAGGATGCTGAGCGGCGCGGGCTTCTCGGCAGTCGGGTTCTCGACAGCAGCTTTAACTTTCGTATCGATCTGCGCGTTGGAGCCGGCGCCTTCGTCTGTGGCGAGGAAACGGCGCTGATGACTTCGATTATGGGCCGCCGCGGTCAGCCGGTGCCCCGTCCCCCCTATCCTGCTCAACGCGGACTGTGGGGTTTTCCGACCCTGATCAACAATGTTGAAACCTTTGCCAGCGTCGCTCCGATCATGCGCCAGGGCGCCGAATGGTTTGCCGGGTTCGGTACCGACAAGAGCAAGGGCACCAAGGTTTTTGCTCTCTGTGGTGAGGTGGTCAATTCGGGCTTGATCGAGGTCCAGATGGGCACCAGTCTGCGGGATATTGTTTTTACCATCGGCGGTGGGTTACCCGATGGCGGCACCTTCAAGGCGGCGCAGACCGGCGGTCCCAGTGGTGGCTGTATCCCGGCGGAACACCTCGATACGCCGGTCGATTATGAGAGCCTGCAGGCGTTGGGGTCGATCATGGGTTCCGGCGGCCTGATTGTCATGAACGAAACCAGCTGTATGCCCGATGTCGCCAAATTTTTCATGGAATTCTGCATGGATGAAAGCTGTGGTAAGTGCGTGCCCTGCCGGGTTGGAACCATCGAGATGTTTGAACTGCTCAAGCGGATTACTGACGGCAGTGCGATGGATGAAGATCTGCAGACCCTTGAAGATCTCTGCCTTTTAGTGCAGGAAACCAGCCTCTGTGGTCTCGGCATGACAGCCCCCAATCCGGTGCTTAACACCCTGCACTATTTCCGCGCTGAATATCTTGCCCATATCCGTGACAACTATTGCCCGGCCGGGGTCTGCCGGCTTGACCAGATCCCTCTGCTGAAATTACCGGAACATGCCGAGCAGCTGGCGATCTTCAAGGAGGAACACTGATGTCGGTTATTACCCTGACCATTAATGGTGAGCTGGTCAGTGCCCGTACCGGCCAGACGCTGCTGGAGGCGATCCGCGACCAGGGCATCCATCTGCCGACCCTCTGTTACCTTGATGGCCTGAGTAATCGTGGGGGCTGTCGTTTATGCCTGGTGGAAATTAGCGGTCAGGCACGTCTGCAGCCGGCCTGTACCACCATTGCCGGCGAAGGAATGGTGGTGGAAACCCACAACGACAAGATTAATCGCTATCGCAAAATGATTTTGGAGCTGACCTTCGCCGAACGCAATCATACCTGTGCCGTCTGTGTCAGTAACGAGCACTGCGAATTGCAGACCCTGGCGGCCGAACTGGGGATGGATCATGTACGTTACGACTACCTCAACCCGATACTTGGGATCGATATCAGCCACGAAAAATACGGCGTCGATCACAACCGCTGTATCCTCTGCCTGCGCTGTGTCCGGGTCTGTGATGAGGTTGAGGGTGCCCACACCTGGGACGTCCGTCATCGTGGGGTCCATAGCCGGGTGATCACCGATCTCAATCGCCCCTGGGGCGAAAGCGAAAGCTGCACCGAATGCGGAAAATGTGTCGAGGTCTGCCCCACCGGTGCTTTGTTTGATAAGGGTATGTCGGTTGGCGAAATGAAGAAAAAGACCAATTTTTTGCGGCGGATTCTCGATGGGCGCGAAAAAAACCAGTGGAATCGCTGAGCGAAAGGTTGTGAGTAATGGCTGAAACAGCAGAAGAAATCCCCAAAAAAATTCGCTTGGCAACGGTATGGCTGGGGGGCTGCTCCGGTTGTCACATGAGCTTTCTTGATCTGGATGAAGCTCTGATCGATCTGCTTGGACGTGCCGATCTGGTCTACGGTCCGCTGGTTGATACCAAAGAGTATCCCGAGGATGTTGATGTCTGTCTGGTTGAAGGGGCGGTAACCAACGTAGAAAACCTCGAGCTGGCGCGCCGGATCCGTACCAATACCCGCACGGTGGTCAGTTTTGGTGATTGTGCGGTAACCGGCAATGTGACCAGCATGCGCAACCGCATCCCGATCAGCGATCTGCTTAATGCGGTCTATCATGAGGCCAGTGCGCCGATTGGTGCCGAAGCCCTCAAGGTGTTGCCGGCATTGCTGAAAAAAGTTATCCCGCTGCACCAGGCGATCAAGGTTGATCTGTTCCTGCCCGGTTGTCCACCGGACCCGGAGCGGATTGCGGCCGTCCTTAAGGCGCTGGTTGGCGGCACGAAGGTTGATATGCCGGCTGATATGCGCACCTTCGGTTAATGGGTTGCCGATTTTACAGGAGCTCAGATGGCAGTTGAGATGGAAACTGACAGGAAAGGTGACATGAAAAAAACGGTAACAATTGAACCGATTACCCGGATTGAAGGGCATGCCAAAATCACCATTGAGCTGGATGATGCCGGCCAGGTTAGTGATGCCCGTTTTCATGTGACCGAGTTTCGGGGTTTTGAAAAGTTCTGCATCGGCCGCAGTTTCTGGGAAATGCCGGGGATTACCGCCCGGGTCTGTGGCATCTGTCCGGTCAGTCATCTGCTGGCCTCAAGCAAGGCCGGTGATGCCATCCTCGGGGTACGCACCCCGGCGCCGGCGGTTACCCTGCGGCGCCTGATGAATTATGCGCAAATGGTCCAGAGTCATGCTTTAAGCTTCTTCCTGCTCTCCGGTCCGGATCTGCTGCTGGGGATGGATGCCGATCCGGCCGAGCGCAATATCGCCGGGCTGATTAAACTGCATCCCGAGGTGGCGCGCGCCGGCATCCGTCTGCGAGCTTTTGGCCAGGCCCTGATCCGCGCCCTGGGCGAGCGCAGTGTCCACCCGTCCTGGTCGGTCCCGGGTGGTGTTCGAGGGAGTCTCAAAGCGGCAGACAGGGAGAATTTTCTCGCCCAGCTGCCCCAGATGTACCGTATCCTCGATAGCGCGCTTGACCTGATGAAAGAGGCTCTCGATCGGTATGCCGGTGAACTGAACGCCTATGGTGATTTTCCGAGTTTGTTTGTCGGTCTGGTCGCCGGGGACGGCGGTCTGGAATATTATGATGGAGCGTTGCGGATCGTCGACGGTAATGGCCGGATTGTCGAGGATAATCTGACTCCTGAGGCTTTTTTAAGCCGCGTCAGTGAGGCGGAAGAAACCTGGAGTTATCTCAAGTTTCCCTATTACACACCTCTTGGTCCAGAGCGCGGGATGTATCGGGTCGGCCCTCTGGCGCGCCTGAATGTCTGCGATTTTGCCGGCACCCCAAAAGCGGATCGTGAATTGCGCCAGTTCCGTCATTTTGGCGGTCCCGGCAAAACCGTCAACAGCAGTTTTTACTATCATTACGCGCGTCTGGTTGAAATCCTCCACAGCCTCGAGCGGATTGAGGAAATTCTTGCCGATGACATCCTCCTCGACCACCATATCCGCAGCCGCGCCGGGGTCAATCAGAATGTCGGTGTCGGGGTCAGTGAAGCTCCGCGTGGCACCCTCTTTCACCATTACCAGGTTGATGACAACGGCATGCTGGAAAAGGTCAACCTGATTATTGCCACCGGCCAGAACAACCTGGCAATGAACAAAACCATCAAGCAGCTGGCAACCCGTTTTATCAGCGGCAGTCGCCTTGATGAGGGGTTGCTCAACCGGGTTGAGCACGGTATCCGTGTCTTTGATCCCTGTTTGAGCTGTTCCACCCACGAAGCCGGACGGATGCCCTTGCACCTGCAACTGCGTAGTGCCGACGGCGTACTGCTGGATGAAATCAGACGCGGCTGATGTGGCTGATCATCGGTTACGGTAATCGCTTGCGGCAGGATGATGGCGCCGGTTACCGGCTGGCTGAAATATTGTCGGCCCAACTGGAGCCACAGCAGGCGCGGGTGCTGGCTGTTCATCAACTGACCCCTGAACTGGTACTGGAGCTGGCGGCGAAAGAGGTAAGCCGGGTGTTGTTTGTCGATGCCTGTCGCGGCCAGGAGAAGCCGCTGGTCATGGCAAAACTCGATCCGGCCAGAGCCACGGGTTCTTGTGGCCACCAGCTGGCGCCGGAATTGTTGCTGCATATGGCCCAAAGCCTCTACCGGCGGACCCTCCCGGGTTGGTTGTTGACCTTGGCAGCTGAGCAGATGGCGGTGGGAGAGAGCATCAGCCCAGCCACCAGGGCCGCCACCGCTTCTGCTGTAATAATGATCGAATCAATGTTCGCTAACCCTTCAAAGTAGTTACAAAATAAAGAAAACTTGCGTAAAGACCAAAACTTGTGATAGTTTCTCTAATTAGAATTCAGCTTGTCGCTATCGGTGTGCTGAATGCCACCCATCTAGATTTTTTTGTGATGTGATGTCATGCTGATCATCAGCAAAATGGTTCTATTTGAGAGAGGAAGAAACTATGGGTACGACAACCAATCTCAGTCAGGCCGCTGCCGCCGGCAGCAAAACCCAGCAACAACAACTGATTCCTTTGGAGATGATGGAATTTGCCGCCGAGTGCCTGCGCACCCTGGCCCATCCTCACCGCTTGCG
>JAWOFG010000213.1:0-3138 GCA_046482365.1 Pelovirga sp. | reverse complement strand
TGCGGATTCTTAAAGGGGTCCGTCATGCCGCTGTTCTGAATTTCACCATCGAGGATCAAACCATTGCTGCCATGACACAGCAGGCACAGCAACTGCAACAGGTGGCGGCGGAGCGGATCCGTGAAGAACTTCTGAAGATTGTTGCCGTCAGAAATATCTCCTATGCACTACAGATGTTATCCCGGACAAGGATGCTCCAGGTACTTTTGGGCCTGCCTGGGACGAGTTGGTCTGAACATGAATACGTTGCCGCCCATCAATCCCTTGTTGATCGTTTTGCTGCCTTTGATGAACAACAGCGGCTTGCCGTCAGCAAGGAGTTACAGCAACAACGTCCGCTGTTTCACCTGGCCGCGCTGTTAATGGCGTATGCACCACAACGCTTCGACCAGATGTACCCTGACCTGCGCCTGAGCAGGGCCCAGCTGCGTCTGTTGGGTGCTCTGCGTGATGATCTGCCGGCACCATGGCTCCAGCAATTGCGCCAGGTTTCGTCAGATCGTCAGCGTGCTCTGGCAGTAGAACAACTCCACCCTTGTGGCGTGGAGCGGATTTTTTTTCATGGCTGGGGCCGTGGGCAACTTCAGGATGATACAGTGATCACCCTGCTGAGGGCCTATGAGCAACAGCAGCAAAAGAGCCGCATTCCTGATCTGCTTGATGGTCATGCCATCATGCACTATGCCGGTACTGACAACAGGATCATTGGTGAGTTGCTGCACCAGATTAAAATGCTGGAAATAGCAGGAAAGATTCATTCAGCAGAAGATGCACACAGTTGGTTACAAGAGCATTTTGAATTTGACAAAAACTAAACGCTATCTCTATACTGCGCACCACCATGCGGGAATAACTCAGTTGGTAGAGTATCAGCTTCCCAAGCTGAGAGTCGCGGGTTCGAATCCCGTTTCCCGCTCCAATAAAAAACAAGGGCTTTAGCTGACAGCAGCTTTGGCCCTTTTTTTTCACGATGCAGGACTTGTGTATGAGCCCAACGACAACCGGTACCTATGAAAAAGATGTCGATCTGCGTGGAGAAGCTAGCTGGATTGACTTTGATGCGCCGGCGCTGGTCGGCAATTCGCTGCGATTTGTTTCCGGCGATTCTCAAGGGGAGCGTTTTCGCGTCCGTTATTATCGCGATGCTGCCCAGCAGTTAAAAGCGCGGGTGTGGTTTGGTCCGGAAACCGAAGGACCGCCCGGTCATGCCCATGGTGGTTCAATTGCAGCAGTACTTGATGAGGTCCTGGGCTTAACCGGCTGGGCTGCCGGTCACGCGGTAGTTGTTGCCAATCTCAATGTCAGTTTTCGCAACCTGCTGCCACTACAAACGGTGGTAACGGTCGAGAGTGAAGTGGTTTCAGTTAATGGACGTAAGGTCCTGGTGAAGGGGAGGGTGTGCAGCGGGTCGGCTATTTATGCTGAGGCGGAATGCCTGTGTGTTGCTATCCATAACCCTAAAGCCTCGGATAAGGTAATAAAGGAGAATTATTGATGAGCAGCGATCAGGTCAACAAGTGTCAAGCAGCATTAATCGCTAACGGCTTTAATGTGTATCAGGCCAGGGATCGACAGCAGGCTCATGATCTTTTTTTTGCACAAATTTTTCCTCAGCTTAAAACTGACACCATCTCATGGGCGGATTCCATGACGATGGAGGCTACCGGGGTATTGGCAGAGTTGCTGGCAGACCCATCACTCAACATGATCAAAACCTTTGATCCGGATGCAGCTGGTAGTGAAGTCATGGAGCGCCGCCGTCAGGCCCTGTTGGTCGACCTGTTTCTAACCGGCACCAATGCCGTGACCCTGTGTGGCAAGTTGGTGAACCTTGACATGATCGGTAACCGCACCGCGGCGATCTCGTTTGGACCGAAGAAGGTTGTGCTATTTGTTGGTCGGAACAAAATTGTTAATACCCTGGAAGATGCCTTCCACCGCATCAGAAATCATGCTGCGCCCTTAAATGCCAAGCGCCACAAGATGGAAACTCCTTGTGCCAACACCGGACGCTGTCATGATTGTCGCTCACCGCAGCGCATCTGCAATACCTGGTCAATTCTGGACAAGTGCTTCCCTAAAAAACGCATAAGTATTGTGCTGATTGATGAATATTTGGGATTGTGACGTGATGACCGGCTGAATCTATTAAAGGCTGCCCTGGAATCTTGTTTTTACGATCGTTACATGCTATCCAAGCACGGTCATCAGCTTGTAAAATTTCTCACAATTATCTTCTGTTTTTTGGACTTCTTTTTACAGATATCGCCAAAACCTTAAATAGCGCAAGGAGACATCCATGCAGACCAAGATTATCCTTCCGGAGTCACAGATTCCACGCCAATGGTACAATATTATCCCGGACATGCCGGGTCCGCTGGCGCCGGTGATTCACCCCGGCACCATGCAACCGGTCTCTCCCGATGATTTGCTTCCCCTGTTTCCCATGCCTTTAATTGAGCAGGAGGTGTCTACCCAGCGCTGGATTGATATTCCGCAGGAAGTCCTTGAGATTTATCAGCTTTGGCGACCGGCTCCGATGTTCCGTGCCCATCGGCTGGAAAAGGTACTGGGTACCCCGGCAAAAATCTATTACAAGTATGAAGGGGGTTCTCCAGCCGGCTCTCATAAACCCAACAGCGCCATTCCGCAGGCTTATTATAATAAAATTTTCGGGACCAAGCGCATCGCTACAGAAACCGGTGCCGGTCAGTGGGGGTCTTCTATTTCTCTGGCTTGTCAGATGTTCGGGCTGGAGTGTACAGTGTATATGGTCAAGGTATCCTACAACCAGAAACCTTACCGCAAGAGCATGATGCAACTCTGGGGTGCTGATGTTATTCCTTCACCCTCGAATCGTACCAACGCTGGTCGCGCGATTCTTGCTCAGGATCCTGACAGCAACGGTTCCCTGGGGATTGCTATCAGTGAAGCGGTTGAAGACGCCGTCACCCGCGAAGACACCCGTTATGCGTTAGGTAGCGTACTCAATCATGTCTGTTTACATCAGACGATTATTGGTCTTGAGGCCAAGGCGCAGATGGAGATGATTGGCGACTACCCGGATGTGGTGATTGGCTGTCACGGTGGCGGATCCAACTTTGCCGGTATTGCCTTTCCCTTTGTTGCTGACAAGGC
>JAWOFG010000097.1:0-5770 GCA_046482365.1 Pelovirga sp. | reverse complement strand
CCGGGGTTTAATCTCATGGTCACAGCGGGACTGATCCTGATCGGATTAACCGGACTCTGCTTTGTCTGGCCCTGGTATGGCCTGATCCCAGCCATGCTGTTGTTCAGCTGTATGTACCTGATCAGCTTTTTTCTCAGCAATTACCTCAACAAGGCCACCAGTTCCAGCCAGCGAGCCACGGTCTTGAGCTTTAAAGGGCTTTTCCTTAATCTTGGCTATGGCGGGATCGGCCTGCTCTATGCCCTGCTGCTGAAATTCCTGAACCACCGGGTCGCATCCCAACACCCTGAAATAGCGGAAGAGGGCCTTAAAAATCTGGTCTTTACTGCTTCTCTCCCCTGGTTTGTCGGCTATTTTCTCTGTTTGTTCTTTATTCTTGTGCTGCTGTTTGCCCGGACAGGAGTGATAAAATCCTCAAACTCAGGCTACTGATCTTTGAGAAAATCCTTAAGCTGCTGTTTCAACTCTTTAGCTGCAGGTTCAGAACGTTCAAGGATTTTCGCGATACGGTTAAAGTGCAACAAACGGATGTCACCCACCTCCGGCTTGATATAAATATCCGGTTTTTGCATGCGGATCCGTGAAGCAATGAGGGACTGCTGCATGATCTCGAAGGTACTGAACAAGGCCTCCGTCCAGTTGAGTTGTTGCTCTTCCCCTGGTGATCTGGAACCGGTCACGTCGATCGCTACCACCAAATCGTACCCGCCAGCCAACAGGTCAAAAGGCAGCGGGTTGGTGGTGCCGCCGTCAACCAGCAACTGCTTTCCCCGTTGCACCGGCGAAAAGAGTCCCGGCACAGCCATACTGGCTTCGATCGCCTGAAACAGATCGCCCTCATCAAGGACAACCGTTTCCCCGCTCCAGTAATCCGTAGCTGCAACCGCAAGAGGGATGTCAAGATCGTCAAAGGTACGAGCGTCAATCTTACCGGAAAGAAATTTCAGGAACCCTCCTGAATCGATCAGACCACCATTATTAATATCGAGTTTGAGAAGATCGCCCAGTTTCAGTTCGCTATCGGAAAGAGCCAGGTGTGACAACATATCCAGGTTGGATCCGCCAAATTCATCAAAGATTGCTCTGATTTCCTCAGCACTTTGGCCGGCAGCGTAGAGTCCGCCGATGACCGCGCCGATACTGGTGCCGGTAATCTTTGCAGGTTTGATACCAAGGTCATCGAACACCTGGAGCATAGCAATATGGGCCAGTCCTGCAGCACCACCCGAACCCAGCGCCAGACCTATAGACGGTGCCGGATTCTTTTGTTCCGCACCAGTTGCAACCACAGGGGTCGACAGCAACATAACAATCATCAGCAACAGTTTCATTTTTACAATCCTTTACAACAGTGCTGGAGAACTGAAATATCGTCAATCCGGATGATACAACAATAGCTTGTGCAATTAAACTGTTACGGTAAAAAGGTCATAGCCGGGGAGATTTCTTCTCAAACCAACCATCACAATCTGGCGCAAGAGCAAATATCGACTATACTTTTTGTAGTAACCACAGGTTAAACAACAACCGATCAGATCACTCAAAAGGAATCAGACGGATGATCGAACAACCTTACGATATGGCAATAACCTTGCTGGTCGCATTGGCCATCGGCTTGCTGATCGGTATTGAGCGCGGCTGGCGTGACCGGGATGAAGATGAGGGCGCGCGCATTGCCGGCATCCGCACCTTCAGCCTCATTGGCCTGTTGGGCGTCGTCGCAGCGCTCATCTCTCAACAAGCCGGCATCTGGTTTCTCTGCAGCGCTTTTATTGCGGTTGCGGCCCTGATCATCGCTTCACATATCCTCAGGGTTCATGCCAACAATGACGTCGGCACCACCACAGCGTTCACCATGATGCTGACATTTTCACTGGCCGCCTGGTCTGCCTATGACCAGCCAATCCCGGCGCTGGCAATCACAGTTGTGGTCATGGCCCTGCTGGGACACAAACCCGTCTTGCATGGTTGGTTGAAAAAAATTACTCCGCAGGATTTTTTTTCCGGCCTCAAGCTGCTGATCATCTCTATCGTTCTTCTGCCTCTACTCCCGAATCAGGGGTACGGTCCCTGGGATGCCATCAACCCCTATTGGATCTGGTGGATGGTTGTCCTGGTTTCCGGCCTATCCTTTCTCGGCTATCTGATGATCCAGTTCACCGGCCGAAAAACCGGCACGATCATCACCGCTATCGCCGGAGGATTGATCTCATCCACCGCAACAACATTAACCCTGGCTCGTTTTGCGCGGGCAGAACAGGAAAAAAGTCTGTTCGCCGGTGCCGTGCTATTAACCTCCGCAATCATGTTTCCGCGGGTGATGATTGAAGTCATGGTTGTTAACCCTGCCCTTCTGCAGCCGTTGTGGATTCCGCTGACCGTCATGTTGTTCTGCCTGCTCGGTGTTTTTTATCGATTGTGGTATCGGCAAAAGGAAAAATCGGCAGAAAAGACCCCAACGATCGAACACAAAAGCCCGCTGCAGCTGAGCTTGGCAGTAAAAATCGGCGTACTGTTGGCGGTCATGTTGTTGCTGTCTGAGGCGGCAAAAACCTGGTATGGCGATCAGGGAATCTACGCTCTGGCGCTGGTCTCCGGGCTGATGGATGTTGATGCCATTACCCTCTCGCTGGCACACTCAGCCCAAAGTGACCTGGCTGGTACTGTCGCCGCCTGGGGAATCCTGCTGGCCTGCACAACCAACACCCTGGTCAAGGGGGTCATCTTTGCCGTTATTGCAGGTTTCAAAAAACACCTTTTCCTCCCCCTGTGGATGGGCGCAGCCATCGTGCCGGGACTACTGGTTGCCATCCTGATGCTCTAATCCTCGAATCCTGATGTCAGATGAGTGACACCAGACCAGATTGTCGGTTAGTATCAAACCATGATCACTCTATCCCGCATCAAAAACCAGGCGCTGGCGCGTGCAGCAACCCGCTTTCCAACCCTGGCAAAGAAATTTACCGACAGCTATACTCCACGCGCCAGTGAGGGTGGGACTCCCTGGACGCCACCTACGGTTGTTCCGGCGCAAGCGAAGCTGGCGCTGATCACGACCGCCGGCATCCATCATCGTCACCAGACTCCCTTTGACATGAATGACCCTGACGGCGATCCAAGCTACCGCGAACTGGATGCAGCGACCCTGTTCGATGATTTTGTCATTACCCACGATTACTACGACCACAGCGATGCAGACAAGGATCCCAACGTTATCCTGCCGCTGGATCGACTCAAAGAACTGGTGGGCGAGAAAATCCTCGGCAGCATTGCCGCTACCCATTACTCATTCATGGGGCATATTGATGGCCCGCATATCGACACCCTGATTAACCGAACGGCGGTGGCAGTCGCCCACCAATTGCGTGCCGAAAAGGTCGATATCGCCCTACTCACCCCCGGCTGAGGCATCTGCAATCAGTCCGTCGGGCTGATTCAACGGGTTATTGAACAGGCCGGTATCGCCACCATCGGGATCACCATCGTCAGGGAATACAGTGAACAGGTCAAACCGCCGCGCACTGTGTTTTTACGTTGGCCTTTCGGCCACCCTCTGGGTGAACCTTTCAACCGGATGCAGCAACGCACGGTTGTGTTGAATTGCCTGGAATATTTGTCTGCCATCGACACCCCCGGCACTATTATCGACCTGCCCTATGTCTGGCGACGTCATGATTTCAATAAAAACGCAGAAAAACAATAAGGAAGAAATGTCATGCGTGTTGCCTGCCTTCAACTTAACTCCCGGGACGATCTTGGCAGCAATCTTGATACTGTTGCCCGCCTGTTGATCGAGGCCGCCGGACAGAATGTGAATCTGGCAGTTCTGCCGGAGATGTTCGCCTTCATGCATCCTGAGCAGGAACGCAAGGAACATTTCGCCAACGAGGTTGCTCACCAGACTGTCCTGCCCTTCCTGGCCGACCAGGCCCGCCATCACCAACTGACCATCGTCGGCGGTTCTTTGTTGGTGATGGGAGAAGATCAGCGATTGCGCAACTGCTGCCCGGTCTTTTCTCCTGACGGCAACCTGCTCGCTACCTACGACAAGATTCATCTGTTCGACAGTGACCTGTCAGACTGGAGTTACCGCGAATCCGAGCAGGTAACCGCCGGCAACCTACCACAGGTTATCACTGCGCAAGAGTGGCGGATCGGCCTGAGCATCTGCTACGATCTGCGCTTTCCGGAGCTGTTCCGTCATTACGCCGGCCATGGAACCCATATCCTGACGGTACCCTCAGCCTTCGCCGTTCCTACCGGCGCTGTCCACTGGGAGGTTCTGTTGCGCGCTCGCGCCATCGAAAACCAGACCTACGTTCTAGCTCCCGCCCAGATCGGCACCCACCCCGGCGGGCGCAAAACCTTTGGTCACAGCATGATTGTCGATCCCTGGGGCATCGTTATCGCGCAAGCACAAAATAATTCAATGGATGGTGAACTGATCATGGCTGAACTAAGCCTGGAGCGTCTTGCCGCAGTCAGACAACAGCTTCCCGCGTTACAGCATCGCCGTACTGATCTTTTTCTGCCGACCGACCATGCTTGCCCACCACCGCAATAACCATCTCCAACCGTTGGCAATAATATAATTTTTTGCTACTCTGCGGCGGACCCCACTCATTAAGGATGCGCCATGACTTCAAGCGAAAAATTCCAGCTTTACGGCCTGATGCTGTTCAGCGTTCTAACCTCATTTTTGTTTGTTTTTTACACGGTCAATGTTTATTTCAGCGACAACGCCACCACCTGGCTCAAAGGCTTTGCCTACGTCACCGGTGGTTACGGTCTGCTCAACATCTACGTATTAAGCTGGGCCTGGAACAGTCGCAGCGACTGGTCCGTCAAAGCCGATATGCTGCTGGCCGGCTGCTTTCTCGGTGTGTTTATCATGAATGCCCTGCGCGACAGCTTTTACGGTGGCTTGACCGGCGTGGCTGCGGCGATCGTTCTGGCGGTGGTGCTGTACATGAATGTGCAGGCTGTGAAAAAAGTCTGTGATCGACCGTAACAAGCCCTGTTCAGCCTTTGAATTCAGCGACGATCCGGTCAATGGCAGGATAGAGCTGGCGGCGTGGATGGGCGCAATTGATGCGAAACCAGCCTACGCCGGCGGGGCCGAAGAAGGTGCCGCCGGACAGGGCGACGCCGGCGTTGTTGACCAGGCGCCTGGATACCTCCTGCCAGGAACCGTGATGGCGGAAGTCGCACCAGACCAGAAAGGTCGATTGCGGCTCCATGACCTCGACCCCCTTGATTGTGCTCATGCGGCGGCAGACTTCGCGCGTATTGTCATAAAGATAAGCAACCAGTTGCCGTTTGTATTCCACCCCTTGTGGCGACAGGGCAGCGGCAATAGCAGTTTTACCGAACAGATTGACATCGCCGGCATGCGCGGCGTTCTGCACCTGGCGAAAGCGCTGGCGCAAGGTCGGGTCGGCGATGCAACAGAAGGAAGCCTGGAGCCCACTGGCATTGAAGGTTTTGCCGATGGAATGGGCTTGGATGCTGTGGGGATGCGCACCGGCGATGGAAAAGATGGAGGCGTTACGGTGGGGGGGATAAACAATGTCGGAATGGATTTCGTCGCAGAAAAGGACTACCCCGTTTATCGCACAGAGGCTTGAAACCTGTTCCAGTTCGTCCGGCGTCCAGACCCGCCCACCGGGATTGTGGGGACTGCAGAACAGCAAGAGCTTGACGGCAGGCTGTGCAAGAATTTTATCCAGCCGGGCGAAGTCGATGTCATGGCGGCCTTCGCGAACAAGCA
>JAWOFG010000144.1:0-5711 GCA_046482365.1 Pelovirga sp. | reverse complement strand
TTCTCTGTCCACATCAGCCAACAGGAATTCATCAAATATTATCAGGGCTCTGCAGATTCTGCTCTGGTGACGTCAGAATGTGGGCGCAGGTTACGTTTTCCCGCCCTGCGCCTGCGCCCTTTTCTCTCTCATCACGGAATCAACGGTCGCTTTGTCCTCACCGTTGACAAAGACAATCGTTTTGTCAGCCTTGTACAGGTCCATCCCCGGCGCTGAGATTGGCATCTTTCGGCTTCTGTTGTTGCAGCCACTCAACCCGCCCAATCATGGGTGGATGCGAATAATGAAAGGCGGCATAGAGGGGATGCGGAAACAAAGAGCTTAGGTTTTCCCTGGCCAGGGTCACCAGAGCCGTCGCCAGAGGCATGCCGCTGCCGACCAGATCAATGGCAAACTGATCAGCCTGACGTTCATGGCGGCGTGACCACCAGCTGCTCACCGGCGTCCAGAAAAAGCCCAGCAGCCCTGCCAGCCACCCCAGCAGCAACACCTGACCGACAAAAGACAGCTCATCGATCCCAAACCAGCCCGGCAGCATGTTCGAATTCAGCAGGTAAAAGGCGACCAGGCAGCTCAGCAATGCAACGATCTGCCCCTTGATCAACCGCTGCCGCAGGTGACCGCAGCGCCAGTGGCCCAGTTCGTGAGCGAGGACCGCGAGCACTTCCTCATCATTGAGCTGCTCCAGCAGGGTATCAAAGAGCACAACCCGTTTGACTTTACCGATACCGGTGAAATAGGCGTTGCTGTGCCCGCTTCTTTTTGATGCGTCGACCTGGAGAATTTTTCCCGCTTTTACCCCGGCGCGCTCCAGCAGCGAACGGACGCGGTCCTCCAGTTCCGGTTTATCCAGCGGCTTGAAGGTAAAAAACAAGGGTTCAATCAGATAGGGGGACAGCAACAACAAAAATACCGACAAACCGGCCCAGAACCCCCACACCCACAACCACCAGCTGTGCGGGGCCGCCTGTACCAGCCACAGGGCACCGCCGGCCAGCACCACAAACAGCAGGGTGCCGATCAGCAGGGACTTGGCCAGATCGGTCAGCCACAGTCCCGCCCCCATACGGTTAAATCCGAAACGCTCCTCCAGGACAAAGTTGCGATAGAGGGAAAACGGGATGCCGACCAGGGACTGGACCAGCGCCAGAACACCAAAAAAGAGCAGTCCGTGGATGATGAAGTGATCGCTCAAACCGGCGATGAACCGATCGTACCAGGGCAACAGCCCACCAAAGATAAAAACCAGGGTCAAAATCACCCCCAGCAGGGTTTCGATCAAACCGATACGTTCTTTGGCCAGAGCATATTCCTCACTGCGCCTGAGGCGTTCTTCATCGATGCGCTTGGCAAACAGGGGGGGCAGTTGTCCTGTTGCCAGACGTCGATGGCGCACATTGAGCCAGTCAAGCAGCAGTTGGGCCGCGACCATCAACAGGTAACTGATCAATAACAACAGCTTGATCATCGGGGACGCTCCCGGCGGATCAGATCCCCCTCTGCGGCCCACGGCGGCAAGTCCAGCAGTAACTCGGAATTAGGCTGGCCGGCGGCCAGGGGTTGACCATCGCGATCGCTGATCCGTTCGGCGATAAATATCTGTTGACGCATGTTGGGACCTATCAACTCCAGCTCATCGCCGGCAAAAAAACGGTTGCGTCCGGCGACCCATAGCCCTTTGTCGTCACGCCGGACGAAACCGACAAAATCGTGGGTGCGAACATAATGGGTGTCAGCGGCATGGATCGCCGCGCCTTCCCCTCCCAGCAAACCAGTGGTATAGGGACGATGGCTGACCTTTTCCAACTCACGGCGCCAGAGCGGATCGACATCAGCCGGATCAACCCTCAAACGATCAATGGCATCGCGATAAATCCGTGCTGTCGTCGCCACATAATAGAGACTCTTCATCCGCCCTTCAACCTTGAAACTGCTGATACCTGCTCTCATGAGTTGCGGCAGCTGGTTGATCAGACACAGATCACGGCTGTTCATCAGATAGGTGCCGCGTTCATCCTCTTCAATGGCAAAGTGCTCATCAGGGCGGGTCTCTTCTACCAGGGCATAGTTCCAGCGGCAGGGCTGGGCGCAGTCGCCGCGGTTGGCGCTTCGTTCAAGCAAGGCAGTCGAGAGCAGGCAACGGCCGGAATGGGCGACGCACATGGCACCGTGGACAAAACATTCGAGTTCGATTGAGGTCAGGCCGGCAAAAGCGTGAATATCCTTAAGGGTCAGTTCACGGGCAAGATTGATGCGGGATGCGCCGTTGACACGCCAGAATTCCGCCGTGCGTGGGTTGCAGCTGTTAACCTGGGTAGAAATATGGATCGCCCGCTGGGGATCAACGCGACGAATGGTGGTCAGCACCCCTGGATCAGCGACAATGTAAGCGTCAAGATCCAGGGGCTTGAGCTCTTCCAGCAACTCCTCCAGTCCGGCAAACTCCGCCGGGCGCAGGGAGGCATTAAGGGTCAGATAGAGGGCAACATCGGCGGCGGCAGTGATTGCCCGTGCCTGGCGCAGATCATCCAGGGAGAAGTTGCCCGCATGGGCGCGCAAGCCGAAGTCTTCGGTGCCCAGATAAACCGCATCGGCGCCAAAACGCACGGCGGTTTTGAGTTTTTCCATGTCCCCGGCGGGAAGCAGCAGCTCCGGTCGGGCAGTAGACGAATCAATGGTCATCAATAATCTCTTTCGCGCAGAATGTTCCTGTTGCAGCGCCGGAGCATAGCATAAAAGCACACAGCGAAAACAGCTCCGGGAGGAACAAGGGTCTACCTGAGGTCGCATTCCCTTTTTTCTTCGATATAATTGGAAAGCAGAGGGTGTTCCCGCCCTGTTCGTTCCTTCCCCGCATGGAGCGAGAAAGAGCTTTCATATGTACAGTGGCTGGCACAGACTTCTCCTCCTCATGGTCCTCCTGCTCTTTCTCAACGGACTCTACACCCTCATGCTGCCCCCTCAACCCACAGAAGAAACGGCGGCAATCGGCTACAGTCTGTTCAAACAATTGCTGAAGGATGACCAGATAGCCGAAGTGACCCTGGAGGATGACAAACTATCGGGGCATTTCTATAACCCGGTAGATCTGGCCCCGGAACAACGGATCAATGCCGTCACCAGGGAGATTGAGAGCTTCGAACGTTTTGAGACGGTTCTTCCGCCGGTCACAGATACGGAACTGCTCCCCCTGCTGGAAGAATATCGGGTTGCCTTTAAAGCAAAAAAAAGCGAAGAACCTCCGTACTGGTTGGTCAACCTGCTACCCTGGTTCATCATCATCGGTATCTGGTTGTTTATTCTCAGTCGCGCCCGCAAACAGGGAGGACTGACCGGAGGGCTGCTGAACAAGATGGGGGAATCCGGGGCAAGACTTTACACGCGTGAGAAATCACCGGTCACCTTTGCCAACGTTGCCGGCCAGGCCGAGGCCAAACAGGAGCTGCAGGAAATCATCATTTACCTGCGCCATCCGGAAAAGTTTTCCCGCCTGGGGGGACAGGTGCCGCGCGGAGTATTGCTTAGCGGACCACCAGGCACCGGCAAAACCCTGATGGCCAAGGCCGTCGCCGGCGAAGCGGAAGTTCCCTTTTACAGTATTTCGGCATCCCAATTTATCGAAATGTTTGTCGGTGTCGGAGCCAGCCGCGTGCGCAATCTGTTCAACACCGCAAAAAAGAACGCCCCCAGCATTATCTTTGTCGACGAACTGGACGCCGTCGGCCGAGCTCGAGGAACCGGTCTGGGCGGAGGAAATGACGAAAGGGAGCAAACCCTCAACCAGCTGCTGTCGGAACTGGACGGCTTTGACCCCCATGACGAGGTGATTGTGCTGGCAGCCACCAACCGTCCCGATGTGCTGGATGCTGCCCTGTTACGTCCCGGCCGCTTTGACCGGCTGGTGGTTATCGGTCGCCCCGACTGGCGTGATCGGGTCGAGATTCTCAAGGTTCATACCCGCAAAGTGCCCCTGGCAGACGATGTTGAGCTGGAGGTAATTGCCAAAGGCACGCCGGGCATGGTTGGGGCTGATTTGCGCAGCCTGGTCAACGAAGCCGCCCTGATTGCTGCGCGGGAAGATGACGACATGGTAAGAATGAGCCACATGGAGCAGGCCAAGGATCGGCAGTTGATGGGGATGGAACGAAAACTGTTCATGTCGGACCTCGAACGTCATATCACCGCCGTTCATGAAGCCGGTCACGCCCTGGTTGCCAAAGCACTGCCGGATACGGATCCGATCCACAAGATCACCATTATACCCCGTGGACAGGCTCTGGGAATAACCCAGCAGCTCCCCACCGATGACCGTTATCATTATAACCGCAGCTATTTACTTAATCGGATCAGTGTCATGCTCGGCGGCCGGGTGGCTGAGCACCTGATCTTTGAGGAGACTTCCAGCGGGGCACAAAATGATCTGAAGCAGGTGATGGATCTGGCCGAGAAGATGGTCTGCCAGTGGGGAATGAGTGAGCGCCTCGGTCCCTTAAGTTATCCACGCGGCGAGGAGCATCCGTTTCTTGGGCGCAAGCTCAGCACAGAAAAAACCTTCAGTGAACGAACAGCCTGGATCATCGATCAGGAAATCAAACAGTTGGTCAACGCTGCTGAAACAACCGCCAGAGAAGTTCTCAGTGCCAACCGTGAATTGCTTGATCTCCTCGCCCAACGCCTGCTGGAAGAGGAATCCCTCGACCAGCAGGCCTTCGAACGTTTTCTTCAAGACAACGGGGAAATACAGTTACCCGGGCAGACAGACTGATCAGCGCTTGCTGACCGGATATCCCTTCTGTTGCCAGTCGGCCAGACCGGCCCGGTAGGTGTAAACATTTTTGTGCCCAGCTTGACGAGCCACGACCGCGGCTTCGGGTGCCAGACCTCAGGTAAAGCCGCGACAATAGAACACCAGGGGGATCTCTTTATCCTTGGGCAACAGCAGGGACAGCGAACGGAACTGGTTGCTGGCTTGCGAGCTGATATTAATCGCCCCGGCGATATGACCATCGTAGAACTCGCGGGCGGTGCGGACATCAATAATCAGAACGTCTGCTGTTTGCGCGCGCAGTTGTTGCAGTTCTTCCGCAGTCAAATCAGTAACGGCGCGGGGCTGCGCCGGCGCCATGGCGGCCGCCAGCAACAGGAGCAATACTGCTGCAGATAAAACGGTAATGATTCGATTCATGATATGACCTTTTTTAGAAACAAAGCTTATTGAGTTACCAGTTTTCAGCCAACAACTACGTCAGACATTCCTTGCAGACACCATAAATCACCACATTTTTACTGTAAACCTCTCCCCACTGCTGTACCTCCGGCGGCAGATCAAGCTGATCGACGGGGGCCCAGTCAAAATCCATAATCTTCTTGCAACGACGACAGATCAGATGATGATGGCGGGCATGAGCCACCTCAAAGCGAGCCTGACTTTCAACCGTTTCAACCCGATGGACCAGACCATATTGAACAAAGGTCGAGAGGGTGCGGTAGATAGTATCCAGAGACAGAGTCGGCATTTTATCATGCAGACGCAGATACAGCTGTTCAGCACTCGGGTGATCCGATGCCTGGGCCAGCTCTTTGAAAATTTCCAGGCGCTGCGGGGTCAGACGCAGATTCTGACGCCGCAGCGCCTGGAAATTTTCAAAGAGCTGGCCCAGGCAGCGGATCACCCGAGTGCTTAGCAGTTGTATCTGCGCCTTCAGGACAAA
>JAWOFG010000086.1:0-9325 GCA_046482365.1 Pelovirga sp. | reverse complement strand
GGTTTTGGTGCGTAAGCCTTCGCCGACAGCCAGTGGACGAGCATTCAGGTGCTTGTTGTTGCGACAGATGACCGCTGTTCCGGCAGCGATTTTCTGACGCAGAATCTCCGGGTCGATATTTTCTGCGGCGGCGGCTTGTCTGACAAGATCAGTGATACGCCCTTGCCTGGCCATCTCCAGTTGAGTCATGTCAAGTATCCCTTCAAAGTGACGGGTAATCTGTTAGCAACAAAGCACCATACTTAGCAACATATATGAACACGTCAGGAGTCAGGTCTTTACTATTGACATCTGGCCGCGATCAGAATGGATGAGCATCCGCAGGTTCAATACCTTGGATCATTTGGTTTCTGGTTAAACCATAGACCTATGATAGCTTTTCATCGCGGCGGACATTGTTTTAAAGTGACGTATTGCCACCAAGTTACCAAGGACACCAAGGAAGCCATAAGTTTTTTGCCGCAGATGACACAGGGATAAAAGCGGATCTAAAGCAAGGCTTTTTGTCGCGGTAACACCCTTAAATTCAGAGCTTTTGCCGTTAACTTTACCTTGTCATCTTTGCATTTGTCTTTACCGTGTCGAAAATCCTTTGTTCGATCGGCACAATTTCCTGGAGCTGTTTGGATAGCATCTTGAACTTACCGGTAAATACAGCGCCTTTCGCCAGATTTAGTTCGGGCGTTTCAATATCACCGTAAATTTTAGCAGTTTTTTTCACGTTAACGCTTTTAGCAGCGTTAATGTTCCCGGTTACACATCCGCAAATCACAATATAATCTACCTGAATGTTACCGGTAATATGACTATTTTCAGCAGCTGTCAGATAACGGCCTTTTTTGATGTTTCCATTGAAGTTTCCTTCAATGATAGCTGATAAATTAAAGCTCAGGTTACCCTCTATGGTTATCCCCCTACTAATATAAACATCAACGACATCGGAGGATGACCTCTTGTTATTGCAACTAAACATATGACCACCTTTCTGCGCTACACCTTTAAAAATAAGTTGCCCTGCGTGGCAACATATAAAAACCAGTACAACTGCAGCAGTCAATTTTATGTTTTCCCTTTTGGTTTTTTACTTGTCTAGCATGACCTCCCTATTTGCGCCCATATAGCTTTAATAGAAACGTATTGTTGTTGCATCTATGAATCACCAGGTGAACTGACATACTGATCAGATATCCTCTGCAGCAGTGTTTTTATGGCTTCCGCCTTGACCGGTTTCCACAAAAAATAGTGACTGATTTCCCTGCCATTACGATAGATTTCGTACTCGGTGCGGCCGGTCATCATGACGCGCACCATATCCGGGTATTGCTCACTGATAACGTTTAACAGCTCGAAACCATTCATGCCCGGCATACACATATCAACAACGATAGCGTCGACCGGCACGATTTTAAGGGCGATCAATGCTCCTTCTGCGCTGTCAGCGTAAGTGACTTTCCAATCGTCCGAAACTGGATGTAAAATCCTTTTGAGAGAATTCAGGATGGGTTTTTCATCGTCAATAAACATTACGGACAGCGACATGATCTACTCCATCAATAAGGTTTTACCGGTTGGCAGCTCTGATCAGTCGGAGCACATTGTTCCTGAAAATCCTTTATCCTGTTTGGTGCTGTCCATGCCAGCACACCACAGGGATCCCGACATAAATCCTTGAGTAACTGTTCATCTTCTACCGGTTTGATATCTGCAACCGCAATCAGGCCAGCGATTCCAAGGGACTCAAGAGTTTCTTCATGGTTTTGCCCGGTCACCTTGCTGTAGGCATGAATCATTAATGACAGATAGCATGGAGCGCAAATATCTCTAGAGAACTGCACCACTCAACCTTTGCCATCCACCAAATGAGAGATTGCAACCACAACATTCAAACAGGGATTTTCTGACCTGTTTTTGTTAAAGTGCAGGGGAATAAATCAATCCAGCTTACGCGTCACTGTCTGGATTGATTGACAAGTTTTTGATAGGCCTGATCGATATATTTTCTTAACTGATCATGCTGATGCACCAAGTCAGAAAGAACTTCTGTCGTTACGTGTATTCGGGGTTACAAGCAGTACAGCGGCCAACCCTTTGAGCCAAAATCTGTTTTCGCTGGCATCCTGCCTCGCCGGGGTTATTGTTCCCATCCTTTGCAAAGAATCATAGTATGAGCAAAACAACAGCTCGTGCGACTCTTTTTCTTCCGATTCCTGATGTGTAAAGGGGATGACATCCGCCTGTTCAAACATTAATATGCCATCTCCTGACGGTCATGGCATTGATCATTTTGTTGTCTTAATACCTTAATAATCTTGTTTAAAGAAGGATATCGACATTTCTGACCGCTTTCGATTCGGTGAAGTGTCTGTGCCGACAGACCAGCCATTTTAGCCAGTTCAGCCTTGCCCAGCATCAATTCTTCGCGACATTTTCTAACATCATCACCTGTTGTCAATTTCATGAAGAACATCCTCAACGCCATCGGGATCAATCTGTGTTTATATAAATTGTCAGCTTATGATTAATACTGAGGGTATAAGCAAAAATCAGGCCCACATACAAACGTCTTCTTAAAACAGCAACAACAACCGCTTTCAAGCTGGTTAGACATGACAACAGTATAAAGTTCATCAACCCCAGGAGGAGAAAAAAATGATTTAAACAACCATCTTAAAAGGGTCGATGGCCACCAGGCGCCCTCATAGTGAAAGTCCGGAGGGGATTGTCCCGGACTTTTTCTGATCAACTTGAAAAGGCTCCTCATGTCGTACTTGTTGGCCGCAATGGCTGATAAGGGGGGCCTTCATGAAACTGTCCGAAAAAGCCCCTCCCTGGCCCCCCTTTGTCAAGGGGGGAGTGTTCTGTCAAGAATTCATGGCGGAGGCAACCTCCTTAATCGGCAGCTGAATCTCGAACGTTGCACCGGGTCCGGCTAAAGCGACATAATCGATATGTCCACCATGCTTGTTGACAATCAGGTCGTAAGCGATTGCCAGTCCCTGACCCGTTCCTTTGCCAATTTCTTTTGTGGTAAAAAAGGGTTCAAATATCTGGTGTTGATGTTTGGCAGGGATTCCCGGTCCATTATCCTTGACGAGAATCCTTATGCTCCCATTGATTGATGCAGTCGTGATATCGATGCGGCCAAGCGGCTCCGAACCTCCTCCATGTTGCTCACTGATGGCCTGGGCACTGTTGACAACCAAATTGAGCAATACTTGCTGAATGGCATCCGGGTAACAATAAATAGTCGGCAGATCAGGATCCAGTTCGAGCTCGACGGTCGCGTCGTATTTCCATTCATTTTGGGTAATAGTGACGACGTTTTTAATCGTTTGATTAATGTCACAGGAGACTTTTTTACTCCCCTTGCCCGGGTGACAGAACTCTTTCATTGCTGTGACAATTTTCGTGATCTGGCAGATGCCTTTTTGTGAATCACCAATGGACTCGGGTACTTCTTTAAGCAAAAACTCCAGGTCGACACCACTCATTTTTTCGGTGATTGCTCCACACACCTCCTGATTCTCGGATGTGCAGCATTGATCTACCAGCAGATTTACATTACCCAGAATTCCGACCAGTTGATCAAATGACTCCTTCATAAAATCGACATTATGCCGTACATATTGAATTGGGGTATTGATCTCATGAGCGATTCCTGCGGCGAGGGTCCCTACAGCCTGGAATTTCTGCGAATTGACCAATTGCCGACGCAAGTCCAACTCCTGAGTACGGTCACGCCAGACAGATACATAATTGGTAATTATTCCATCGGTATTTCTCACCGGTGTAATAGAGCTGCTGATGTCAAAAATCTTCCCCTCTTTGGAAACATTTTTTATTTCTCCCTGCCAGGAATTGCCGGCTAATAATTGGTTCCAGAGGGAGGCATAAAAAGTGAGATCATGATGCCCGCTTTTAAATAGCGACATCCGCTGACCAACTAGTTCCGGCAAAGAATATCCGCAGATGCGCTGCGCAGATTTGTTGCTGTATTGAATGACACCACGTAAATCCGTCACAATAACACCGTCACTGATTTGCCGTATCACCGTTGAATGAAGTAGTTTTTCCTGCTCCAGCATTTCCCGGGAGGTAACATCAAGCAAAAACACCACCCTGCCCGCGTGGTGGCTGGTCGTCGCCCTGGAAACGTAGATTTCAATGTATAAACCGGCCTCGGCCAGGGGGATATAAACAACGTTGCTACCTGGGACATTCTTACCGGACTCATCCATTCGAGACGATATCTCGGCAAACACCCTATGGCGCAAGTCATGAGGATCCACCCCATAGGTTGCTGACCACCCTTCGATCAACCGCTCGAAGGTCTGGTTCCGCTGCTGCAAGTCAAAACCGCTACTGAGAACCAGCACCCCACCGGGTAAAATATGGAGAATTTCGCTGATGAATTTTTGTTGTTTTCTTGATTTATCCAATGCATGCTTCAATGAAGAAATATCCTTGGCTCCGGCAACCACTCCCGTTGGCCGCCCACTGTCATCGTTTAGGCGGCTGATATTGATGGAAACAGGGTGACGCTTACCGCTGGCGGTGCACAGGGTCAGCTCAATATTGCGCCACTCTTGCTTGTCCTGATGTTCCGGATGATGGGGAAATCCGAAATAGGAGTCGATCAGTAGATCAGGCTCAACAAAAATTTCCCCGACGTATCGACCGATCAGTTCAGCTGCTGAGAATTCGAGCAGCGATGCTGTCGCTTCATTAACTCTGCTAATCTTTAGTTGGGAGTCAACTACAATCATGCTGTCAAGAAACCGATCGACAATTTGGAGCAGCTCATTTCGACTTTGATCAAGTTCGTCACACAGGGTGCGAATTTCGTTGATATTGATGTGGATGCCCTTAATGATCAGCGGCTCTCCCTGTTGATTGCGTTGATATACCGCCCCGACATCCCGAATCCAGACCCAACTGCCGTCTCGATGTCTGACGCGGTGGTCAGTACGATAGTGTCCTGTGCGTCCTTCAAGCAAATTATTTACCGCTGCCATGACCCGTTCCTGATCGTCGGGATGAAGACGCTCTTGCCAGAAGGAAAGGCGGTTATCGATCTCGGACAAGCTGTAACCAAGCATCTTTGACCAGATTTCATTGACTTCGACCTTTCCCGTGGCCACGTTCCAGGACCATATGCCTATCTGAGTTTCCCTGATCACGAAATCGCGCTCTGCCAATGCTGAGTCAAGCTGTTGCTGTATATTACGTTGCTGATCCAGTGTCTGTCTCAGCGCACTATTACGGCCATTGCTTCGTACCATCTGCAACGCAAAAAATACAATGGACACCGAAGCCACCATCATGCTGGTCAACATGATGGCCGGTTTGAGATGTTCATTATGGAGCCAATAGTTGATCCCCAGCAAAGACCAGACAAGGACTGACAACACAGAAACTGATGCAAGAACGAGTATTTTTTGTTTCATGGTATTTCTTTGGACCTCTACAAAAACCTGTTATCGGCTAGAATAAACCATGCTTGCGAAGCTTGCGATACAAGGTGGCTTCACCGATCTCCAGAATTTTTGCTGCATGAAACTTGACCTGATGTGATTTTTTCAGCGCATTGATAATGGCTGCTTTTTCGTAGTCGTCGAGCCGGTCACCGTTGGTTTGAACAACTTTATCTTCTATCAGATCAGCAGCCCGGTAGATTTCATTCGGCAACATCGCCGGGGTAATCTCATTCCCGGAGCATATGACTACGGCCCTGGCGATCACGTTGGCAAGTTCACGGACATTGCCGGGCCAGTTGTAATGACATAAACAATGCAAAGCTTCTTTGGAAATGTGCTTTTTTACATCGGCTTTTCCAGTGTATTTTTTCATGAAATACTCTATCAGCAATGGAATGTCATCTTGCCGCTCTCGCAGTGGGGGCAACTGGATAAGTACAGTGTTGAGCCGATAGTAAAGATCTTCACGGAACTGATGGTTTGCAACAGCTTCAGTAAGGTTTCTGTTCGTTGCAGAAATAACGCGAATATCGATGTCATACGTCCGGTTACAACCGACCGGGCGTACCGATTTTTCCTGGAGACAGCGTAGCAGTCGAGCCTGCAAAGAAAGCTCCATTTCACCAATTTCGTCCAGAAACAAGGAACTCTTATCAGCACTGCGCAACAACCCCCGGTTGTCAGACAAGGCCCCGGTAAAAGCTCCTTTTGTATGCCCAAACAGCTCGCTTTGCATGAGTGTTTCGCCCAGCGATGCACAATCAACAGCCACCATTTCTCTGGACTTACGGGTACTGTGGGCGTGCAACGCCTGAGCAACCAGCTCTTTTCCTGTTCCACTCTCTCCTTCAATCACCACCGAAACATCAGACGCACCCACCCTGACAACCAGCTCCTTCAATTCAATCATGGCAGGGCTTTCGCCAATAAGATCAACAAAGGAAAAGGTCTTCTTTATCTTTTCAAACCTTTTCTCCTGTTGGCACTGGGCTTTCCAGACTTCAATCTGGGAAAACACTTTTTCACGCAAGCCCTCAGGGCAAAAGGGTTTCTGCAAAAAATCATCGGCACCGATCTGCATTGCTTCGACGGCATCCGAGACGCCCCCATGTCCGGTTAGCATGAGAACCCTGGTCATCGCAGAACGCCGTCTTATTTCCCTGAGAACATCCATACCGCTCATGCCGGGCATTTTCAGATCGACAACGGCAGTATCAATTCTGAACTTTTCCAAGGCATTTAGTGCCTGTTGTCCATCTTTGGCCGCATGGATCTCTATACCATCCCGATGAAATAATCTTTTAACCGAGGAAATCAGGCTCGGATCATCGTCAACTATCATCAATGAAAATGGCATATAGCCCTCTCGGTAAGTCGCTGAATAGACCTTAACCACGTATGGTATTAAATTTAGTAGCTAGAAACGTGCCAATGCCGTTTTTTACAACAATGTGCTATTTCAGGGGCTTTAAACCATCAGAGCGTGGTGGGGTCAAGTATATGACTATCACAATGAAAGCGATCTGACTGTCATTGTGACAGTGGCCTGGATTGCCTACGGTGAGGATAATCTATTTAATGGCGCCTAAGCCCAGTGACATCTTGCGCTGAGCTTTATGCATACACATCAATATGGTTGCCATTGACGATCCTTGATTGAGGATCAGAATAGGCTTGACAAGCAGGATTGGCAGTCACATACGGTAGATCTGGATATTCATTACTAACAATTTCAGCATCAATGTAGCCCCGATTGGCTGAATAGCCATCACCATCAAACGCAATGACACCGGTAGTTGTAAAGCAATGCGGTTCCAGCTCGTGCTGGTCAGCAGATATGGGCGTTAGTGAATTATTCATTGATTGCTGCACTTTTTGTATCGCAGAGCAGCTTTAGGACAAAAACAATTATTCACAACAAATCACTATATCTTTGTGTACACAGCATTCCATGCCATCAATTTTTTTAAGTACCTGAGGAAAAACATCAATCAGCATTTTTCAGGGCGCATAAGCGACATCAGAGAATCAAAACAAAAGTCCTGAATCACTCCACGCTTACATTATGAAACTGCGACGATCCTTCAGGTCGGATGGAACCTAATCATAAATGTGCGATACGCAAAACTGTGTTCTTTTTTTATTGCTGTTGTCTCAGGGATTTACAAGTGTTTAGAAGGTTGTAACGATTTTCTGAAAAGATCGGATTGATTTTTGCAAATGCTGACTGGCAGTTAACCGGAGGATTCGCTCGAAGACAAAGGAGTGTGAGAGGATGCTAAACATAATGACAAGCACAAAAGAACATCCGAGTTTTTTTGATAATGTGAGTGATCATGTCCCCATTGGGCAAAACAATGTCACTCTTTGTAAGTCAAGACTCAACAATGTCATTTCGTTGCTGAATCGTAAGGTCAAACAGACCAGTGAAAGCCCCACTGGTAGGACAGATTCCCTTCAAGCGCTAGACCACATCACCAATACCTGTCTGGAAATCAGCCACTTATCGCCTCTGTCCATCGTATTGATAGAGATCAATAATTTTGATCAAATATCATCATTATTCGACAGCAAGAAAATACAGCAATCGAATATCATCATCAGTGATTCACTCGTGCGTTCGTTGGACGATACAACCAAGTCATTAGTAGACTATGAAAATGGTCTTTATGTCATTCTATCGCAAAAAACGTCGCTCAGTTCTATCACCAGAACAATAGATAGTTTTTTAAAAAGCATCAAAGGCCTGACAATCCCCTACCCTGGTAAGAGTGTTTACTCGGTTCTTAATGTGAATATCGGTATTGGGTACTTTTCCGAGCTGGTCGACAATCAGTCATTGGAGAATCTGTTTACCATCGCCGGTGCAGCCCTCAAACAGAGCAGAATGACAGGGGGAGTTGTTATTAATGCCGGCTAGCCACAGCATCACCGGATTCAATCTAGTACCCTTTAACCCATAATCTATCGCATCTTGCCGGCAATGTTGCGCGCCAGCTGCGTTGTGACCATCTCAGGCAAATCCCCCTAAATATCCTTTATCAAGGGGACGTTGGTTGTTGCGGTACCAGAAGACAATATCAGCCGCGATGAAAATCTATCAAGGTCTATGGATAAACCCAAAACCAAAAAATTTAAAGTGTTGAACCTGCAGATGGTCATCGATTCTGATCGCGGCCAGATGTCAATAGTAAGGACCTGACCCCTGAGGTGTTCTGACCCCTGAGGTGTTCAATACACGGGTCCGTGACCGGTGTCGAGTCGTGTCAGTTGCTAGTCAGCAGTCTCCCAGGCAAAGCCGGTGACGTTGCGGCTGCTGGAATCAAAATCAATGCCGATCAGGATGATGTTTTTACCGGCAGTCTGGTATTTCTGCTGATAGTTGCGCTCTTTAATCTGTTTGAGGGCATCGCCTGAGCCATCGACTTTGAATTCGAGGATGTAGATGACATCCCCCATACGGATGGTCAGATCAATGCGCCCTAAGCTGGTGACATCTTCAGCGGTGATATCGAGGCCGAGGCTGGCCAGGTAAGCGTAGATGACGCTGGCGTAGTACCCCTCATAACTGCTGATGGTGTTGTTGACATAGTTGGTGTAGGGGATGGCGGCGAACAGGCTTTTTATGGTTTGCTCAAAGCCGTCCAGATCCTGCTGTTTCAGACTCGCCAAGAGTTGGTTCTTAACCGGCAGAATGTTGCTGCTGCCCGTGAGATAGTTGATGATCACGTTGTTGAAGGTGATAGCAACTTCACGGTTCGGGAATCCCAGAGAGTACGTCATTCCAAAATCGGTCTGTCGCACAGCCTTAATAGTCAAATACCCCGCCTGAAACAAAATTGGCTCCA
>JAWOFG010000089.1:0-7258 GCA_046482365.1 Pelovirga sp. | reverse complement strand
CGCCAGGCGTGATATTTTTCCAGCCAGGCCAGGAGTTTTTCCGGGGCGTGGGCTTTTTTCCATTCGCCGGCAGTCATCTTGTTGGCTTCAGCCAGGGTCGGGTAGGGGTGGATAGTGCCAAGAATCTTGTTCAGGCCCAGACCGTGTTTCATTGCCAGGATATATTCGGCAAGCAGGTCGCCGGCATGGGTGCCGACAATGGTAGCGCCAAGGATTTTGTCCTTGCCGGGTGGGGTAATCACCTTGACCCAGCCGTGGGTTTCCTCTTCGGCAATAGCGCGATCAAGTTCTGCCAGCTCAAAGCGGGTCACTTCAAAAGGGACTCCCTGGGCACGGGCATCGGTCTCGTTCAAACCAACACGGGCGACCTCGGGGTCGGTAAAGGTGCACCAGGGAATCACGCTGTAATCAACCCGGAATTTCTTGAAATCGCCGAACAGGGCATTGACCGCAGCAAACCAGGCGTGGTGGGCGGCCGTATGGGTAAACTGATAAGGACCGGTAACATCACCGGCACAGAAGATATTGGGGATGTTGGTTCGCATGAAGGGATCGACGTCGATGGTACCACATTCACTTAAGAACACGCCCAGCTCTTCCAGCCCAAACCCTGCCACCCGCGCCTTGCGGCCGACGGCAACCAGGAGTTGATCAAAGGGGATCGCCACCCGTTCGCCCTGGTGTTCGCACATCAGAAGTTTGTCATTGCCCTTAACAACTACCTCTTTTGCTGCATGTCTGGTCAGAACCTGCACCCCTTCAGCTTCAAAACGGGCGCGGACAAAATCGGCGACGTCGCTGTCCTCGCGCCCCATAATGTGGGGAGCCATTTCGACCTGGGTCACCTGCGTACCAAAGCGGGCCAGGACTTGCGTCATTTCACAACCGATCGGTCCACCACCCAGCACCACTAGACGCTTTGGCAACTTGCGTAACTGCCAGAGATTGTCCGAGGTCAGATAATCGACCTGATCCAGCCCCGGGATCGGTGGCACAAAGGGGGTAGCGCCGGTAGCGACGATAATGTTACGAGTGGTCAGGGTGCGGCCGTTCACTTCCACCGTATAAGGCGAGGTGATCCGTGCTTCGCCCTGAATACAGTCAACCCCGAGATCGGTATAACGTTCCACCGAGTCATGGGGTTCAATCCTGGTGACGACCTGCTGAACCCGCTCCATCACCTCGGAAAAGTCAAATTCAATCTCCGTTCGGCGTAAACCAAACTCGTCGGCCCGGCGACCGTAGTTGAGAATTTTGGCACTGCGGATCAGGGCCTTGCTCGGGACGCAGCCGGTGTTGAGGCAGTCACCCCCCATCTTGTCGCGCTCAATCAGGGCAACTTTCGACTTTACCGCCGCCGCAATATAGGAACTGACCAGACCGGCGGATCCGGCACCCAGGACAACAATATTGTAATCAAAACTTTTCGGCCTGGGATAGGCTTTCAGTCTTTTGCGCTTTTTCAACATATCCACTCCTTTACGGGCCAGCAATGGAAAAACTCCGAGCAGGGCAAAAGACAGCAGCAACCCCGGTGACAGAATCCCCCCCAGGCTCTCGATCTGACCGAGCTGGGTGCCGGCGTTGATGTAAACAGCGGTACCGGCCAGCATGCCGACCTGGCTGACCCAGTAGTATGTCCAGGTGCGCATGGGACTGAGGCCCATCACCAGGTTGATGACAAAGAAGGGAAACAGAGGAACCAGGCGTAATGTGAAGAGATAGAATCCCCCCTCTTTGTTGATGCCGGCATTAATAGCCTTGAGGCGATCTCCGAATTTGCCCTGAACCCAGTCACGCAACAGAAAACGACTGACCAGAAAGGCCAGGGTGGCGCCGATGGTGCTGGCAAAAGAAACAACGATCAACGCCGGCCAGAAGCCGAACAGGGCCCCGCCGGCCAGGGTCATAACGGCAGCACCGGGCAGCGACAGTGCTGTTACCAGAACGTAAAGAACAAAATAGCCCCCCAGGGTCAGCAGACGATGATTCAGATAATACTGATAAAACGCCTCTTGACGCGCCTTAAGCTCCGTCAGGGTGAGCATCTGATGTAGATCAAACACAAAAAACAGCACCAAAAAAATGACAATGATACCGACAATCAGAATTTTTTTCCCGTGCCCCGTCATATCACCCTCTCAAAATCGCTTACAAATATGGAACCATCCAGATCCGTCCTGACCGCCGCGGCAGAATTGAACAGCTGCCAAAGTAAGGCCAAACCAAGACTCAAACATATCAGGATCAATCCCCTTCAGAACAACTGGTGCCGCAGGCAAAGCAGGCGTAGCAACGATGATGTCCGAGCATAACTCGCTTCTGCATGGCACATTTAAGGGTCGGGCCCAGATCATAGCTTTTATTATCATCGACTAAAGTACAGGCATAGACTCCGCATCGCCCTTCTTTACGAACAATCATCTTACTGAAATTACACATGAATCTTTCTCGTTGCCGAGCATTTAAATAGCGGGTCATACAGGTTTCGGTAATCTCAGGGACATAAGGCAAGGAGCCGGGCAGGTGAAATTCAGGAAACTTTATAATGGTAATATCTTCCTCAATACCGACAGTGCGGAGAATTTGGGCGTAGGCCTTGTCTACATCGGCGTTGTCTTCTTCTGCCTTCATCCGGCGCGCGACAGAGACACTGAACCCGGCTTTGTACAAGGTTCCGAGCGTGGTCAGAGCCTTGTCGAAAGTCCCCTTACCGCGTAATTCGTCGTGTTTGACCGGATCAGGATCGTCCAGACTGACCCGGAATTTGAGCGCCTTTGGTTTGGCGCGCAGCCGTTGAACCTCAGCCATGCGTTTGATCAACGGTTCGGTTGCATTTGTCAACACCAGACAGGGACGATACTCCAGAGCCAGAGCCAGAATCTCCAGAAAATTCGGGTTGACAAAGGGCTCCCCGCCAGTGAAAGAAAAGGTCTTGACGCCGAAATCAAGCGCTTCATCGATAAAGCTTCGGACATCATCCAGAGTCAAAAATTCAATGCGGCTATCCCCCGGTTGTGATCCTTCAAAACAGAACGGGCAGCGCAGATTGCAATTGGTTCCGGTATGAAACCAGAGCTCCTCAAGGGTCTGTGGTTGGATATAACCGCGCGGTTCATTACCGCTGGTAAAAAACCTGGCGTCACAGTTGTTCATTTTCATAGAAAAACCTCCCGATGAAGACTGTTGCCATCACCGTTACAGGTAACACCAAACAGTGTCACGGCTCAAATTCGACACCCTCTCGTTAGTACATTCTTACAACGAATCACCCAAGCTCGACCTGGAGCACATCGAGAAATTTATTAAAAGCGGCAAAAACCTCCATGACACCCAGAGCCTCGATAACCTGGGCATCTGTCACACCGGTTGCCATGAGTGCCGCAAATTCGTCGTCACTGACTTTATGGGGATCACTGTTGGCTTTACGGGCAAAGCGTATCAGGGCCCGCTCCGCCGACGTGAAATCAGCAGCATCCAGTTGCGATGAGATACGTTCGATCTCCTCATCGGCAACCCCGATCATTTTCAGAGCGCCGGTATGGGCAGCGACACAGTAGTTACAGCCATTGTCCTGCGACACCAGCAGGGCGATAGCTTCTTTGGTCTTGCGCGCCAGGTCACCCTCCATCATCACCCGCTTGACCTTATTCCAGTTGGCTTCGAGTAATGGCGGATGATGGGCATAAGTTAAAAACAGATTGGGAACATAGCCAAAGGACTGATGGATTTCTTTTATAATACCGGCAACCTCTTTCGATCCATCCTGAGCATCCAGGGTACGAATGCGACTCATAAATCCTCCTTTGTTGAAGCCTGGTTGATAAAAATTCAACCAATGGCTCTTAAAATTAAGCATCGTCTTATCCAATCCCTGTCCTTAATGCTAACGAAATCGGTAAAGATAGAATGTAACACAGCTTACACTCTTTACAGGTTTTATTGACGCTTTGGCATTTAAATTTGACTCTTAATTCCTCTGTTGTTCTAACTAGTTAAATTTGACTTGCTTTTTCTTTTTTAAACAGATGAAAACCTGTTAGAGTTAGAATCTTGGTTATTCTCAGGAGAAGAGCGATGCAGGATAAAATCTGGTACATCAAAAATACCGGCGGGGTTTTTGCCACCCTCAGTGATGAGGACAAGACGTATCTTGCCGGTATCAGTAAAATGGAAGAATGCCGGCGCGGTCAACCTTTCTATCTGCCGACGGATGTGAGCGATAAAATCTACCTGGTCAAGAAGGGAAAGGTCAGGCTGGGAATGGTCAACGCTAATGGCGATGAAATCAGCCTTGATGTTCTCGGTCCCGGTGAAATTTTCGGTGAGCTGGCTGTTGCTGATGAAAAACACCGCTCGCACTTTGCCGAAGCAACCGAAGACAGTCTGGTCTGTATCTTTTCGCGTCATGATTTTCAGCAATTTTTAACTGAACACGCGGAGCTGACATTCAATGTCATGAAACTGATCGGTTTCAGGATGCGCGAAATTGAAATCAGACTGCAGGATCTGACCTTCAAATCGGTGGCCGAGCGCCTGAAAACCACCCTGCTGCGCCTGGCCGAGCGTCATGGTACCGAGGAAGACAAGGGTGTCCGGGTAACTATTACCCAGAAGGATATCGCCTATCTGATGGGCGCCACCCGTGAAGCTGTCGCTGAAGAAATCGCCCGGCTCAAACACGCCGGACTGTTGGCAACAGGCTATCGTTCCTTGCTGATATACGATCGTGAGGCATTGAAAAAATCAAAATAGCGTGCAGCTGTTCAGCTGTGGCAGCAATACCGGCCCGGTGCTGACCAGCATTGTAACCCCGCCGTAAAGCTGCAGAACCATCCTCACTTACAACCGGCATAAGTACTGTCATGGAACCTTACCACCTCACACCCATTGCCATTGTTCACTCCCCCTTCCGGGAAAAGTTCACAACGCCGCGCCAGGCCGGACAGACGCCGTCGATAAAAGCAACGATCGAATTTCTACCCGCATTCAGCTCTGCTGAAACCATCCGTGAACTGGAGACCTTCAGCCATCTCTGGCTGCTGTTTGTCTTTCACCAGCACCTGGATCGGGACTGGCATCCGACGGTTCGACCGCCGCGGCTCGGGGGCAACCACCGTGTCGGCGTGTTTGCCTCGCGTTCGCCTTTTCGCCCCAACCCCATCGGTCTATCGGCAGTCAGGCTATTGAACATTCACCTGAGCAGCGGCAAATTATCCCTTGAAGTGCAGGGGGCCGATCTGATTGACGGAACGCCGATCATCGATATCAAACCCTACATCCCCTATGCCGACAGCATTCCTGACGCCCTCGGTGGTTTTGCCGATTCCAGGCCGCAAACCCGTCTGGACATTGATTTTACCGATGTGGCCCGGCAACAGCTGCATGACTTTGCACAGCACACACCGGAGCTGGAAACCCTGCTCCGTGAAACCCTGTGCCTTGATCCGCGCCCGGCCTACCGCCGCCAGAATGATGATCAGCAGGCCTATGGCTCTTTACTCGACCGTTACAATATTCGCTGGCAGATCGACGGACATCGGCTCATCGTCAGTGACATCAAGAGTGTTTGAACCTACTGCAAACAAAAAGGCGCCGCTGAATAATACTTTTTCCAGCGGCGCGGTAAAAATCATTTGCTGTTATTCTTTTACTTTTTCATCAATTGTAACAGCACATGGTTGAGAATGCCGCCGCTCTGGAAGAAGGCGACCTCCTGATCCGTATCGATCCGGCATAACACGTCGATAGTTTGGCTGTGGCCGTCTGCATGTACGATATCCACAGACAGCGTCTGTTTCGCCTGCAGGGCAGGTCCCTCGGGCAGACTGAGGGTCTCGCTGCCGTCGAGTCCGAGGCTTTCGGCGCTTTCACCATTGACAAACTGCAGCGGTAACACCCCCATTCCGACCAGGTTGGAACGGTGGATACGCTCATAGCTTTCAGTAAGAACCGCTTTGACACCGAGCAGCAAAGTCCCTTTGGCGGCCCAATCGCGACTGGATCCGGTCCCGTATTCCTTGCCGGCCACCACCAGCAGTGGCACATTTTCACTGGCGTAGCGTTGTGCCGCATCGTAAATACTTAATTCTTCACCTGATGGATAATAACGGGTAACACCACCTTCACTGCCGGGAACCATCCGGTTACGTAAACGGATATTGGCAAAGGTACCACGCACCATCAGTTCAGGATTGCCGCGGCGCGAGCCGTAGGAATTGAAGTCCTCTTCGTCAACCCCGTGCTCCCGCAGATAAATTCCTGCCGGACTGCTCGCCTTGATCGATCCGGCCGGGGAGATATGGTCAGTGGTGATGGTGTCGCCAAGCAGAGCAAGGAGTCTGGCACCTTTAACCCCCGGATAACCCGGTTCGAGCTGCAGGGAATCAAAGAAGGTCGGCCGCCGGATATAGGTTGATTCCTCATCCCACACGTACGTCAGACCTTCCGGTACCGGCAGGGTCTGCCAGCTTTCATCGCCATCAAAAACCTCGGCATATTCCTTGAGGAACATCCGGGCATTGACCAGGTTGACCATCTCGGCAACTTCGGCGTTGCTCGGCCAGATATCCTTCAGATAGACCGGCTGACCGTCGGAACCGGTGCCGATCGGCTCGGTGGTAAGGTCTATGCGGGTCGTTCCGGCCAGGGCGAAAGCCACGACCAGTGGTGGTGAAGCCAGCCAGTTGGCTTTGGTCTGGGCGTGAATGCGTCCTTCAAAGTTACGATTACCCGACAGTACTGAACTGACGGTCAGGTCACCGGCTTCGATCGCCTCAGAAACTGGGCCGGTAAGGGGGCCGGAGTTACCGATACAGGTGGTGCACCCATAACCGACAATATTAAACCCGAGCTGATCTAGATAGTCCTGCAGACCAGCCTTGGCCAGATAGCCGGTAACCACTTTGGACCCGGGCGCTAACGAGGTCTTGACCCAGGGTTTCTGACTCAATCCTTTTTCCACTGCTTTTTTGGCCACCAGACCGGCGGCCATCATTACGGCCGGATTGGAGGTATTGGTACAGGAGGTAATCGCTGCAATAACAACATCGCCGTGACGTAATTGATCTCTGTCGCCAGGAATGGGAACCGCCAGATCGCGACCATCTTCCGGGATAACAGCTTCTGTTGAGGTGCGCAGCTGTTCCAGCAACACCCGGTCCTGCGGCCGTTTCGGCCCGGCCAGGCTGGGTCTGACGCTGCTCAGGTCAAGTTCAAGAACGGTGCTGTAAGCCGGATCGGCAAGATCATCCGTCCG
>JAWOFG010000178.1:0-3314 GCA_046482365.1 Pelovirga sp. | reverse complement strand
TTGGATGAAGTCAAAGGGATGGACTGGTTCGAGACATTTTTGACGCCGGAAATCGATCGTACCATCAAACCTCTTTTCCAAAAAACCGTTGCCGATGTCCATACGAGTGGTAACGTGAATCCGATTATCGCAAAAGACGGACGAACGATTCTTGTGGAATGGAGCAACAAGACCCTCAAGGATAAAGACGGCGGCATCGTAGGTATTTTGGCAATCGGGCAGGACATCACCGAGCAGAAACGGGTAGAAGAGGCTTTGCGAGAGAGCCAGGAGTTACTGAATACCACCCAGCGCTTGAGCAAGACCGGCGGCTGGGAGTGGGACACTGTCACCCAAACCATGTATTGGACAGAAGAAACGTATCGGATCCATGGCTTTATACCCGGTGAAATTGAACCGGGCTCTGCGGAACACATCAACAAAAGCGTGGCATGCTACGAACCGGATACCCGACCAATCATCATGGATGCTTTTGAACGTTGTGTGGCACATGGTGAACCCTATGATCTGGAGCTGCCTTTCACAAATATAAAGGGCTCTCAACTCTGGGTCCGCACAATCGCACATCCGGTGGTTGAAAGCGGAAAGGTTGTCAGAGTGATCGGCAACCTTGCGGATATCACCGAACGCAAGCAGGCTGAGGAGGAGCGAGAGTCCTTGCGCAAGACCGCAGAGGCGTTGGCAGAGGTCTTTCTCGACCTGGGTCGGGAACCGCAACAGAACATGGATCGGATTGTCCGAGCGGCCGGTGAAGTGACGGAGTGCGCGGCAGCGCTTTACAACCGTCTCGATGACACAGGTTGTTTCATCGAGGTCTGGAGCGGCCATCAATTGCCGCCTGACATGCCTCGTGCGGACACCCCACAGGGGCATATTTGCTATGAAGCAACTATCCATGGCCAGGATCGCACGGTGGTCATCGGCAATCTAGAAGGAACCGAATATGAGCGTACCGACCCCGCTGTCGGCAAGTATGGACTAAAGGCGTACCTTGGCCATCCTATTCATCTGCGCGGAGTCGCGATTGGGGCATTGGCCGTCGTCGACATCAGACCTCGTAGTTTCACGCCGGGCGAGATCGGTGCGATTAAAATGCTCGCCAAGGCACTGTCTCTGGAGGAAGAGCGCTACCTCGCCGAACAAGAACTCAGGCAAAGCGAGGAACGGTTCCGGGGAATTCTACAGAACGTGGATACGGTGGCGGTTCAGGGGTACGCTCTGGACGGCACTGTCCGCTACTGGAATCGTGCAGCAGAATCGTTTTACGGTTACACCGCCGAGGAGGCGCTTGGCCGCAACCTGCTGGACCTCATCATTCCGCCTGCGATGCGCGATGAAGTGAGCGCCGCAATGCAGCACATGGCTCAGACCGGTGAGGCGATTCCCTCTTCCGAGCTGGCATTGATACGCAAGGATGGATCACTGATCCCGGTCTATTCATCACATGTCCTGGTTCAGGTTGCAGGAAAAGATATTGAACTTTACTGTATCGACGTTGATCTCACCGAACGCAAACGCACTGAGCTGGATCTTATAGCCCAGAAAAATGCTTATCAAAGTATTCTGTCCGCTTCACATGATGGTTTTTTAGCTGTCGACACACAGGGGCTTATATTGGATGTTAATCCAGCTTACTTAGCTTTTTCCGGTTACAATCGGGATGAAGTGTTGAGGCTGCATATTTCTGAACTTGATGCCAACGAAAATGCTGAAGAGGCCGCACGGCACATTAACAAGGCGATGACGCAGGGGAGCGATTTATTTGAAAGTGTGCACCAACGTAAAGACGGAACGGTCTGGTCCGCAGAAGTCAGTACGACCTACAGTCCTTTGAGTGGGGGTTGTTTTTTCACGTTTCTTCGCGACATCACTGAACGCAAACGGGCTCAATGGGCGCTAGAGCAGAAAAACCAAGAAATTGAGCAGTTTGCTTACAGCGTTTCCCATGATTTAAAAAGTCCCCTGGTGACCGTCAGAACCTATGCAAGCATGTTGCGGCAGGATCTGCTGAACAAAGATCAGCAACAGATCAGTGAAGACCTTAATTACATCGACAAGGCCGCCAATAAGATGCAGCAACTGCTCGACGCCTTGCTGCAATATTCACGTATTGGTAGAGAAGATACGCACGCCCAAACCGTATCGGCCCGCTATTTGGTTGAGGACTGCTTAAATGCCCTGGCGGGCATTCTGCAGAAGTATCAGGTCCAGTTGTCAACCAGCGAATTGAGCCAGCAGTTACATGGTAATACTCTGCATTTTGAACGAATATGGCAAAATCTGATTGAAAATGCCGTCAAGTATAGGGGCGATCAAGCGTTGCCCCACATCGAGATTGGAGCAACACAAGAAGGACCAGACGTTGTTTTTTATATCCGGGACAACGGCATGGGGATTGTACCAGAGCACAGCGAACACATCTTCAATCTGTTCTCCCAGCTCAATCCGGCTAGCGACGGCAGCGGCCTGGGACTGGCCCTGGTTAAGAAAATCGTCACCATCTATCAAGGACGTATCTGGGTCGAATCGGACGGTAAAGGTAAGGGCAGCTGCTTTTATTTCACCCTGCCAGGAGCGCTGGTCAAAGAGGATACGCTCATATGACAAGTGCGGTAACCAAGGTCATATTGCATGCAGAGGATGAGCCGGCCCATGCGGCCATCGTCCGTAAAGCGTTTCAGCTCAACGTTAGTGAAGTGGAACTCCGACAGGTTGAGGATGGCAAGGCCGCCCTTGACTATCTATACCGACGCGGATTCTATGAAGATTCTGCCGTTTCTCTAAGGCCCGATCTGATTCTCCTAGATTTGCGCATGCCAGGGATGAGTGGGCTTGAAGTCCTCTCCATCGTTAAGAAAGATCCAGAGCTGCAGACGATCCCCGTTGTTGTGCTGACAACCTCTGATTTGCTCGTAGACCGATCCGCGGCCCACACATGTGGAGTTGACGGATATCTGGTAAAGCCGGATGACTTCGATAAGTTTGTTGTAATGATGAGTGAGCTGTGTGCTGTTTGGCTTTAGCAGTCGACTAACAAACACTGAATAACTCGCCGACAGACACATAGGTAATTTTACCGTCCCATAAATCACCACTTCTTGAACACGAAAACCCCGCCCGGAGTGCTGGACGGGGCATTCCTACATTGCGCCGATTTTCAGGAGATGTGTTGGCAGTTTTCAGAATAGATGCGATAGACTGATGACCGGCTTATTCCGTAGTGGTCAGCGATCTTAAGTCTTGCTGCAGCCAGGGGCTTCATAGTCATTGATCAATTGAGGTATTTCATTCTTGGCCAGTTTTGGCTTAGCTCC
>JAWOFG010000042.1:0-4048 GCA_046482365.1 Pelovirga sp. | reverse complement strand
GCCGTTGCCCTGACCCGCTCTTTTAACCCCGCCATCATGACCTGGGCCGCTATCGCAGCTATTCTGCTGGCATTTGTCGGCAAGCTGGGCGGTCTGCTCAATACCATTCCGGTGCCGGTAATGGGCGGCATTATGGTTCTTTTGTTCGGTGCCATCGCCGTCATCGGCATCAGCACCCTGGTGCGCGCCGGCACCGACCTGATGCAGCCGCGCAACCTCGCCATTGCCGCCGTGATTCTGGTGTTCGGCATCGGCGGCATGACCTTTGATCTGGCCGTCGTCAAACTGGGCGGCATCGGCCTGGCCGGCATTGTCGGCGTTCTGCTCAACCTGATTCTGCCGCATGGGGTTCATGACTGATTATTTTCGGCACTGTCGCTCAGTAGAAGCACGGCGCGCCGTGCCCCTACTGAGCGACCCTCCCCCGAGTGTTTTTTTGGGTCATCATCGTGCCGCAATGACGTTGATAGGGTCGCCATCTATGGCGACATCATGGGAATCCTGATCCTGTTCTGAATAGTTACCTGAATCTTTTCCTGATCAGCAACAAACATTCTTATCGCAACTATAAAACATCACCAAGAAACTTCTGTGTCCGAACCTCGCGCGGATTGGTAAATATCTCGTCAGGTGAACCCTCCTCGCAGATTTCTCCATCGGCCATGAAGACCACACGGTCAGCTACCCGTTGTGCAAACCCCATTTCATGGGTAACAACAATCATGGTCATGCCATCACGGGCCAGACCCTCCATAACCCGCAGCACATCGCCGACCAATTCCGGGTCCAGCGCACTGGTCACCTCATCAAACAACATCACTGAAGGTGACATGGCAAGCGCCCTGGCAATAGCAACGCGCTGCTTTTGTCCACCGGAAAGCCTGGCCGGATATTCATCACGCTTATCCGTCAAACCAACCCGTTCCAACAATTCTGTTGCTGACTGCTGCGCGTCTTCACGGTTTCGATTTAATACCTGAAGCGGGGCTTCAATGATATTTTCAAGAACGGTTTTATGCGGAAACAGGTTGAAGTGCTGAAAAACCATTCCCATATGTGTACGAACGCTGTTCAGATGTCGCTGAAATGCACGCGGCGACAAGTCGCTCCGATTAACCAGTTCCCCATTAATAAAAATCTCTCCGGATGTCGGTTTTTCCAGGTGATTCAGACAACGAAGCAGGGTACTTTTTCCTGATCCACTCGGACCGATCAACACCAGAACTTCACTGTCGGCAATCTGCAGGTCAATATTTTTAAGAACCTCCAGATCGCCGAAACTTTTATGCAATTTACAGATATCGATCATCGGTTGTGCGTTTTTTTTTATCTCTGTGTTCACGCGTGGCTCCAGGCGGCACGAGTTTCGAGTTTTTTCAGTAGCAGGGTGGCTGCGGTTGTCAGCAGGGCGTAAAAGAATGCCGCCATTAAATACATTTCAAAGGGCTTATAGGTTGAACCGATCAAGCGCTGCGCGGTCAGAGTCAACTCCACAAGGGTAATTGTCGACACCAGAGATGTGTCCTTGATCAGAATGACGAAGTTATTCCCCAAGGGGGGAATAATGAGACGTAACGCCTGTGGCAGTACAATACGCCGCATGGTCAAATTGGAACTCATGCCGAGTGAACGTGCCGCTTCGACCTGCCCACTTGGTATCGATAATATCCCCCCGCGAATTGTTTCGGCATTATAGGCACCGGTATTCAATGCCAATGCCAGAACCCCGGACCAGAACGGACTTAAATCCAGACCAAACTGAGGAAATCCGAAGTAAATGATAAATAATTGCACCAGCAACGGCGTTGATCGAATCAGCCAGACATAAAAACGTGCCGACCACTGAAGCAGTAGGTTTTTCGACAAAACACAGAGTGCCGCTATCAGACCGAAGATCAGGCCCAGAACCAGCGAAATCACCGAAATCTGCAATGTCAGCCCGGCAGCCTTGAGAAAAAAAGGGAAATAATGAATAATCACAGACAGATCGAACATATCAGGGATCCTTGCGCCGTTGACCGGCATTCCCTTAAGTGAGAATGCCGGTCAATTTATTTAGCGTGCGTCAATTTTTAGCCACTTCATACTGATATCTCGGTAGGTCCCGTCTTCTTTCATTTGTGCCAACGCAGCGTTGATTGCTTCTTTCAATTGCGGGTTCCCCTGGCGCAAAGCGATACCCATCCGCTCTTCGTAAAGTAGCGAACCCGCCATCTGGATGGGAGCATTGCGCTCATCGATCGCCATTGCTCCGACAATCCGGTCGGTGATAAACCCATCGATACGATTGTTCATCACTTCGAGCAGCATATCGGGCACTCCCTTGTATGTGCGCACATCAACTCCCGACAGGTTGGTACGCACCCATTCCTCATAGGTGGTTCCAAGGGTCACGCCGATTTTTTTATTATCCAGGTCATCCGTACTCGTCAGAGAAGACCCCTTTTTGACAAACAGTTGCGCCCCTGAACGATAGTAAGGATCACTGAAATCAATTGAATTGAGACGCTCTTCTGTGATCGCCATGCTACCGCAAATCAGATCAAAGCGGTTGGTCAGCAATCCCGCGATAATCCCGTCCCATGCTGTTGACAGTGGTTTGGCTTTAACACCCACACGACTGGCGATGGCACTGCAGATTTCAACATCAAAACCGCTGAGCAGATTGTTTTGATCAACAAAATTAAAGGGCGGATACTGACCACTCATGGCAAAACTGACCGTGCCTCGGCTTTGAACCTTCTGCAAATCGTCAGCAATCGCGGCAAAGGGAAGCAACAGTAACAAGATTACGGCCAAAAATTTCAGTGTAGTTTTCATACCGATCCTCCATAAAGGTTTTAGGGGGGGGACTCCCTGGAACAAGCGGACAAACTGCCAATCCTTAGGGACGCCGAGTTTCTTCATGCGGGTAAAATCTGTAAAAAAAGAGGAAGTTGATTCAGGGGAAAACACAAAGAAAGACAGCCGAGGTCACCCGAGGTCGACAAATCAATTTTTTAGTGGGGCAGGACCGCCCGCACCCGATGTTGCAACGAAACATTACAACTCAGTGCTGTCCTGTTGAGAGAGGGTTCGTCCCGAACACACCAAGAGCATGAACGGTCCACCTCATTGCGGGTCTATTGCCGGAAGTGCTGGCAAAGAATGAGATTTGAAATCAGAATTAGCAAAAATATATACCACGCTGTTGGTAAGTCGTCAAATGGACAGGATCAGTCGCGATTTTTCGAGGGAGGACAGGCCAGGTATTCTGACCTAGATAAAAAAACAACCCCTCCCGGATCAACCTGATGCGGGAGGGATTGTGTCTGTTTTTGCCGGTTCACTTTCAGCCAATAACAACCATGGCGATAAAGTAGTCGACAATACAGGCGGTGGGTACGGCAATCAGACCGGGGACCATGAAGCTGTGATTGAAGTACCACTTGCCGATTTTGGTGGTACCGCTGCTGTCGAAATTGACGGTGGCGATATCCGACGGGTAGTTGAGGATAAAGAAATGCCCGTAGGACGACGGCATGATGGCAAGCAGCAAGGCCGGCGGCAGCCCCAGGGACATATCGACCGGGAGCATCATCATCTGGATAATAACGGCCATACCGATCGGCTTTTCACCGGCAGTAATGGTTCGCAGTTCGGGAAACATGGCAACAACAACGATAGAAGCCAGGGCCAGCAGAAAGATCAACACGGCATTGCGGGCCGAGGGTTGTCGGCGTTCTGCTCAACCTTATCCTCCCTTATGGAGCTCATGACTGATTTTTCAGTCGCAACCACCTGCACGCGAAAAACAACAGCGATTTCTGTGATCATGATCACGGAAACCACTGTTATCTATTACTATTTTTTGATGGTCAACGGTCAAAACTGAATCGAAGCGGCCACCGAACCAAAATTATCTTTATTCTTCTGGGTATCGAATTCGCGCGTCCGCAGGACATGGGTATAACTTACCCTGATACGGTTCCATACCAGAACCCCACCAAGCTGCACATCACCCACAAACGGCTTTTTGTCGACACTGCGGCTGTCACGAAAACTGTTA
>JAWOFG010000206.1:0-7473 GCA_046482365.1 Pelovirga sp. | reverse complement strand
AAAGACACAGGGGCGGAGGTTACTCTCGCCTCACCACTCGGTGGTCAGCCTCCACTCGACCCCAAGAGTGACGCCCAGGATGCCCAGACCGAAGCGACACGTCGTTTCAAGGTCGATGGCGAAGCACAGAACCTTTTGTCCAGCACGCTCAAGTTGTCTGACGTTTCAGCTGCTGATTTTGACGCCGTATTTTACCCTGGCGGTCATGGCCCTCTGTGGGACCTTGCCGAAGATCCCTTTTCCATTGCCCTGATCGAAGCGATGCTTGCTACGGGAAAACCCATTGCCGCCGTATGTCACGCGCCTGGTGTGCTGCGTCACACCAAGAATTCAGACGGAACACCTGTGGTGCAGGGGAAAGCCGTCACTGGATTCACTAACAGTGAAGAAGAGGCCGCCGGGTTGACCAAAGTCGTCCCCTTTTTGGTCGAAGACATGCTCAGGCAGAACGGCGGTCAATATTCAAAACAGGGAGACTGGGCGACCCATGTTGAGTCTGATGGTTTATTGATTACTGGACAAAACCCCGCGTCTTCTGCCGCGGCTGCTAAGGAATTGCTGGCAAAACTAACCTAAGTCATCAGCAGGAAGATTCAACTTGCCGGCTTCTTCCAAAAGACGGAATGATGCTCGTTCTTCTTCACTTAACATATCGTATGAGCATTGAACTTGAAGACGCATAACAAGTCGCTCGTTCGGATGTAAACTACACTGTGCTTCGTTTGTAAAGCACAACTCAAATGTCACCCGTTGTAGAATGAGAAATGCCCCCAGTCAACAGATCAGGGGCGTTTCTCGTAGGCCAGGGTTTGTAACAATTACGCACTCAATCCAACTTCAACTCTCCACATAACGCAAGACGAATTATAAAACGCGACCACCTTCCTGCTAATCCGAATGGCGTGAGTTCGATTTCAACTCGGTTGCGGCGGTATCGATGAGATGGACAAGAAGTGGAAGTTCTGCCTCGTGGACGTGCGTGAGCGGAAACGCTGGTGCGACTACATGAGAGCGTATGAGGCCTGTCTAAACGCGACCAGCACCGCTCATGCGCCTTGTCACGCCGGCGTGCCCGGTTGATTAATCATTGATGCACTCAACGATCTAAAGACAACTTATCCCAAGATTACGGGAAATCGTCGGCAGGAATTGAAATTAATTTGTAGTAAACTCTGAAGAAGAAACGATGACTTCTTCTGAGTATCTTCTTATCAGTATGACAAGACATTCAATTCCGTTTAATCAAGGCTCCACGGAAACTTCTATGAAAGCAGATGAATCTGGTCTTGGGATCTCTCAAACGAAACACCGACGGCGAAGTTTTTATCGCGCCGTTCTGGCCGCGAACTGGTGCAGTCTTGTTCCGGGCAATCAAATTACCCTGTTGCAGAACGGTAGCGCCTATTTCCCCGCTATCGAAACCGCGATTGATCGAGCCTGTCATGAAATTTATCTTGAAACCTATATTTATCAAAATGATGCCATTGGACAGCGAATCGCGGAGGCCCTGCAGCGAGCGGCCCGGCGTGGGGTTCACGTCTACGTGCTGATCGACGGCTACGGATCCAAGGACCTGCCGCGCAGCATGCGAAATCAGCTGCGGGACGACGGGATCCAAATCCTCGTCTATCGACCGAAGATCTCCCCCTGGACGTTTCGACGCAAGCGCCTGCGCCGCATGCATCGAAAAATCGTGGTAGTAGACCGGGAGATCGCCTTTGTCGGGGGTATCAACATTATTGCCGATTGGGAAGAAACGTACGCCATGCCCCCTCGCTATGACTTTGCCGTCAGCGTGCAAGGGCCACTGGTGGATGTGATCCGTCTTTCTGCACAACGCCTCTGGTCCATGGTGGCGTGGAAGCATTTTCGCAAAGGAACGGTCCGCTCCGGGGTTTTGCCGGTTTCGACCTTCAGCGGTGGAACAATGAGTGCTGCCTTCCTGGTAAGAGATAATTTTCGCCACCGCCGGGACATTGAAGCCGCTTATATGGGTGCGATCAAACAGGCGAAATCCGAAATCATCATCGCCAGTGCCTATTTTTTGCCGGGGGTCGATTTTCGGCATGCGCTGATCAATGCAGCCGGGCAAGGCGTGCGGGTGGTTCTATTACTCCAGGGAAAGTCTGATCATCCTCTCCAGCGTTATGCCTCTCAGGCGCTCTATGGCAATTTTCTTGCGGCGGGCATTGAAATTTACGAATACCACCTGAGTTTTTTGCACGCCAAAGCGGCGGTGATCGACAGGTTTTGGGCGACGGTAGGATCTTCAAATATCGATCCGTTCAGTCTGCTGCTTTCCCGTGAGGCAAATGTGGTCATCAACGATCCTGCTTTCGCTACGACCCTGGCGCAAAGCATGGAGAAGACCATGGAAACAGATGGTCAGCGGATTCTGGCTGATAACTGGAAACAGCAGTCCACAGGTTTACGTTTTCTGAGTTGGTTGAGTTACGGCTGGCTGCGCTTGATGATGGGAATCAGCGGTTATGCACGTGCATACGGTCGAACCAGCAACAAAAAAAACTGAAACAATTTTTTTGGCATTTACAGCGATTCGTTCAAGCGGCAAGTCCTGCCGGGCCTGCCGCTTAACTCAATCCATTGTTCGACACTCTCTGTTACTGTTCTTATCCTCATACATACGTAAATCAGCGAGTAGCATGGCATCCCTGAGCTGCCCGCTATTGCGGGCCGTTGCGGCACCGAGGGAGAGTTGCAGCGGTAACTCCGCATCATCATATTGAATTGTTTCTTGGCACTGGCGCATCCGCAGAAGTGCCTCATCGGTGCTTGTCGTTTGCGGCAACAGAATCGCAAATTCATCCCCGCCGATACGGGCGACCACATCTTCCGGTCGAACAGCGTGACGTAGCACTTTTGCGGCAAGCTTGATCATCTGGTCTCCCGCAGCATGCCCGAAGGTGTCATTGATGCCCTTGAGATCATCGACATCCGCGATAATAACGCTGACCGGGTAAAGGCGACTGTCCATCAAACGTTCCAGTTCCGCATCAAAAAATGAACGGTTGAAAAGACCGGTCAGGGTATCGTGGGCACTCAGATACTGAAGTTTCTCCTCATAATGTTTGTTTTTGGTAATATCAATGAGGGCAAAGAGGCACTCCTGCATTGATACGGTCTTCACCGCTTCGATCCGCACGATGAGTGGCATGTTTTTCGTGTTCAGTAACGTTACTTCTCCCTCTACCTTATCCCGACCGGCAAAAATCTTTTCGAAAAAGATGGCGAAGGAAGCTCTATCTTCAGGGATGACATACTGACCAAAGCGTTTTCCAAGCAAGCGGGAGTGCTCGCTGTTCAGGAGGGCCGCCCCACTATGGTTGACGGCCTGAATGGTGCCGTCACGAGTGAGGGTAAAATAGCCTACCGGAGCAAAATTGTATAGATTGGTATACATGGCAAGGGATGTTTCCAGCTCATCTCTGGTCCGGCGCAACTCTGTATTCTGCATCTCCAGTTCGATCTGGTGAACTTGCAGTTCATGAAGAAGACCCTGGATTTCAGAGTCTGTTCGAGTAACTGTTTTCCCCGATCGTTGCATAAACAGATAGGCCTCAGCTCGGTGGCGCCACCGGTTACCCTCAGCCGCAGAATCTTTTTGATGCTCCATAATATCTCCAGTAAGTTAAGGGGATTGCCGCTCTTGTTACTGAGCTGTCATGAACCTGCCGCCATTATTTTCAACTACCGACCTTGCTGGTGTCTCCACCCTGGTTGTCAGCGAACAGATGGCCCCCGCTGATCTGTTCAGCAACCTTGCGGAAATGGAAACCGTATACCGCATAAGTAATGGCTAGCGGGAAAAGTCGGGGTCTGCGGAACAACGACCAGAAGAAGAGTTTCCAGAAATGGAAGCGTTCCTTGCCGAGTACCCCGAGAAACAGCATTGATTTAAAAAGAGCCCCCAGATGCCCCTGCTGCAAATGAAATCCGGTCTGAGGCCGGGGCTGGTATTCACGAAAGAGCCGGGTTACCCGTTGGTAGAATTGCTTGGGGGCATAGATGGTGTTAAGGATGTCCTGGTAACCGGCAATCAGGGCCTCTGCTTTCATGCGGGGGACAAAATTCAGATCAATGGCGGTATTGTCTCCTGAGGAGCTCTTGAGCAACCGTCCTTCCTGTTCCAGCCGTTGATGAAGTTTAGTGCCGCGCAGGACAGAGAGCACTCCGACCATGGCGGTGACAATGCCGCTCTCTTGAATGAAGCGGATCTGCTGGTCGAAAATTGAGATCGGATCGCTATCGAAGCCGACGATGAAGCCGCCGTGCACCTGAAGCCCGGCCTGCTGGATGCGTTTGACCGAGAGGAGCAGGTCGCGGTTTCTGTTTTGGATCTTGCCACTCTCAAAAAGCCCGCTGTCATGTGGTGTTTCGATGCCGATAAAGACTTCTTCGAAACCGGCGTCCACCATCAAGGTCAGCAGTTCCGCATCATCGGCGAGATCAATTGACGCTTCGGTGTAGAAATAAAAAGGATAATTTCTGATTTTCATCCAGTCAATAAGGGCCGGCAGAATCTCTTGCTTGAGCTTGGGTTTGTCGCCGATGAAGTTGTCATCGACGAAGAAGATCGCTCCTCGCCAACCCCCGGCATAGAGACTTTCGAGCTCGGCCAAAAGAAGCGACAGGGGTTTGCTGCGAGCTCGGCGACCGAAGAGGGAGGTGATATCGCAGAACTCACAATCGAAAGGACAACCGCGCCCGTACTGGACATTCATGGCGGCATAGTCGCGCATTCTGACCAGATTCCAGAGGGGAATGGGCGTCTGTTCGAGCTGCGCCCACTCCTCTGCATGATAGATACGTCGCGGCGTGCCGCCCTGCAGATCCTCCAGAAACCGGGGCAGGGTGATCTCCGCCTCACCCAGCACCAGATGATCAATCTCAATAAAATCTTCATGACAAGAGGTAAACAGGGGACCGCCGGCGACGATTTTTACTCCCAGCTGCAAACAGCGCTCAATGACCTCGTCTGCCGAGGTGCGCTGGATGCTCATGGCGCTGATAAAAACGTAATCGGCCCATTGCAGGTCTGCGTCGGCAAGGGGCCGCACGTTCAAATCGACCAGCCTTTTCCCCCAACTGTCCGGCAGCATCGCCGCCACCGTCATCAGACCCAGTGGCGGAAAACTCGCTTTCCGGCCAATGAATTTCATGGCGTAGCGAAAACTCCAGAAAGTGGCGGGATAGTGCGGGTAGACGAGCAGAATGTTCATTTTACAATCAGATCGTTCTTCACACTTTTAACCCCGGGAACGCTACCTGCTACTTCTCCAGCTCTGCTGATACTCCGCTTGGAGTCGACGAAGCCGCTCAACTGGACGACACCCTTGAGGGTCTCGACGCTGATCTGCATCACTTTCAGCTCCGGATCATCAAAAATGGCTGCTTTGACCTTGGTCGTAATGACTGTGTCGTCGACATAATCACCAGGGCTTGACTGTTTTGCAGTAGAGGCACAACCCATGAATGCAATGGTCATGACTAATAGCACCAGAAACTTCATTAATTGCTGTGGTTTGAACATGAGATTTTCCTTTCTGGCTTTTTATCGCCACCGTTTTTCAGCTTTTTTTATTGCCGACAACCAGCAATATAATGCCACCTACAAGTGCTACCCCTCCGACAATCGGGGGTAAAGGTAGTGTTCTAGTCCGATCCGCGGACATTTGCAGTGGCCCGAGATCAATCACTTTTTCTCTGGATGTATAACTGATGCCCTGATAAGCAAAAGCAAGAACTGCGATGACAATGAGAATGATTCCTAATAAAACAGATGTTTTCATGTGTAGCCTTCTCCTTATTCTTACTTGTATCCCGGAAGCATCATGGCATTGATCTGCCCGATATTTCTTTGTATCTGGCCGCTGATATGCTCAGATTTGCCCGCGGACATGAGTTCGCGATTGTGGGTAATTTCTCCGACCGCCTCCCTGATCTTGCCTCTCATCTCGTGTAACTTGCCTTCCAGTTGATCCCTGTTGCCTGACTTCATGTGCTCTCCCTATGTCGAACCTGTTTGGCTTCCGTTCGGAAACAGTACGTATCCGAACCGGGATCCGGCATTCTGCTCCTGCAGATTTGCGGATGATTCTTGCTGACTTCGCACCAGCCAAAAGGTTTGAATTTAATTTTGCCGGTTTCGTAACATTTCATGGATATAGCCCCTTCTGGGTCTTTAGTTTTTTCGCTCAATGATTTGCCCTTCTTCATCCGAAATGATGACTTCGACCCGCCGGTTAAGCTGCCGTCCTGCGGCTGTTTCGTTATTGGCAACGGGGAACTCGACGCCATAACCGCGGACCTTGAGCCTCCGTGAATCAACACCTCGGGTTATGAGGGCATTGCGTACCGCATCAGCGCGTTGTTCCGAGAGACCCTGGTTGTATTCAGCGGTGCCGGTACTATCGGTAAAGCCTTCGATCAAGACATTGCGTTTGGGGTATTCGGCCAGGAAGGCAGCAAGTTTGTCGATGGTGTACTGGGTTCCTGAACGCAGCTCGCTTTTATTGATGTCGAACAGAACATCACCCAGAGTGATGACAAGGCCCCGTTCCGATTTTTTGGCCTCTAACTCAGCGATTTGCGCCTCCAGTTTTTTCCGCTGCTCGGCGGCCTCCAGCGCTTCTGCCCTGGTTTTTTCCGCTTCGGCGGACATCGCTCCAACCCGCAGACGAGATGCGTCGGCCTGCTCACGAGCCGCGGCAGCCTGCATGCGGGCAGAATCGGCCTGTTCAGCGGCGGTCATGGCTTTCTTTTTTTCCGCTTCGGCCAGTCTCTGTGCCTGCTCCGCTTCCCGGGTGCGGGCTTGTAACAGGACTGCGTTGCGCTCTGCGCTGGCCGCATCAAGTGCCTGCTCCGCCAGCTTTACGTTGGTGACTTCCCGGGCGATGGCTGTACGTTGCTTGGCAAGATAGGCGAAGTGCTCCACTTCCGGCGTTTCGGCCCCCTCTTGCAGTGCTTTGTCCGCCTGCTCCAGATCGATTTTTGCTTTTTGCAGCTCAAGGGATGCGTTCTTCTGCACATCAGGATCCCGCTGGGCTTCAGTAAACGAAGATCGGGCCTGTTCAAGTAGGGCATTTTCCGGTACGACCGTGCTGCAACCAAACAACAGCATGCTAACGACAGACACCCCGAGCAGAATCATCAAGGGCGACAAATATGACTTCATGGTGGTCTCCTTTAAAAAGTAGCGGCAATGGCTCACTAGCGGTTCATCTCTTGTTGTAAAACACGAATGCTTTCCTTTAATTCCTCAACGACCTTTTTTGACTTGGCAGAACGGGCTTTGGCCTCTGCCAGATTTGCATCGACCATGGCTTCATCGGCCAGCCTGCGGGCGCCAACATGTTCTTCCCTGTCCATGGCAAGTTGGGCCTGATTCAGCTTATCTCGCGCCGATTTAAGCTCCATCGGTGCGAACTCCACAGCGCCGGAATTTTCCGCCTG
>JAWOFG010000149.1:0-18263 GCA_046482365.1 Pelovirga sp. | reverse complement strand
AACATCCAGCTACTCTAGCGCAAATTTCTTGTTTTTGCCTGCTCTTTTTGTTCATATTGGTGGTGAGTGTGCCACACTGAAGTTTCCCTTTGTATGATCTGGAGGCAGTGCATGAAAACAGTCAAGGAAATTCTGGCCAAAAAAGGCAAGCGGGTTATCACGATTCATCAGGATAAGACAGCGTTGGAGGCTGTGGTCTGTCTGGCTGAAGCTGGTATTGGGGCTGTTGTTGTGGTTGATGATAACGATAATTTGGCTGGTATTTTTACCGAACGCGATGTTGTTCGTATTGTGGCGGAAAAGCAGGCTGAGATGTTGCCGTTATTGGTGAAAGATGTGATGACTTCGAGGGTGACCTCAGTTGTTCCTGAACAGAGTGTCGATGAATGCCTGGCTTTGGTAACAGAAAAGCGCTTTCGCCATCTGCCGGTAGTGGTGGACGGTTCGCTGCAAGGCCTCGTATCGATCGGTGACCTGGTTAAGGCAGCGATTGCCGATAAGGAGTTTCTGATAGAGCAGTTGACCCACTACATCAAATCCAGCGGCTAAATGGCGCCGCAAAAATACCGTTTCAGAGCGGCTTCCAGTGCCCCGGCCACCTGCTCGGCGTTGAGGTTGGTACAGTCTTGGGTGAGCTGGGCGTACTTTTCGTAGAGGGGTACGCGTTGTTGGTAAAGATGGGCAAGGGTCTGTCCCTTGTGCATCACCAGGCCACGTTGGCCCATATCGGCGAGCCGTTGTTCAAGGTCGATTAACGGCACCTGCAGATAAACGAATATCCCTTTGGTCCCAAGAGCCGCCATCCCTTTGGGGCAGTAGATGACCGAGCCGCCGGTGGCAATGACGCTGTTTTGTACATCGAGATCGATGAGGGTCTGCTCTTCGATTTCGCGAAAGCGAGGCAGGCCCTGGCTGTCGATGATCTCTTGCAGGCGTGCACCACAGTACGACTGAATCAGCAGATCGGTATCGACAAAATCAAAGCCGAGGCGTTTGGCGAGAATGACCCCGACGGTGCTTTTGCCGGCACCGGGCATGCCGATCAAGACAATGTTTTTGCTCATTATTTTTTACCCCACAGGAGAGTCTATGAAGCTGATCGCTATTAACGGTAGTCCGCGCCCCCAGGGGAATACCAATCTGTTGCTGAAAACGGTGTGTGATCCTTTGGAAGCGTCCGGGATCAGCACGGAAATTATTCAGCTGGCCGGAACCAACCTGCGCGGTTGCACTGCTTGTATGAAGTGCGTCGAAAACAAGAACCAGCGCTGTATTATCGATTCAGACCCACTCAATGATGTTCTGCAGAAGGTTATTGCTGCCGATGGTGTCATCCTGGGTTCACCGACCTATTTTGCCGATGTCACTGCAGAAATGAAAGCCTTTATCGACCGCAGTGGTTTTGTCTGTCGCGCCAATGGTCATCTTTTGCGCCGCAAGGTTGGTGCCGGAGTAGTCGCCGTGCGCCGTGGTGGCTCGATGCATGCGTTGCAGACCCTGCAGAACTATTTTCTCATCAACGAGGTGATTGTTCCCGGTTCGAGTTATTGGAACATTGCCTACGGCCGCAATCCCGGCGAGGTTGCCAATGACACCGAAGGGATGGACACCATGCGCCGGCTGGGGGAAAATATGGCCTGGCTGATGGGCAAAGTTTGTGGTTAAAGAAAATCAGGAGGAATGAGATGAGTAGAGCAGAGGACGATCAGGCCATGCCGATAGCTATCACCCTGGAGCCGGGGACTTATTTTCGCTGTACCTGCGGGGAATCGGACAGTTTGCCTTTCTGCGATGGCCACCATCAGGCCGGTGGCGAAGTACCGATCCGTTTTACTGTCACTGAGCGCGAGCGGGTTTACTTATGTACCTGCTGGAAGACCGACAATCCGCCGCATTGTGATGGATCCTGCGGAGTGGCTCTTCCTTGAAGGAAAATAAAGGGAGATAATACAGCCTGTCCCGGATAGGGCCTGTCCTTACGTGCCTTCCACCATTTTTTTTGCTTCAGGCAGCGTTGCGCCGCAGTGGCGGCAATGGATTGCGTCGGTGGTATGGTCGGCTTTAGCGCAGGATTCGCAGATCCGTCCATCCTTTCGCGTGCGCAACGATGTGGCTAGTTCTGCGGTATAGATGCCGGTTGGTACGGCAATAATGCCGTAGCCGATCAGAATCAGGATGGATGCGGCAAGCTTGCCGAATGGGGTTGCCGGCGAGATGTCGCCATAGCCAACCGTCGAAACGCTTACCAATGCCCAGTACATGGAGATGGGGATGCTGGTAAACCCGTGTTCAGGCCCTTCAATAACATATAACAATGCACCGAAAATGGTGATGATGGTCAACATCGCCAACAGAAATACCAGGATTTTACGCCAACTGTTATCCAGCGTGTCGAGCAATACACTTGTCGCACGTGTGTAGCGGCGCATATGCAGGACTTCGAATATGCGCAGGATGCGTAAGACCCTGAGGACGGCAAGAAAATGAAGACCGGGGAACAGCAAGGACAGATAGGTCGGTAGCAGAGCCAGCAAGTCTACTACACCATAAAAACTGCGCACGTAGTTGAGGGGCTGACGGATCACCGCAAGCCGCACCATGTATTCCAGGGTGAAGAGGAGCGTGAATGCCCACTCCGCCGTTCTGAAGATCTCCCGGTAGCGCAGGTGCAGCAGGGTAACGGAATCGCTGATGACAACAGTAACGCTGGCCAGAATGGCGAGGACCAGGACGATGTCAAAGCGGCGTCCTGCCTTTGTGTCATAGCCGAAAATGACTTGAAAACAGCGCTGTCGCCAACCTGTGCGGTCATATGGATGCGGAGAATGAAAGCGGTTCACCACGCTTTTACCTCGTTCAGTTCAGAGTGCTGATCTCGGATTCAGACAATGCCAACCTTGGGCTCAGCAGGGGTTGTTTACTCTGTTTTTCTCAGCTGGTGTCGATCCGGGCGCCCAAAGAGATAGGACTGATCCGGATATACGATCATCCCTGCCAAAGCACTGCGTCCCAGCAACATACGAAATTTCATCGTGTCGCGGTTGGTGAGAGTCATTTCAATCGGCCAGATGCGCTGACCTAACCTGACCGGAGTATAAATCACGTAACGCATTTCGCGGTGTCCACCGGAATCGCAGATCTCACGGTAATCATGGACCACAGAGGAACACTCGACCCAGGCACTGTTACGTTTTTGCAAGGGTCTTACCCCAAAGCGCACCATCTGTCGATTATTTTCTTCATAGGGTTCGACAAAAAACGCGTGCAGAGCTGATGTTCTTGCCCCGCTATCGATCTTTGCCTTGATCCTGGCAATGTTCAGTTCCGGAAGAGAAACCCACTCGCGCCACCCAACCTGTATTTTTTTTTCCATGTCAGAGCTTGTCCAATACGATGGTCGCGAAACTTAACACCAGAAAAAAACCCCCCATGTCGGTAATCGTGGTAATGAGTGCACCGGTTACCAGTGCCGGGTCAAGCTTGAGCATTTTAAGAAGCAGGGGCGTCAGTCCACCAACCAGAACCGACAGCACTGTATTTAATGCCAATGCCAGGCCGATAACCATCCCCAGTACCAGGTTGCCTTGCCAGAAATATACCAGTCCGCCAAGCAGCAACCCCAATCCGATGCCATTGAGGATGCCGACACTGGATTCCTTTATGATGACCCGCCCTAATTCGTGCGGGCGCAGCAGACCGAGGGTCAGTTCACGCATACTGACAGCCGCCGCCTGCTGTCCGGAATTACCACTCATATCACTGACAATCGGCAGAAAGACGGCAAGAGCGATGACTGCTGCAATGGTGTCCTGATACAGGGCGATAATACTGGCGGCAATGATATTCAAAAAGATATTCAGTGACAGCCACGAAAATCTTCGCCCGGCTCTTACCGCCAGCGGCATGGATCTGAACTCTTCACCACCGATAATACCGGAGAGGCCCAAGAATTGATTCACACTTTTTTTCTGTTTGGCGTCTTCTACCGCCTCCGGCAGAACAATACCCACCAGCCGGTTGTCCTGGTCGACCACGGGTGCGCCAAAGAGATTGTGCTCCTCAAAAAAATTGCGCAATTCGTCCAGGGGCGCGGTGACGATGATCTTGTAGGGATTGCGGATCATCAGTTTTCCCAGGGTCGTCAAGCGCTGGGGGAAAAGCAGATCACGCATCCGCAACACCCCTTCAAGCTGGCCGGTGTTGTCGGTTATGTAGATGTATTGGACATCGTACTCGGCGTATTCTTCGCGGTTGGCCTGCAGATCATCAAGGACATCCTGAACCGTCTGGTTGCTGCGGTAATCGAGAAATTCCGAGATCATCAAGCCGCCGGCGGTGTCTTCATCATAGGTGAGAAACTGCCGTGCCTCCTCGGCATCTTCCGCATTCATCTGCCCGATGATGGCGTTGGCGTCATCATCGTCCATCTCACCCAGAATATCGACTACATGGTCACTGTCCAGCTCTTCAAAGATCGCGGCGGCCTGGGAAGGCTCCAGATCTTCCATGATTTCGGCCGCCTGGGTGTCAGGCAGATCTTCAATGAGTTCAGCCGCATCTTCCGGACTGAGCAGGATCATCAGATCATTGACAAGGTCATCATCAATTCGTGAAATTGCCAGAGCCGTATCAGCCGGATTTGTGCTGTCAAGAAAAGACCGAATCCGGGCAGCGTCCTTGGCCGCGATCAGTTCTTCGAGATATTCCCAGGGTTTTTCCGTTTGTTGGATGTCCATGGTTTAAAACCTGTCAGCCGGTTGATGGCGATGAAAATATATTGTGAACAGTATTCAGTATTTAATAGGTGGCAGGTAGAACCGAAAATTGTGCCGATACCTTCTCATCTGCGAAGAGATGACCCTGAAGGTACCGGCACAAACATGTCCCGGTTTAAAACAGTATGCAATGATCAGGGAGTGATAATTACATCAATTCGGCGATTCTGGGCTCGTCCCTCAGCCGTGGTGTTAGGAGCCAATGGGCGACTTGGCCCGTAGCCGACAGCAGAAATCTTTTCTGAACTAATAACCCGATTGGCGAGTAGATAGTCTTGAACAGCTTCAGCGCGTTGCTGTGACAAGTGCCGGTTGAGTTCCTCAGAGCCAGTGGAATCGGTGTGCCCCTCAATTGTTACATCGGCACCTTCAAAGGTCCGTATGGCATTTTGAACCTTGCTGAGCAGGGGATAGTTTTCCGGCATAATTATTGACTGTCCAATCGGGAAGCTCATGCCGCGCAGACGGATAACCATCTGTTGTCCCTGTTTATAACTTTCGGCCTCATCCTTGGAGAACATGGCCTGGACCTGATTGTAGAGCTCGTTGAATCGTCGTTCGGCAGCGAGCCTTTCTTCTGTAGCTTTTTTCTCGGCAGCCAGGCGTTCCTGTTCGGTTCTTTTGCTCGCTTCGGTCTGTGCCAGTTTTTTCGTCTCTTCATTTAGTCTCAGGTTTAATACTGCGATTTCCTGAGCCTGGTTGCTGCTTTGATTCGACAGGAAGTTTCTGTCCGCTACCAGGGCGGTTGCGGCACCAAGAACATTACTCTTTTGGGTATCAAAGGACTGGTCACGCATATCCGGTGCGCCCAGGTTGGCGGCGATCCCGGCAATGAGGTCTTCTGTCCAGAGGCTGATATCAATGGGTTTCATCTGCTGAAATACAGTGCTCTGGCGGGTGAGCTGTAAAAGCCGTTTGGCATTAAACAGGGTACTGCCGGCCATTTGCTGCATTTCTTTGGTGGCGTAAGGGTTGGCGGCAATATAATTTTCTACCCGCAGCAGTTCCTCGCGGGTTTCGGCAAGAAGTTCAGGCGCTATTTTGCCGGCATTTTCTGCCTCTGCCTGAGCGAGCACCTTGCGCACATCGCCAATGGTTTTTTCCTTGATGGCGCGGATTTCTATAGCACGGAAGCTGTTTGCAACTTTCTGCTGGTTGCGTTGTGCATAGCTGACATTGTTGTTTTCTATCGCCCGGGTCAGATCGAGAAAATCACCTTCGAGCACCGCGTAGTCTTGCTCAAAAGCTGTGGCCCCGGCGGTGCGAGCAAGCTCGCGGTTTTTGATGACCTCAGGCAGAGCGGTGCGAGCGAGCTTGGCTATTTCCTGTGCTTTTTCGAGTTCAGCGTATCCCTGGGCCAGATGGTTGCTGATCTGTCCGATAGCACCTTTTTCAGCAATGAGTCTGGCTGCCTCTTGGTGCGAGGCTTCTGCTCTTGCAAACCAGGTTGGCGAAAGAATGTTAACCTGCTGCTGGCGGGCACGGGTAATGTCGGCCTCAAGTTTGCCGGCTTCCTCGGTTGGATTTGCCGGTACCGGCATCGGTTCAACTTTGAGTTGTGGACCGCCACAGCCGGCAATCAGCAGAGTGACGGTGAATAGTACAATGAACCAATAATTAGTTTTTGTTTTCATTTATTGCTCCTTGGAGGTTGTCCTGAAGATATTCCGGGACAGATTGTTACAGATTGAACTGTCATGCGCGTCCGATGTCAGCTGGATTTTTTGCCGGCACCGGGATCCTGCTGTGATGCGCCATCGCTGTAGCGGCGATAGTGGACAAAGGTTTTGTGGCTGATCACCACAAAGAAAGACTCCATATCAATCAGACTGTAACCTTTCTGAAACATTTCTTTAGAGATTTGGGCCAGGTCCTCCTGAAAAATCCTTCTGCAGCCGGCGATCTGGCGGAGATGTTTCATCGAGATGCGATAGCGTCCGTTGTGTTTCCCCCCGAAAGGGTCCTGGTAGATGTCGGCCAGGTGTTTTGCGATCTGCTCGTAGTCCACTCCAGCTCCTCCTGTGAAATCAATATAAAATTTATACATAGACAAAAAAAGTTTGTCAATAGACAAAAAGTATTATATTAATGTCGATCTTGCGAATTGCGAAAATTACAAATCAAGAAAGGAGGATGTGATGAAAATTGCAGTCTTGTCGCGCAATCCCAAATTGTACTCGACCCGTCGTCTGGTTGAGGCTGGAGAAGAGCGTGACCATGTCGTACAGGTCATCGACCCGTTACGTTGTTATATGACAATCGCCAGCCAGCGCCCGACAATTCACTACAAGGGTGAGGAATTGCAGGGGTTCGATGCGGTGATCCCGCGGATTGGCGCATCGGTTACTTTTTACGGGACAGCGGTTGTGCGCCAATTTGAAATGATGAATGTCTTCAGTATCAATGAGTCGGTGGCGATTACTCGTTCCCGCGATAAATTGCGCAGTATGCAATTGTTTGCGCGTAAGGGAATCGGCTTGCCGGTGACTGGTTTTGCCCATTCGACATTGTACACAAAAGATTTGATCAATCTGGTTGGTGGTGCACCCCTGGTGGTCAAATTGCTTGAGGGTACCCAGGGTATTGGTGTTGTCCTGGCGGAAACAGACAAGGCGGCAGAGAGCGTGATTGAGGCTTTTCGTGGTTTGAAGGCGAATATTCTGGTGCAGGAGTTCATCAAGGAGGCTCAAGGCGCTGATATTCGTTGTTTTGTCATTGGTGACAAGGTTGTCGCGGCCATGAAGCGTCAGGGTAAGGAGGGCGAATTCCGTTCCAACCTGCACCGTGGCGGAACCTCAAATGTCACGCGTTTAACCCCGGAAGAGCGTATGACCGCTATTCGGGCTGCACGGATCATGGGGTTGAATGTGGCCGGGGTTGATTTGCTGCGCTCCAATCATGGGCCGGTGGTGATGGAGGTTAATTCTTCTCCCGGTCTGGAGGGAATAGAAAAAGCGACCGCTAAGGATGTTGCTGCTCTGATCTACCAGTTTATTGAAAAGCAGGCCAAACCGGGGCGCACCCGGACCAAGGGGCAGGGATGAAAGTCGCTGATTTTGCGCTGGGCGGAGAAATAATCAAACCGGGAACCCGTAAAACCGTCGAACTGGCGGTAGCGCGATTGTACACCAATAGTGAGGTGACATTGCCGGTTCAGGTTGTTCATGGTCGGCGCGCCGGACCGGTGCTTTTTGTCAGCGCGGCGGTACACGGTGATGAAATCAATGGCGTTGAGATTATCCGCCAACTGTTGAAAAACCGGGCACTTAACAACCTGCGCGGCACTCTGATTGCTGTGCCGGTGGTTAATCCCTTCGGTTTTATCCAGCGCGCCCGCTATTTGCCGGACCGGCGTGATCTTAACCGTTCTTTTCCGGGGACGGCAAAAGGATCTCTGGCGGGGCGCCTGGCCCATGTTTTTATGAATGAGATCGCGACAAAGTCTGATTTTGGTATCGACCTCCATACCGGGTCCAACTTTCGCAGCAATATGCCGCAGATCAGGGCGAGCCTGGAAGATCAGCAAACGGTTGATCTGGCAATGGCTTTTGGTGCACCGGTGGTTGTGCCGTCCGAGATGCGAGAAGGCTCCTTGCGTGAATCTGTCGCGTCGCTGGGAAAACCGGTGCTGGTTTACGAAGGCGGTGAAGCCCTTTATTTTAATGATGCCGCGATTCGTACCGGTATCAGGGGGATCATCAAGGTGATGCGTCATGTTGATATGCTCACTTCGGGTCGTGGCGGAAAGATTCGTGAGTCGATTATTACCGATCGTACCAGCTGGCTACGGGCCAATATGAGCGGCATCTTCACCCGGCGGATGAAGCTGGGGGGATTTGTCAGAAAAGGTGATCTGCTTGGAATGCTCAGTGATCCCCTGGGCGATGAAGAGGAAAAAGTGATTGCCCCCTTTGCCGGGATCATTATCGGCCAGCTCGCAATTCCCCTGGTTCATGAGGGAGATGCCCTGATCCATCTGGCTCGAGTTCCTGATCCGAGTGAGGCTGAAGAAGCGATGGATCATTTTGCTTCTACTCTGACCGATGAAGATTTCGGGATGGAACGCTAAGTTTAGTGCGGATGTTCCTGGTGGCCTCAACTGGCTTTAGATGTCGCCTTCTTCTGTCCTGGTATTGTTACGTTTTGTGATTGTTGTGGACAGGCACCCTGGTATCTGCTAGAGTGCGTGTTCCTTGATGCCTTCGGTCGGCATCATTTTCGTGTCCATCGGTTAGTTTTTGCGTATCCCCCTCGCATATCACCCCCTTAGACCATCAATTAAGAGATTCCTGCCTGTTGACCGTTCCTTACGTTTTATCGCCTAGGGATGGGCCGGTTCCATTTTGGAGAAAAATATTTATGTCGTTTGAACAACTCGGTCTGCGGACCGAACTCCTCCGTGCTGTATCTGAAGCAGGCTACAGCCAACCCTCACCGATTCAGGCCAAAGCGATTCCGGTGGTCCTGCAAGGCGGCGATCTGCTCGCCGGCGCCCAGACCGGTACCGGTAAAACCGCCGGTTTTGCCCTGCCCATGCTGCAGCGCTTGAGTGAAAAAGCGCCCCAACACAGTGGCGCGATTCGTGCCCTGATTCTGACTCCAACCCGCGAACTGGCAGCCCAGGTTGAAGCGAGCTTTCGTTTGTACGGAAAGCATCTGCCCTTACGTTCGACGGCAATTTTTGGTGGCGTCAATATCCGTCCACAGATCAGTGCCTTGCGTAAAGGAGTGGATATTGTCGTGGCCACTCCGGGGCGTCTGCTTGACCATGTCGGTCAGAAGACCATCGATCTGTCACAGGTTGAGATGCTGGTGCTCGATGAAGCGGATCGCATGCTCGATATGGGCTTTATTCATGATATCCGTAAAATTCTCGGTCTGCTGCCCCGCAATCGCCAGAATATGTTGTTTTCAGCGACCTTTTCCAATGATATCAAGCGCCTGGCTGACGGTTTTCTGAAGTCTCCGGTGATGATTGAAGTGGCACGGCGCAACACTGCTGCCGAACAGGTCGATCAAGTGATGTACCGGATTGACAAGGGGCTCAAGCGCGCGTTGCTTTCCCATCTGATTTCCGGCAGTAACTGGCAGCAGGTGCTGGTTTTTACCCGAACCAAGCACGGCGCCAACCGCCTGGCCAGTCAGCTGGACAAGGACGGCATCACGACAACGGCGATCCACGGCAACAAGAGCCAGGGTGCCAGGACCAAGGCGCTGGCTGATTTCAAGCAGGGCAGGGTGCGGGTGCTGGTGGCTACCGACATTGCGGCACGCGGTCTCGATATTGAGCAACTGCCCTTTGTGGTAAACTTTGAAATGCCCAACGTTCCTGAAGATTATGTCCACCGTATCGGCCGTACCGGTCGTGCCGGCAACACCGGCAATGCGATTTCCTTTGTCTGCAGTGAAGAGCGCAAGCAGCTGCACGATATTGAAACTCTCCTGCAACGACGGATTCCTTTGCAGGAGCAGGAGGCTGGACTGAAGCTGGTGTCTTCGGCCGTTGACTCACCGGCACGGCGTCCCCAGCGCGGTGGTGGGGCAGCGCCCTCAAGCCGTCAGCCTGGCAAGAGCCCGCGCCGTAGTGCCCGTCCGGCCGGCAAGTCTTATAGCCCCCAGGCCGCTGCAGCAAGTGCCCGCGCGGGTCGTGCTTCGCGATAGCCCACTTTAACACCTGTCATGCGATACTGACCCCCGAAAACTGTGATGACAGCTTTCGGGGGTTTTTTTTCTGCTGATCTATATTAAAACATTGCATCAACATGGTCGTTCTGGATCAGCACTTGAAAAGAAAGATCATATTTGATAAACTGTTTGTTGATTTATTTAAAAATTCAATCCCGCACAAATCTTCGTGCGAGAAAGTTTTTATTTTAAAGATGTTTATTATCTGTTGTCATCTCTCTGAACTTGCCCATCGTTTCAATCACCATAGCAGTGTGACGGCGTTACTTACTGGACGTTGACTGCCCTTCAACAAAAAACTCTGTCTTGTTTAGTTTGAACTGTCTTTTGGGTTTAGGCGCTTTGTTTTGCCCCTTAACCGGAAACCGACAAGAAATCCTTAGAAAAGGAGAAAAAGGCTTTTATCATGAGTATTTATTCCAGCAATCAACAAAAAATTGCCGCAGATTTGAGCGAAAACCAGGTTCATCAATCCAAATGGACGGACTGGCACTGGCAGTTACGTAATTCGATTAATCGTGTTGACACATTTGAAAAGCTGCTCGGGATCAAGCTAAACGATGTGGAGCGGCGCAAAATTGAATTGACCCTGCGAAAGTTTCCCCTGTCGATCACCCCTTACTACCTGTCCTTGATCGATACTGATGATTTTCGCAATGACCCGATTTTTCGCCAGGCGTTTCCGGATCCTAAGGAGCTTGAAATCGATAAGTGTGACATGAGCGATCCGCTGGCGGAAGATCGTGACAGTCCGGCGCCGGGCATCACCCATCGCTATCCCGATCGGGTGCTGTTCCACATCAGTAATGTCTGTTCCATGTACTGTCGCCACTGCACGCGCAAACGCAAGGTGGGCGATACCGATTCCATTCCGGATCGTGATCAGATTCGCGCTGGTCTTGATTATATTCGTGGTGCTACCGAGGTGCGTGATGTGCTGCTCTCCGGCGGTGATCCGCTGATGCTCTCTGATCAGTATCTTGACTGGGTGTTAACCGAATTGCGCCAGATTGAGCATGTTCAGGTGATCCGTATCGGTTCACGCATGCCGGTGGTGCTTCCCTATCGGATTACTGACGGTCTGGTCGATATGCTCAAAAAACACCAGCCGTTATGGCTCAATACCCACTTTAATCATCCACGGGAGATTACCAGTTCTTCAAAACAGGCATTGAGAAAGCTGGCTGATGCCGGGATCCCCCTGGGTAATCAGACCGTCCTGCTGGCGGGGGTAAATGATTGCGTGCGGATCGTTAAGTCGCTGGTGCATAAGCTGGTGGAAAATCGGGTGCGACCTTATTATCTTTATCAGTGCGATCTGTCTGAGGGGCTGTCCCATTTCCGGACACCGGTGGGTAAGGGGATCGAGATCATGGAAGGGTTGATCGGCCACACCAGTGGATTTTCTGTGCCGACCTACGTCATTGATGCCCCAGGTGGTGGTGGAAAAATTCCCTTGACCCCAAACTATCTGATCTCTTTATCAACCAATAAGGTTGTGTTGCGCAACTACGAAGGGGTGATCACCACCTATGCTGAACCGGAAAGTTACAAGACAAAATTTTGTGATCGCCAGTGCACAACCTGTGATCTGCAACTGAAGCTGGAGGGCGCTGACGATAACAACAATGCCACCGGGATCGAGCGATTGCTGTGTGATTATGATGAAACCATCAGCTTGACACCGGCCGGCAACGAACGGATGGAGCGACGTGATGCCAGTTGATCGGATTGAAACCTTCGGTTCTTCCGTGCTGCAGCATGGCCCCGAAAATGACCGGGTTTATCTGATGAAGTTGCAGCAGGATGATGTGTCTGGAGTAATTGAATATATTGATGCCCTGGTTGATCAGCACGACTACTCCAAGGTGTTTGCCAAGATTCCTGAGACCAGTAAGGCTCCCTTCCTGCAAGCCGGTTACAGCGTCGAGGCTCAGGTCCCCGGGTTTTATCAGGGTGCAGTTGATGGCCTGTTTCTGGCCAATTATCCTCACCCGGAGCGTCAAAATGACCCTGATACAGCGGTTGTAGCACAGGTGCTGGATGCTGCCCGGGCAAAAACGGGTTCAGCGGTTCCTGTCAGTTTGCCGGATGACGGGAGCTATCAGTGCCGCCTGGCACTGACCGATGATTGCTCGGCGATGGCTGATCTCTACCGACGGGTCTTTTCCAGCTACCCCTTTCCGATCCATAAGCCGGACTACCTGGCCGAGACGATGACAGATGATGTGATCTACGCCGGCATCTGGAAGGAAGATGAGCTGATGGCCCTGGCCTCAGCCGAGGTTGACAAGGCGGGATCCCATGCTGAGATGACTGATTTTGCCACGGATCCTGCCTGTCGGGGCAAGGGCTTGGCCCATCTGCTGCTGGCTGAACTGGAAACACTGATGGCACAGGAAAAAATTCAGACCTGTTATACCATTGCTCGCGCCACCTCTTTCGGCATGAATATCACCTTTGCCAAAAGCGGGTATCAGTATGGCGGTACCCTGGTGCAGAACACCCAGATTTCCGGCGGGCTGGAGAGCATGAACGTCTGGTACAAACCGGTCGAATAAGGGCAGGCAGAGCGATCAGGCTGTTCTGCTCTGCAGCAACTGGTTCCAGGTGTTGCGTTCAAGGAACGATCCGGCGACATTGTTCTCCATGGTTTGAAACATGGACCAGGGGATCGACATACTCATGACGTTTTCGCCAAAGTGTTTGCGCAGATAAAGGCGTGCTGACAGATCCATCAGGCCGGCCACCGCTTTGGGACGATCTTTTTCCTCTTCATCGTAGGCGTAGAGCCCGATCGCCTGACAGCCGGCGGCAAAAGGGTAAATGACGTTGTCGTTGCCGTCGAAGCTGTAGTTGGCTAACACGCCGAGGGCGGAAAACTGGTCAGGGTTGCAGTAAAAAACCACGACAATCGGCTCTTCCTGCTGCGGATCGATTTCGCTTAACGGCTTGAATACAACGTATTCGGTGGGGATATTGCGCATCGGCAACTCATCGATAAAATCCTGCACCGCCTCCGGACTTTTCAGGTAGCGCTCTCCCTGCAGATACTCCTCAATAAAATGCTCATCAGCAAAGGCCTTCAACGCCTTGGCGACGGCTTCCCCTTCGGCGTGACCGGCGTTGCCGGAAGAGAGAAAGCGGCAGAACCCCTCGGTCCCGCCAGGGAAGTTGCGATACTGATCACCGAAGCCAAGGCCGGTGCCGCCGCCGAAACAGCCAAAGGCATCGCGACTGCAGGCGGTAACCTTTCCCTTGGCCGCCGCCGCGGTCAGCCAGAGGGAGCAGGCCCAGGATTTATCCTTGAACATCTGCGCTCCTTCAGGTTTCTCATCGCTCCAGAGAATAGCAACCGGCTGATGGGGCAGGTTGATTGCTGCGGCAATCTGACTGTTCATGATAATCTCCTGATAACAAAAAATGGATTCCCAAAAAAAGTATTCAATAATTTTGTCATTATATGGATGTAAGGGATGACTGTCGAGTATGTTACCGGAACCTGTGCAGAGGGATCAATGCACAGTGATAAATTATAATGAACAGGAGTTTCTGCTGATGAGTTTTGATGAAAAAGCCACGCGCTGGGATACCGATCCGAAAAAGATAGAACGAGCTGAGGTGGTTGCAGCCGCTATTCGTGAGCAGGTGCTATTAACATCCACAACCCGGACCCTGGAATACGGTTGCGGGACCGGGCTGCTCGGTTTTGCCCTGCGACCGGCAGTTGGTGAACTGGTGCTGGCAGACAGTTCCGAAGGGATGCTTGAGGTGGTTGAACAAAAGATAGCTGCCGGTGGCTTTGATCAGGTACGTACGCTTCACCTGGATTTGTGTGCCGATCCCGCACCAAATCAATGTTTCGATTTGATCTGCTCTCTGATGACCTTGCATCATGTACCGGACTCTCAAGGATTGTTAAACAGCTTTTATCAGCTGCTCAACCCCGGTGGACATCTGTGTATTGCCGATCTGGATGCGGAAGACGGCAGTTTCCATGGCGCTGATTTTACCGGACACCGGGGATTTGATCGTCAGGAATTGAAGCATCTCCTGATGAACCTTGGATTTGACCAGATTGGTTTTTCCACCGTTTTTGAGGTGGAGCGCGGGACGGTTGAGGCACCAAGGCGCTATCCGGTCTTTCTGATGGTGTGTTGTCGACCCTGATAGCTGACGGAAACCCCAGGTAATAACAACAAAGGGCGCCTCATGATGAAGCGCCCTTTGTTGTTTTGTGATTGCTGCCTGTTGTGATCAGCCGCTGCCGTAGGAATGCAGTCCGGATAGGACCAGGTTGACCCCCAGATAGCAGAACAGGGTGGCACCAAAGCCAATCATTGACAGCCAGGCCGCTTTACGCCCGGCCCAGCCGCGGGTAAAACGGGCGTGGAGAAAGGCCGCATAGATAAACCAGACGATCAGACTCCAGGTTTCCTTCGGATCCCAGCTCCAGTAGGTTCCCCAAGCATAGTAAGCCCAAGCGGCCCCGGTAATGATACCAAGGGTCAGCATGGGAAAGCCGATCATAATGGCTTTGTAGTTGAGATCATCCAGCACCTTGGTGGGTGGGAACATGCCGAGAATACCTCCCATGGGTTCCGGGCCCTGGTGCTTCTCTTCCTTGCCGATCTTCAGCAGATACATGATTGAGACGCCAAACGCGATGGCAAATCCGGCATAACCGATAAAGCAGGTGATAACGTGATAGGTCAGCCAGTTGCTCTGCAGCGCCGGCACCAGCGGGTCGATCGATTTGTTCAGGCTCATTTGGCCCCAGAGCATGGCAAACAAGGCAATGGGGAGAACAAAGGCACCGACGGCGCGATGGTTTTTGAAATATTTCAACTCCATGAAGAGATAAACACCGACAATCGACCAGGCGAAAAAGACGACTGATTCATAGAGGTTGGTCAAGGGTGCGCGGCCATGTTCACTGCCGAGGATGGCGTAGGATTCGTACCAGCGCATGCCCAAGGCTCCGGTCTGGATAATGAATCCGGCCAGGGCTGCCAGGGTGGCCGCAGTGGCGACCTTGTTGCTTTTGGTGGCAATGTAAGCGATGTACAGAACCATCGAAGCAAAATAAGCGATGGTGGTTAAATTAAAGAGTTGTCCACTATCCATGGGTTATCCCTCCTTTGTCGGGGAATCATTTTTAACGGCAATTTCCATTTTTTGCATCAGATCATCAAAGGCCAGGGCAAAGCCGGCTTGGTTACGATGGGCATTACCGGCAAGCTGGACTTTAGTGACCTTGCCCTCCGGTTCTATACAGGCCCAGACCCGTTTGTGCGACATAAAGAAGGCGACGAAGGGGCCTATGATCATCATGATACAGCCGGCCCAGACAATATTAACGCCTGGATCCCTGGCGACCTGCAGGCCGGTAAAGTAGGTTTGACTGAAGCCGAGCATGGCAAAGCTGAAGCGATCACCTCGGCGTTCATCGAATTCAGGAAAATTCTGCCAGATGACAACCGGGTTGCCCCGCGCACCGTCCGGGCTGATCATGTTCATACGCATGGCCGGGCCGAAGCTGCGGTCGTTGTCGGTAAAATCAGTAACAATGACGCTGTAGCCATCGGCCAGTTCTACCCGACTGCGTAAGGGCGCACTGAACTCCTGGGTTTCTCCACTCTGGCTGTCGGTGACTTTAAAGTTGATGGTGGGGTCACCGGCCTGGCCGTAACTCGACTGGTAGAAGATGATGCCGTCGAAAAATAACGGATCGTTAACAACGATTCTTTTTTCGTAGACCTCATCACCATCCTTAAGAATCACCAGATCGCTGGCATACTCCATTGGGCGGGAGGTGTTGGGGTAGAATTTGACGTCAAAATTGTCACAACGTACCTCAAAACCAAGATCGATACGTTGGCTGCCATCCCGTGTCATCACGTGTGAAACCGAGTCCCCTTCCGGGATATTGACATAGGCTTTAAAGCCAAAAACATTGCCGATGATGGCCCCAACCAGAACGACGATAATGGAAATATGAGTCATGTAGGCGCCCAAACGGGAGAAGATCCCTTTTTGGGCAAACAGGTAGATTTTGCCGTCGGCGTCAGTGCGCACCGTTTTGGCAAAGTTTTTATCCAGGGTCCCTTTGACTTTCTCAAGGACCGCTTCCGGCGACTCTTTACTTTTTAAGTCCAGCTTGTTACTGGAGTTTTTTAACAGACCCGGGGTGGCAACCTGGACAGGCTCTTTAAAGAACTTCCAGGTGCGGGGAAAGTGTTTGATGGAGCAGCAGATCAGGTTGACGCAGAACAGTGCCAACAGACCAATAAACCAGGTGGAACCGTACATCTCGGTGAACTGGAGTTTGGTGAAAAGCTCATAGTTGGACTGACCATACAGGCGAATATATTCTGCTGCTGAGGAGTTCTGCGGAATAATCGTGCCGATAATGGAGGTCACTGCCAGCAATAACAGCAGAATGATGGTCAGCTTCAGGGAACAGAAAAAGTCCCATATGCGATCAGTGAAGTCTTGTTTTTTTTCTGTTTCTGTCAAGGTAAGTATCTCCCGTTGCGAAATGCCTGATAAATCAGACAAAATAAGTCATAATAATCGACAGCCGGCGTCGTTTATCGGGGCGCGTAACGGGAGAATCTTAATGGAGCAGGACGGTTGTACGTAAAAATGCCAGGGCTTGGCGAGGTGCTATGGAGGTGGTAGACAGCTGCTGTGTGTTTTGGCAGCAGATAGTTGGAGGAACAAAGTTATTATCTGTTTTGGGTTGCCGCAGTTGCTGGCGTGATTCAAGGATCAGCGGAAGCAGATCCTTGATCTGATTGACATATTCAGGACTGCCGAAATTTTGCAATGGCGAATGTGTGCGATGGCAGGCTGCGCTGTCGCAGCAGGGATCAGCGCTGTCGGCTTCGATAAAGAAGTGACAGACGTTGACCTGGATACTGACGGCGGAGTGCTCTGTGGCCGGCGCAGAGGGACATCCCAGTACTGATTGCAGACCAGTCAGTAACAACAAAAACAAAGCCGGGAGCAGGGAGCGCAGGATTTTTTTCATTAGATAAAGAGGCCACCTTGAGGTTGTTTGCCAAGCATCACAGTCCTATGCCCGGCATGCCGTGATATCTCTGATCCTTCTGCTGTTTTCTTCACGGGCGCAACACTATAGCCTGTGCTGTGGTGGCAAGGCAAGAAAATTAGCCCTGAATCCAGTGCCATTGATCCCTTGTGCCGATGACTTGCCCCCGTCTCGTCGTCGCAGGCTAAGGGTTACAGCCCGACATCTTTAAGTTTTTTTAACAGCTCTTTCTGTTCAGCGGTAAGGCTTTTGGGGACAGCCACCTCGATAATGGCGAAAAGATCACCTGCTTCCTGTTTGCTCGAGGCTGCAACGCCGAAACCGCGCAGGCGGATCTTTTGACCTGGTTGCATGCCGGCCGGTACCTTGACGCGTTTCGGGGTTTCGAGGGTGGGCACCTCGATGGTCGTGCCGAGACAGATGCCACTGAAAGGAATTTCTGCCCTGACCAGCAGATCGTTGCCTTCACGGTTGAAAACCGGATCGGGTTCAATGTCTATTTGTAAATACAGATGTCCCGCCGGTCCACCGGCCGGGCTAATACCTCCCTTACCAGCGATGCGAAGTTTTGCTCCTTGTTCAATCCCCGGGGGAATCTTGACCTTGATCTGCTCGACCTTGCCGTCACTGCGGTAATCGATACGACGCTCACCACCCTGAACCGCCAGCCGAAAAGGGATGCTGATCTGCATCGAATAGTCCTGACCACGTTGTGGTGCCCGGCGCGTATGTGGACGCCCACCAAA